>JAAYLN010000261.1 GCA_012521875.1 Lentisphaerota bacterium | reverse complement strand
CCATGAGTCATGGACGCGCCCTCCGGGCCCACCCGTCCGCGGCGCGTCCATCCACAACCAATCGCAAGGAAAGGCATCGAAAAAAATGACGAAAAAGACGATTACGCTTGACTCACCCACATACTTGAGTTTAAGAGCGGGTTAGAGCGGGTGCTTCGCACTGGCCCGTGGCGCGCATCCCCGTCTAGTTGTCCCCCTCCCCCTCGCCTCCGCCTCGGCACCGCGATCAAGCTCGCGGTGCAAAATAATGCCGCCAAAGCAGATCAGCAGGTATCCGAACGACTCCAGCGCCTCCTGGATGACCGTCTTGCAAAGGCGGTACGAGTCGTCATGCCCCAGCAGGAACCAGAGCTGCCGCCCGCTGCCCAGGCTGCGGCTGAGCATCGCCACCACTACCAGCCCGATCTGCACATAGATGAAGGCCTGCGTACCGACAAACTCCACCGCCCCCGGCAGCAGCGTGCGCCACACGCGCAGGGCACGGGCGCTCACCAGCAGCGCGACCGCGATGGCCAGCGGAGCCCATGCGCCATGGAACAGCCACTCATCCAGCAGCAGATCCAGCTCGCGGATGAAGCAGCACATGAAGAAGCCAGCCACCAGCATGTAGAAGCCCCGAGCCTCGGCCCGGCGGTGTGCAGCATAGGCAAACAGCACCACCGAGACCAGCAGCAGCAGCGCCTGGCCCCATTCGGTCGCCGAGCGCTCCCCGAGCCGGTTGCCGATGATGATCAGGTCGGTGATGACCAGGAAAGGCACCGTCAGGGTGCTCAGCGCCAGCCGGATGGTGTTCTCGATAGCCCGCCCGAGCGAAGATTCGGACGAGCGCCGGGATGTATCGCAACTCATGTCTATATCAGTCTCATGCATGTTCAGTATCCGTGGCTGCAGCCTGCTCCGCAACCGTGCCCGGCGGCGGGACACCCCGCCGTGGCCGGGCAGGCCTCGCAGGCCTTGCCGGCGGCGGTGGCGGTGCGCGCCGCGAAGGTCGAGAGCTGCTTCACCGGATCGGCCGCCCCGCACTTGCCACAGGCGGCCGGCACATCGGCGCGCGTGCGGGCCAGGTGCTCAAACACATGCCCGCAAGACTTGCATTGGTATTCGTAGATCGGCATGGCTGCTTCAGACCAGAGGCTTGACCCAGCGTTCCACATCCTCCTCGGACTCGCAGCGGGCCACGGGGGCGAAGATCTTCCAGACCTCGGTACGGCTGGCGGACTCGTCCTTCTGTAGCGACACCATCGGCCCGAGGCTCTCGACCTCGAGCATGGCCTCGTTGGAGAAGCACTCGAAGTTGACATTGCCGTCGGGATACTCGGCGTCGTCGACGTAGTCGAAGTACTTTACAAACAGCACCTCCTCGCGCTGGTAGGCGGCCCAGCCCTCGCGGTGCATAAGCCCGATCTTGTTGGGCCCGCGCGCCGGATCCTGGCGGAAGAAGATGTAGTCGCGCCCGAAGGTGAAGCGCGGGTCGTTGAGCACCGTGTAGGACCAGAGGCTCCAGTTCTGCGTCGGCAGCAGGCACTCGGTATGCGGCACCTTGGCCGGCAGCGGCAGGATCATCTGCCCGCCGGGTCCCATGACCGACGGCGACCAGACCGAGCAGCGCACAGGCGTGTCGCGGCGGTTGGTGAGCGTATGGCGCACGGTTGCCGTGTTCTGCTCCGGATCGAGCGTGATCTCCATCTGCTTCTCGAGTCCCGTGAGCGGCCCCGGCGTCTGCACGGTGCGCACGCCGTTGGGGATGGCCTCGGCGCCCGCGTAGGGCTCGTTGTCGGGCTCGTAGCTCCAGGGCGCGGCCTCGGGGGCGATCCAGAGACGGTGCCCGCCGCGGATCATCCATTCCGACTCGCCGCGTCCGCCCATCTGATCCTCAAACTCCGCAAACACATTCGGCCCGCCGATGAAGCCGAAGCGGATGATGCGCGGACCCACGTCGCGCGTGACGATCAGTTCAACTTGCTTGTTGGCCAGACGAATGCATTTCCAGCCCTTGTAGTCGATCATCTGCATGGTTGTTCTCCTCTTATCAGGCTTGCTTGTCAATCGTTTTCAAAAAGAGCCGGCGGATCCAGCTATCATCTGCCACCACGCCATGGTCGATCAGCACGCATATCGCCGTGACGATGATACAGGCACTCAGGACGCCGACAGCATTGGCAAACCAGAACTTGCGCCGGTTCAGTCCCAGCAGGTAGGAGCCGAATGCCCCCGTGTAGGCACCGGTGACGGGCAGCGGCACGCCGATGAAGATCGCCACTCCCCACTCGCCATACTTCTCCACATAGGGATGCAGCTTGTCCTGGGCCCGCGCAATGAGCGGCCAGATGCGGCGGTCGAACCAGCCCCAGCGGCGCAGCAGACGCTCGACCGGCCCCATCAGCCAGAATACCAGCATGCCCAGCGCGATATTGGCCGCGAGGCAGATCGCCACCACGAGCGGACGCCCCAGGGGCCCCGCGATCTTCTCGCTGAAATAGCCGATCGGTATCGAGGCGCGCAGCTCCAGGCCGGGCACAAAGGTCCAGAGTATCAGCCAGAATATGGCCATCCATGCCGTCATGCAAACATCCCGCTTTCCAAAGAGGTCGACAAAAGAGTAGAATGAAGGGCAAAGGATAGAGGATTACCTTGGTTTTGTCTATGAAGAACATACCCATACTGCTTATGCTTGCGGCTCTGCTGACATCTGATCAGGTCTCTTTCGGCGCCGCGCCGCCGCGCCGTTTCGGCAGCGGCCCCCTGACGCGCTCGGTACAGAACGAGACCGACGCCGCCATCGACCGCGCGCAGTACTGGCTGCTCGCCCGGCAGGCACCCGACGGAAGCTGGGGCGGCTCGAACCTCTACCTTACGGCCGTCTGCACACTCGCCCTGAGCGGCGACGGCGGGCCATCGCCCGCCACGCACCAGGCCGGCGTGGCCCGGGCCACCGGATGGCTGCGCACCGTGCCGGCACCCGCGCCCGACACGCCCGCAGGCGTGCGTGCCGACGCCTGGCGGACGCTGGCCCTCTTTTTCGCCGCCGGCGCAACAAACGCGCCAGCGGACACACTCGCAGCGCCGCCACCCGCCGCCTTCTCGAACCTGCTGGTCGAGCTCGTGCTACACGAGGCACTTACCCTCGGCGGCACCCCCCCGCCAGAGCCGCCGACGATGCCCGAGAGCACAGACCCAGTCGAGATACTGCTGCGCACGGTCCAGCGCGAAACCTCCCCCGCCCTGCTCCGCCAGCCGCTCGCCGCCGTGGCCGAGGCGTGGGCGTCGCCGGAGCTGCGCGTATGGCGTGAATCGGAGGCGCAGCGTGCCTGGTGGCTGGCCCGCACCCTCAACCGCCACGCCCGCGGTCTGCTGGTGCGCTCCGATGGCCGCTCCCTCAACTGGCGGCGCGACCTCGCCGGCCACTGGGTAAACCACCAGCGCATCGCACCGCACGGCGGCGGCTACTGGCTCTCCGACACCATCCCGCAGATCGAGGAGACCGCCTTCGCCATCCTGCTGCTGCGCGAACTCTGAGGTCTTTCGGCTTTACATTCTTTTTACAAACCTTTTACATGGTCATGATGACTTTATGCCGCCATTCTGATGTAATGCCGCATGTCCGGGCAGGCAAGGACTTGCACGACTTGACAGTTCAACGCAGGAGTACACGCATGAATAGCCGTTTCGCACTTCAATCTACCTCATGCCTCGCGCTCATCACGGCCCTCGGCCTGCTGTGGCCGGCGGCCGCGCCGGCCCGCATCAAGCTGATCACGCTGCCACTGCGCGAGCGCGTCGAGATCCAGCTCGACCACCCCAGTGTCACGCTGGTCGAGGAGGAGCGCATCGTCCCGCTCGTCAAGACGGCGGCCGACGACGAGCCCAATCAGGTCGACTTCTCCTGGGCCAACACGGCCATCGATCCCGAGACGATCGTCTTCCGCGTCATCGGCCCCGCCGCCGGCGAAGCCAATGCCGGCATGCAGATCCGCGTGCACTCGGTCAGCTATCCCCCAAACGAGCAGGCGCTCGTCTGGCAGGTGGCGGCCAGCAAGAGCGGCGCAGCACGCGTGCGCATCAGCTATGTCCTCGGCAACCTCTCCAAGAGCTTCAACTACCGCGCCGTCGCAGCCCACGACGAGAAGACGCTCACCCTCGCGCAGTACATGCGCCTGCAGAACTTCGCCAACGAGGAGTTCATGGGCAGCTTCGATGCCGACAAGGGCGCCAACCTCTGGGCCGGCTGGGGACGTCAGTTTACCCGCCCCGTGGGCCTCAACGAGACCAAGGAGATGCTGGTAGCGAAGTTCACCGACGTGCCCGTCCGCAAGACCTACACCTGCAATCCCGCCACCCACGACTATCTCGACCGCCCCCAGAACAAGCTGCGCGTGCCGATGCACTACGTGCTCAAGAACGACAAGGCCTCGAACCTCGGCACCAGTCCCCTGCCCTACGGCAAGGTGCGCCTTTTCATCGCGCCACGCGATCCCAAGGACGCCACCCTCTCATCCACCTTCCTCGGCGAGGACTGGGGCGCCTTCACCCCGATAGACGACGAGATGAGGCTCTACCTCGGCGTGGCACAGGACATCGTGGTCAAGCGCACGATCGACAAGAGCGAACGCAAGCGCGTGGCCGGCAACCTATACCACTACGAAATCACCCTCAAGTACGAGATCGAGAACTTCAAGGACCAGCCCGTCGTGCTCGACATCCAGGAGAACCTGCGCCACGTCCGCGGCGAGATCCCCAACCTCGCCGGCAGCAGCCGCGACGTCGAGTGGGAGCTGCTGCCCGCGACCGACCTCGAGGGCGGCCCCGACAAGGATAAGACCACCTTCGACGAGGTGCTCTTCCACGTCCCGCTCCCCGCCCGCGACAAGAGCGGCAAGGCCGAGAAGCTCGTGCGCCGCCTCCACCTCCGCTTCCGCAACGAATGGTAGCACCAGCAAGGAGCCCCGCCATGAAGTCCTCCCTCTCCGCATCGAAGAGCGTAGCGAAGTCAGCCACCCCATCGCCCGCATTGACGAGCGTAGCGAAGTCAGCGCACTCCCCAACCCGCCACCCCACTACTGAGCATACCATCATGCACCCACGACACTCCCTCCTCGCCACGACCGCCGCCCTCCTGCTGGGCCTGGCCCTCGCGGTACCGCCGGCCCCCGCCCGCAACGTGGATCTCTCCACCGTGCCGCGCCGCGACACGGTACAGCTCACGATCTACAACAGCGAGGACCTCACCCTCGTGCGCGAGACGCGCACGCTCACCTTCAAGAAGGGCATCAACGGCCTCCAGTTCTCGTGGGCCAACACGCTCATAGATCCCTCCTCGGTCGAGCTGCGCTTCCTCACCAAGGCCGACAAGCTCGACCTCCTCGACACCACCTTCCCCCACGACAAGCCCCAGATGCTCGCCTGGAACGTCGTCAGCGATCTCGACGGCGACGCCACCGTCGAGATCACCTACTTCACCAGCGGCATCACCTGGAGCGCCGACTACGTCCTCACCAGCGACGCCGCCGAGCGCAACCTCTCCGTCGAGGGCCACATCCGCGTCACGAACAATAGCGGCGAGGACTACGAAAATGCCCAGGTCCGCCTCGTCGTCGGCACCATCAACCTCGTCGAGAAGATCGCCCGGCTCGCGCGCGTCGGCATGGATAAGGTACGGGAGATGCCCTCTGAAGAGCGCCAGGTGCTCCGGCGGGGTGTCGCCAAGGCCGCCATGGCGCCCATGATGAATGCGGTGGCCATGGAGGTCGACGAGATGGACGTCGGAGGCATGCGGGAACGGAAGCAGATCATCAAGGAGGGGCTCTCCGAATACTTCATCTTCAGCATCCCCGGCACCGAGACCATCCCGCACGGCTGGTCCAAGCGGCTGCGGGCCATCGAGGCCGCCGAGGCGCCCTTCAAGGTGCAGTACCGCTACCGCCCAGCGCAGTACGGCGACCAGCTCGTCCGCATGTACCTCCTCACCAATGACGAGGCCTCGGGCCTCGGCGGCTCGCCGCTGCCCGACGGCATCGTGCGCGTCTTCCGCCACAATGGCCGCGACGGCCTTTCCTACCTCGCGCAGCAGACCACCAAGTACATCCCCATCGGCGACAAGTTCGAGATAAGCCTCGGCCCCGATCCCGAGGTGATCTTCGAGCTCATCAAGCTCAAGGCCTTCCGCGACACCATCTGGATGCGCCTCCAGGGCGCAGATGCCTACCGCAAGGTTGATGATGGCGCCATAGACATAGATGTAAACAGCTCCGTGGCCGGCTGGGCCGACCACGAGCTCTACACCCAGCGCATCCGCAACTACACCGCCAAGCCGATCGAGGTCGAGGTGCGGCGCGCCTTCCGCGGGCACGTGGCCTTCCGCAGCGCCCTGCCCGGCATCAGGCTCTTCGACTTCCAGACCCCCGAGTTCACGACCACCGTCGCGCCCGGCCAGAAGGCCGACCACCTCTTCGAGATCGTGCGCCAGCAAGGCCGCAACGCCAGGCAGAACAATGTCACCCTCGAGGAAGCCGCGCTCAAGATGCCCTGACGGCTGACTTCGCTACGCTCGCCGACGCCGGACGGGCATCAGACGTGGCGGGGCACTCGCAGAAGCAGGCAGGCACGCATGAGAAACCCGATGGACCGAAAGCTGGAGAAGCGCCTCTCCGACCGCGCCGTGGCGATCGGCCGCGAGGGCGACGTATCCGCATTCGGCTCCTATTCGGAGGCCAGGTTGTCGAAGTAGCCCTGGATGTGTACTACCGGGGTGCCCTTGTCACCGCTGCCGGAGGTGAGGTCGCAGAGCGAGCCGACCAGGTCGGTCAGGCGGCGGGGCGTGGTGCCCTGCGCCTCCATGGCATCGCCCATGTCGGCCTGCTTGGTCTTGATGCGCGCCACTATGGCGTCCTGCAGCTCCGCCCCCGAGAGCCTGGCAAACTGGTTATCAGCCAGGTACTTGAGCTTGAGCTCGTTGGGGCGGCCCTCGAGGCCGGCGGTATAGGCGGGCGAGACCACCGGATCGGCCAGCTCCCAGATCCTGCCCACCGGATCCTTAAAGGCGCCATCCCCATATACCAGCACCTCGACGGTCTTGCCGGTCTTCTCGCGCAGTAGCTGCTGGATACGATCCACAATCGGCTGGCAATCGCGCGGGAAGAGCTTCACGTTCTCCTCGTCGGCTTTGTTCGAGCCGAGCAGTCCGTACTGCGGATGGTAGCCGCTACCGTTTACCGGCTTTACCAGAATATCCTCCAGCCCCAGCACCTTCTCCGCACCGGCCTCGGCGAGCAGGCGCTGGGTACGCTCCCGGCCATGCACGTCGCAGGCCAGCACCCTGGGCACATGCTGCAGGATACTGCGCGGATCGTTGGAGAAGAGGATGGTGCAGTCCGCCCCCTCCCCCTCCACCAAGGCACGGTAGTAGGCCACGTAGTCCACCCCCGTGAAGGGGTGGCAGCAGGTGCCGAACAGCTCCCTGAAGCGGCTCTCGCTAAGCGTGTCGCTCCAGGGGTTTACGCCCTTGGCCTCGAGCTGGTCGTCCGTGACGAGCGCATTGCCGACCTCGTCGGCGGGGAAGCCGAACTGGATCACCACATGTCTGGTGCTCCGCGCCATGGCCTTGAGGAGGATCGCGAAGCGGTTGCGGCTGAGGATCGGGAAGACCGCGCCGAGAGCCTCGCCTCCGAACTTGTCGCGCAGGTCAGTGGCAATGGCATCGACCGAGGCGTAGTTGCCCTGCGCGCGTGCCACCACCGACTCGGTGATGCCCACGATATCACGGTCGCGGATCTCAAAGCCCGCAGATGCCGCCGCCTGGAGCAGACTATCGACCACCATGGTCTCGAGATCAGCACCGCGGCGCACAATCGGGATGCGAATGCCGCGCGCGACCGTTCCGATACAACGTCCCATCAGAGTAAATCCTTTCAGGCGCATAAGCGGCAAATCATAGCTGCTTTCTGCCGCTGGGCGGCAAAAAAGACGCAGGCCTCACGCCCGCGCCGCCACCTCGCACGCCGGTACAGAAGCATGTCAGAAGTACGCCCGCCTGACAAGCTGAAACCGATAAGCGGGTGAAGTAAGACGGCGTGGTCTCTGCCACCGGGCGGCGAAAGGGCAGCGCAGCGCTTTTACCCTCTAAATTGCGAGCCACTGTGTGGT
>JAAYLN010000260.1 GCA_012521875.1 Lentisphaerota bacterium | reverse complement strand
GCAGTCGGGTCGGAGTACCGGCTTCAGCCGGAAGTAAACAAGGGCCTTCAGGCCCGCGAAGTCCTTTTCCCTTAGGAAAAAGGGTCATGGGAACGGGGCTGAAGCCCCTGAACCACTTTCCGCCCGAAGGCGGTACTCGGCCAAGGGACAGGCGCTATTAGAGCCGATACGGGCGGTTATGACGGTACATCCGTGCGTCCGCTGGGAGGGACGAGCGTCTGCTCGTCCTCGGAGCTGCGGGCAGGCAGACGCTTGCCCCTCCCGGCGGCAGTTCCGGTAGTACCGGCAGGTTCGGCAGTGCGGGGTTTTCGAGGACGAGGACGAGGACGAGGACGGGAAAGCGCTCCGCTCCCAGCCCGGCGCCGCCGGGCCATTCTCGTTGCGCCGGACCTCCGTGTCCGGTGACTCGACAAAGCGTAGGAACAAAGTGTGGGGACAAGGTGTGGGGACAAGGTGTATGCGCCCACCAACCACCAACCATCAACCACCAACCAATTCCCCTTGGCAGGGGAGGGGTTTTGGCGTAGACTCTCAAATCCATGAATACGCAAGAGATTGAAAGCCGGCTGAAGGAATTGATCGTCGACCGGCTCTTCCTTAAGATGGCGCCCGAGGATATCGAGACCGAGGCCTCGCTGCTCGAGGACTATGGTGTCGATTCCGTAAGCCTGCTGGAACTGGTAGTCGGACTGGAGGACGAGTTCGGCATCCAGATCGAGGATGGCGATTTCAATGTCGCCAACTTTGAATCGGTAGCTGCGCTGACCGTCTTTGTGCAGGCACGGCTGGAGGCCTGAGGCGCGGTACCATGACCTCAACCCCATCCGCCCCGCCCGACAACCAGGCGCCGCGTCCGCTGCTCGCGGTCACCGCCGAAGTGCCGCGCGAGTGTGCCGAGGCGGTTGCCGCCTTTCTGGCCGAGGAGGAGGTCGCGGCCTCGGTCTGGGAGGATTGGGATGGCGGCCCGAGCCGCATCGAGTTCTTCCTGGAGGCCGGGACGGATCCCGCCGATGCCCAGGCGGCACTGCGGCGCGCGGGCGTAGCCTGTGGTCTGCAACTGGAGCCGGCCGTCGAGATGCGTCCGCCGGAGACGTGGACGGAGACCTGGAAGCGCTTCTTCCATACCGTACGCATCTCGCCGCGTCTCGTGGTGCGGCCACCCTGGGAGACCTATACCCCCGCGGCGGATGAGCAGGTGCTGGTGATGGATCCGGGGCTGAGCTTCGGTACGGGACTGCATGCCACCACGCAGGCCTGCATGCAGATGCTGGATGAACTGGCGCAGGGGGACCTGTCGCGCCGTGTGCTGGATATCGGCTGCGGCTCGGGCATTCTCTCGATCGCCGCCGCCCGGCTTGGTTTTACCGATGTTGCGGGCTATGACAACGATCCCATCGCCGTACGCACGGCGCGTGAACATGCGGCGGTGAACAAGGCCGATGTGACCTATACGCTGGGCGATCTGGCCGCCGTGCCGGCGCAGGGCGATATCGTCGTGGCCAATGTGCTGGCCGTGGTGCTGGCGGCAGAGGCGGCGGCAGTGGCGGCAGCGGTGCGTGATGGGCCGGGACATGCCCTGCTGCTCTCCGGTATCCTCGATAGCCAGTATGCCGATGTCGCGGCCAGCTATGCCGCGCAGGGGTTCAGGGAGGTCAAGAGCGTGCTGATCGGCGAGTGGCGAAGCGGGTGGTTTGACCGGCTCGCCGCAGGCGAGCCGGCCGCCGCCACTGCGGGGCGGCGGCAGTAGCAGTAGGCAGTGGCAGTAGGCAGTGCCCCCGCCGTGGGCGGCGGGGGCGGCAAGCGTGCCGCCCGTACAGGCGCTGCTTTGTCGAAATCTAAGGATTAAGCGGGTGGAGTAAGACAGCGTGCCGATTAAGAGTGAGTTTAAGAGAGGGTTTAAGTGGGTGCGTTGCACTTGAAATGCACGTGTTATTATGGCATAATGAGTGCAATCAAGGAGTTGGAGTATGCAGAAGGACACTGTGAATGTCACGTTGCGGCTTGACCGCGAGATCAAGGAAAACGCCGAGGTTCTGTTCAAGGAACTCGGGATGAACCTGACGACGGCTTTTAACGTCTTTGTCCGCCAGACGCTCAGGATGGGCAAGATTCCGTTCGAGATCGGCGATCCGTTCTACAGCGACATGAACATGACCCGCCTGCGCGGTTCCATCGCGAAAGCCGAGGCGGGGAAACTGAAGAGGCACGCGCTGATCGAGGAGTGAGATGAATCTGTTGTGGACCGATGAGGCGTGGGAGGACTATCTGTACTGGCAGAGCCAGGACAGCAAGACCTTGAAACGCGTCAATCAGCTTGTTCGGGATATACAGAGGTCACCTTACGAAGGCATCGGCAAACCGGAGCCGCTAAAGGGCGATTTTTCCGGTTGGTGGTCGCGGCGTATAGACGACACCCACCGTATCGTCTATCGGATTAAGGATGGTGCTGTGGAGATCATCCAGTGCAGAGGCCATTACGGCTAGAGCCGGATTAGGTCGGTGTGATTCGGATCATCGTGCGGATTGATGTGGATCATGACATCGCCCACGCTGGCGTCGGCATCGAAGATGCGGCGCTTTACCTCGGTAGCTATCGCGTGTGACCGTGCCACGGTCATTTCCGGATCCATATCGAGCTTGAGATCGAGGATGATGTATTGTCCTGAACTGCGTCCGCGTAGCTCGTGGACATGCTCGACGCCCTCGACGGCCTCGGCAACGGCGCTGATGGCCTTGAGACGCTCCTCGGGCAGCGCGGTATCAATCAGATCATGTGCCGCACCGCGCACGGTATCAATGCCCACATGCGCGATCAGCAGACCGGTCAAGCCGGCAAAGAGCGGATCCATGAAGCGCCAACCCAGAAAGGCGCAGCCGCAGCCCAGCAGCGTGCCGACGGAGGTCAGGGCATCCTTGCGGTGATCCTGCGCCAGGGCGTTCAGCACCGGGCTGCCGAGGTTGCGTGCCTGGCGGAAAGTGGCGCGAGCCAGTGTCTCCTTGAGCAGTATGGTCGCGCCCGCCACCGCCAGGGTGTAGAGGCGCGGACGCGGGATGTTACCGGAGGCGAAGGTGATGACGGCACCGTAGAGGATCAGCACGCTGGTGGCGATGATCACCAGCCCGACAAGAAAGGCGGCCAGGCTCTCGACGCGGCCGTGACCGTAGGGGTGCTGGCGGTCGAACGGCTGGCGGCTGATGCGCATGGTGGCCAGCGCGGCGGCCGAGATGGCCAGGTCGCAGGCGCTCTCCACGCCGTCGGCAAAGAGTGCTTCGGAGCGGCCTAGGCGTCCCGCCAGCAGCTTGGCCACCATCAGGAGGGCGTTCACCACCAGGGCGATGCGGATGATCGTTTCGGCCTGGTTGAAACGCGTCTGGCGCTTGGATTCTTCGGGCATGGTATTAGTTGTTCAGGCTGTGGATGGGTGCGGGGATGTGGCCGCCGCGCCGTACAAAGGTCTCGCCGCCCGTGGCGCAGGCCGGCGCGGTCACGGTGCCGGCACCGAAGAGCCCGCCGAAATCGATGCGCTCGCCCAGGGCGGCACCGGGCACGGGAATCACGCGCACGCCGGTGGTCTTGCGGTTGGCCATGCCGATGGCGGCCTCGTCCATGATGATGCCGGCAAGCGTCTCGGGCGTGGTGTCGCCGGGCAGCAGGATCATGTCGAGCCCGACGGAGCAGACGGCGGTCATCGCCTCGAGCTTCTCGAGCGTGAGTGTGCCGTTGGTGACGGCCTCGGAGAGCGCGTGATCCTCCATGACGGGGATGAAGGCGCCGGAAAGGCCGCCGACCGCGCTGGAGGCGAAGGCCCCGCCCTTCTTGACGGCGTCGTTAAGCAGCATGACGGCCGCGGTCGTGCCCGGTGCCCCGAGCTGTTCCACGCCCATGGCCTGATAGATCTCGCCCACGCTGTCGCCGACGCGGGGTGTGGGGGCCAGCGAGAGATCGACAACGCCGAAGGGCACGCCGAGCCGCGAGGCCACCTCTCGTCCGATCAGCTCACCGGTGCGGGTGACGCGGAAGGCGGTGTGCTTGATCTCCTCGGCAAGTTCGTCGAGTGTGGCCTCGGGGCGCTGGCGCAGCAGGCGCTCGACAGCGCGCTTGACGACGCCCGGGCCGCTCACGCCGACATTGACGACGGTATCCGGCTCGCCCGCGCCCAGCAATGCGCCGGCCATGAAGGGGTTGTCCTCGGGCATGTTGGCGAAGACGACCAGCTTGGCGGCGGCGAAGCCCCGCCGGGCCGTGTCGGCGGCGGTTTCCACCAGCTTCTGTGCGACCATGCGGATGGCATCGACATTCATGCCGGCGCGCGTCGTGGCGACGTTGACCGAGGCGCAGACGCGCTGTGTCTGCGTCAGGGCTTGCGGCAGCGCGTTGATCAGCGTGCGCGCACCGGGGGTCATGCCCTTGTGGACCAGTGCCGAAAAGCCGCCGAGCAGATCGATGCCGACCGCACGGGCGGCGCGGTCGATTGCCTCGGCCAGCAGCACGGCGGCCGCGGTGTCGTGATCCTCGAGCAGCACGCTGGCGGGGGAGATGGCGATGCGCTTGTTGACGATCGGGATGCCGTAGCGGTCGGCGCACTGGTTGCAGAGCGCGACCAGATCCCTGGCGCAGTTCACGATGCGCGTATAGACGGCCTGTGCCTGCCCGGCGGGGTCGCGCCGCGCGCAGCGGTTAAGGTTGATGCCGAGGGTCACGGTACGCACGTCCAGGTGCTCCTCCTGAACCATGCGCAGTGTGCCGAGAATGTCGTGTTGCTTAAGCATAGGGTCACCTCACGGCGGGCCGGGCTATCATTTGGACGTCAGCAGGGCCGAAATGGGGCCGATCTCGTTGGTGGCCCGGAAGATGTTCTCGTGGGCCAGCGTGGCCGTCAGCCCGTGCAGCGCCATCTGATCGCGGAATGACTGCTGGATAAGGCGCGGATCGGCGTCGACCGGCAGACGCACCTGCGCGATGTAGATGACCTGATCGTTGGAGACTTCGGCCTGCCAGTCGGCGATGTTGATGCCGTACTGCACGAAGAATGCGCTGATGGCGTGGATTGTGCCGGGCTTGTCGGGGCCGCTCGTCAGGGCGATAAAACGATGGCCGTCGGGCAGTACTGGGGAAGGTATCCGCATGACTGGGCGCACGGCCACGGCGGCCTCCGTGCCCAGGCACGTTTCCAGCGCCTGGCAGATCGCCGCGGGATCGGCCGGTTGCGCCAGCACGACTGTGCAGGTCAGGCTGAAGACGCCGTCGACAATCGACTGGCGGATGCCGCCGATGTTGCCTTGGAAATCGAGGATTACGCGCGTGACGTCGCGCAGGATACCGACGCGGTCGGGCAGCAGGACGGAGACGACGACGTGGTTTTCGGGCTTCATGGTCAGCTCTCTTGCGGTGTGGCCGGTTTGGGCGTGGCGTCGTGCCTGGGAATCAGCACCATGGCGACTTCGGGGCAGGTGAAGGGGTTGGCGTGCTTGGTGCAGTTGATGCAGCCCATGTATATCTTGTGCATGATCTTGGTCTTGGGAATCTCGGTGAAGCCCATCGAGCGGAAGAACTCCGGCGCGAAAGTCAGGACGAACAGCTGGGCTACGCGTAGCGGCACCACACGGTCGATCACCGCCTGGACGAGGGCGCGTCCCGTGCCCTGTCGGCGCCAGGGGCGGCGCACGGCGACGGACTTGATCTCGACGGCGGTGTGCTTGAGCTCGCCGATCTCCGGCAGCAGACTCCAGGCGGCGCACCCCACAACCTCGCCATCCAGATCGGCAACGTAGAAACGGTCGATGTTCTGGACGATGTCGTTGAACGAGCGGATGATCAGGTCATCGGCATGCTCGCGGATCAGGTCGAAGATCGCCTGCACGTCGTTCAGGTCGGCCGGACGCACTACCGGCGCGGTGGTATGCTCGCAACTGTTATTCATGGCGGGTATATTACACGAATTTGCGGCGATTGACTACCCGCGAGCCGGAATATAAGATACTCCGCAACATGAGTTCGATGCGGTTTAACGGGCGGTGGTGCGCCAGTCTCTGCGCTGTCCTCTGGCTGCTGCCGGGAGTCTTGCCCGCGGCGGCACCGGTGGTGCGGCTGCGGACGGTCGCGCCCGGCAAGATCCCCGCGCCGGCGGCGCTGGCCGCGCGGGTGGAGATGCAGGGGCGCACATCGCGTCTCATCGAGCTGGAGATTGCCGCCCTGGGGCCGCAAGTGCCGCGCACCTTCTCGCGGCATCTGATCGGCAATACCGCCGGATTCGACTGGTATGTCAGCCGCCACTTCGCGCTCAAGACGGATCTGCCGCAAGACCAGGTTCGCGAGACGCTCACCCTGCTGGAGCTGGGACTGCCGCAGCTCGAGGCAATCTTCGGCGACACCTCGGCCGCGCTGGCCGACCGCCGCATGGCCTTTGTCTTCGCCTCCAGCCGCGCCGCGCTGCGGCGCGCCATGGCGGATGACGATCTGCATGTGCTCAACCTGGGCGGCATCACGCAGGAGGGTTTCTGGGGCGCCTACCAGTATGCCGGTTCGCCATACCAGAACCGCTACATCATCCTCCACGAGTTCGCCCACCTCTTCCAGTATGCGCTGGTGGGCAGCGCGCGCTATGGCTATGGCTTCTTTGTCGAGGGTATCGCCGACTTCTTCTCCAGCCACGTCTATGACCCTGAAAGGCAGCAGTTGACGGTGAACGTGCTCGACCGCGCCCCGATGCACAACCATCTGGCCGCCGGTCTGGCTGAGTGGCAGCGCCGGGAGTGCCCGTCACTGAGTACGCTCTACGCGGAGGGGGCGGCGACGCGCGGTGTGGATGTGCTGGTGACGGCCTTCCTGCAATCCTCGCCGGAGCGCGAGATGAAGTGGCGCCTCTACTGCCGCGAAATCCTGCAGCGCGGTCGTCCCGATCAGAATCCCAGACAGCTCGCGGATGAGCTGATGGCGGCGCTTTATGGCGACTGGGAGACCCTCGATCGTGACTTCCGTGACTGGATGGAGCGACTGCCGAGCTTTGTGCAGTTGGACTATGGCTTCGACCAGCATGGCGAATGGCTGATCAGCCAGAACCCGCTACCTGACCGGGCGGCGCGTATGCGCCTGAATCCGCCGCCTCTGGCGCGGCCCAAGGCCGATGCCTTCACGCTGGACTATCCGCGTTCGGTACCGCGTCGGCGCGCCTTGGCGACGACCAACGCCTTTAGCGTGGGCTTCACGCTGCCGGCGCTGGAACAGTTGCCCGACACCGGACGGCTCGAACTGCAACTCGGCGGCGAGACTCCGCTGCTCAGCCTCAGTATCAGCAACCGGCTGCAGGTGGCCCTGGCCACCCCCGCCTCGAACTGGTGTGGCCGGTTGCCATCCCCGCGGCCGGCAGCCGGATCTGGGGCAGGGGAGGGGATCGATGTGCGGCTCGATGTGATGCCGGACGAGGCGCGCCTGAAGTTTATGCGGCGCGGTTTGCCTTCGCAAGTATCATTGCTGCCGCAAGGGCGCCTGCCGCTGACGCCGGGGCAGTTTGCCGCCATAGGCAGTGAGTCGCCCGAACTGGTCGCCACGGTCGGCGGTTTCCGTGTGATGCCCTGGTTCTGGGAGGAGGCATCTTCTGCGGCTCTCTCTTTCGCTTTAGACAAAGCCCGTGACAAGGCTCGCGACAAAGTGCTGTCATATGCCAGCCGGAACAGCCAGCGGCAGGAGCACGAATCCGGGGTGGCAGGCAGGGCGGCGGCGAAGGTCGCCAGCGGATTGTGGCGCCCGTTGGCCTCGCGCTTCGGTACATCCGAGGCCGCCGGGCCGGTCTTCCGTGCCCTGCATGAGTTGGGGAACAAGGCGCCGGATACGCTGCGGATTGCGGGACACATGCTGCTGGCCGATGCCGTTGCTGCCCCCGGTGCGCCGCAGCGCCTGCCGGTGGATGAACTGGAATCGAAGGGCTTCTGGCAGGGGCTCGCCGCTGCTGTTCAGGAGTGTGCCGCCACTCCGGCGGCGCGCCGGAGTGCGATGGCCGCGCTGGCGGATGTGGCGCTGGATCTGGCACTGGCCCCGCCGGATGGAGGGGACGGTGACATGGCGCTGGTGCGTGTGCGCCGTCCCGGCATCGGTACATGGCATGGGCGCCTCTCGCTCTGGATGGACGGACTGCATATCCAGACGCGCAACCTGCGCGGGCGCAATGGCACCGCGCTGGAGGATCTGCGTCTGCCGCTGCCCGCGACAATCCGTACCGGCGTGCATACGGTAAAGGTCAGGATCGAGGCGGAGTGGTTGGGGCAGACGCTGGTACTGGAGCGGCGTCTGGTTGCCAATCCGGGCATACCGCGCTGGCATGTGGTTGGTCCCTTCCTGCTGCCGGATGGCGTGTTTACCAACAGCGTCTTTGCGCCCGAGCTGGAGAAACTGGATTTGCAGGCTCTGTTTCCCGCGCCGGATGGCACGCAGATGCATTGGCAGAGCATCGAGCCGCCGCCGGAACTGCCGCTGGAGGCGGATCATCTGGTACACTTCACCAAGCGCTTCCGGCGTCAGGCCAACTTCGCGGTCGCCTATGCCGTCACGGTTTTCGAGAGTGAAGCGAGTGTGCCGGCCACGCTGGCGCTGGGGGTCTCGGACGGGGTGCAAATCTGGCTTAATGGCGAGTGCTTACTGACGGATGTGCGTCCGCGCGAATGGACGCCGGGCAATGTGCGCGTGCCGGTGACCCTGGCGCGGGGTACCAATACGCTACTGGTGAAGAGCCTGCATGCCGATGGGCTGTGGTTTCTGTCGGGAAGGATAGAGGATAGGGCGGGGAATCCGCTGCGGGGGATTGGGGGATTTTAGGTGTAAGGAGGCAAATGGGGGCAAAAAAAAGGCGCCGCACTAGGCGGCGCCACAGAGGGGGCATCAGCAATCAGCCACCGCAGAGCTTGTAGAGCACGCCGGCGACAACGGCGGAGCCGATGACGCCCGAGACGTTCGGGCCCATGGCGTGCATCAGCAGGTAGTTGGTGGGGTCGCTCTCGAGACCGACCTTGTTCGAGACGCGCGCGGCCATCGGCACGGCGGAGACACCGGCGGAGCCGATCAGCGGATTGATCTTGTCCTTGAGGAAGATGTTCATCACGCGCGCCATCAACACGCCACCGACGGTACCAACGGCGAAGGCGAAGAGCCCCAGGAACAGGATGCCGAGGGTCTGGGCCGTCAGGAACTTCTCGGCGGCCAGCTTCGAGCCGACGGAGAGTCCCAGCAGGATGGTGACGATGTTGATCAGGGCGTTGGCCATGGTGTCGGAGAGGCGGTCGGCGACGCCGCTCTCGCGGGCCAGGTTGCCGATCATCAGCGCGCCGATCAGCGGCACGGCCGAGGGGAGGAAGAGACCGCAGAGGATCACCAACACCAGCGGGAAGACGACCTTCTCGAGCTTGGAGACGTGGCGCATCTGCTTCATGCGGATGCGGCGCTCCTTCTCGGTGGTGCAGAGCTTCATCAGCGGTGGCTGGATAATCGGCACCAGAGCCATATAGGAGTAGGCCGCCACGGCAACCGCGCCGAGGATATCGGGGGCGAGCTTGGTGGTCAGCCAGATGGCCGTGGGGCCATCGGCGCCGCCGATGATGCCGATCGAGGCGGCCTCGCGCAGGGTGTAGTTGAGGCCGGGGACGAAGTCGTTAAGCACCAGCGCGCCGATTAGCGCGAAGAAGATGCCGAACTGCGCGGCGGCACCCAGCATGGCGGTGCGCGGGTTGGCGATGAGGGGACCGAAGTCGGTCATGGCTCCAACACCCATGAAGATCAGGATCGGGAAGATACCTGTATTCACACCGGCGTTGAAGATATAGTAGAGAAAGCCGCCCGGCTCGAGCACCTGACCCGCGGCATCCAGCACGGGCGGGGAGTTGAGGCCGGCGAAGGGCAGGTTGGAGAGCAGGCCACCGAAGCCGATGGGGATCAGCAGCAGCGGCTCGAACTCCTTGACGATCGCCAGATAGAGCAGGATCAGGCAGACGAAGATCATGACGAACTGACCCGCGCCGAAGGGCAGCACCGTCTTTGATGTCTTGGACGGATCGCCTGCAGCGGCCGGATCCTCCTTGAGGAGGAAGCCGTAGATGCCGGTATCGTACCAGAGGTTCTTGATGCGCGAGATCCTCTCGGCGACCGTAGGCGCATCGGTGTTCCTTGCCGCCGGCTGCACGGCCGCAGCCTCCTGCGCTGCGACCGGTGTCGCCTCATCCGTCTCCATCTGTGCGCGTGCCGCCCCGGCCGAAACCAGAAGCAGCGCGGCCAGGGCCCATCGCTTGAAGTGAGTCATGGTTCTATTCCTAAGTCTTACAGTGTGACTTCCAGTCGGCAGGCCTAGCTGACCGATGCCAGGGTGTCGCCGGTGTTAACGCGGTCGGCCGGGCTGACATGCAGTGTGACGGTACCGCCGACGGAGGCCTTGATGGGGATCTCCATCTTCATGGCCTCGATGACCAGCAGTTCGTCGTCCGCCTGCACCGCGGCGCCGTTGGCCACGGAGAGGCGCAGCACGATGCCCGGGACAGGGGCGGCGATGGTCTCGCCACCGGCGCCGGCGGCCGACGCGGCCGCGGCGGGAGCGGCTGCCGCAGGCAGGCCATCGGTAACATCAACGGCATACTCCTTGCCGTTGACGATGGCCTTGCCATTCTTGAGCACCACACCGTAGGCCTTGCCGTTGACCGTGACCGTGCAGCCCTCGGAGGAGGCGGCGGGGGCGGCCTTCGGCATGGACGAGATCTTGCGGACGCCGTCGGGCGCGCTGGCGGGATCCTTCAGGAAGGCGATGCCCTTCTCGAAGCACGAGGCGGCGATGAAGACGTTCTCGTCCGTGATGGGGAGGTTGGCATCCTTGAGCATCTTCTCGGCAGCCGCGCGGCCCTTCTTGGGGTCGGCGTTGTTGAGCTCGAGCACAGGCGTCCTGGTGGGGGGGAGGCCAAGCTGCTCGCTGACGATCTTGACGATCTTGGGGTCGGGCTCGACCGGCGTGCGGCCGAAGTAGCCCAGCACCATCTTGCCGTAGCCCGGAGCAATCTTCTTCCACTTGCCGAACATGACGTTGTTCATCGCCTGCTGGACGTAGAACTGCGAGACCGGCGTGACGGAGGTGCCGAAGCCGCCGAGACGGACGGCGTCGTACATCTCGGTGATCATGTCGTCGTACTTGTCCATCATGTTGTTGTCGCGCATCATCTGCGTGTTGGCCGTGAGGGCGCCGCCGGGCATGGGCGACCAGATGATCTCGGGGCTGGTGGCCATGGCCTCGGGCGGGAGGAAGTAGTCGGCCATGGCATTCTTGAAGAAGGTCTCGGCATGGCGGATCTTGTCGATGTCGATGTCCAGATCGAATTCGCTGCCGCGCAGGGCATGCCACATGGTGATGATGTCGGGCTGGCAGGTGCCGCCGGAGACGGGAGCCATCGAGAGGTCGATGCCGTCGGCACCACCCTCGAGGGCCGCGAGGTAGCAGGTGAGGCCGTTGCCGGCCGTCTCGTGGGAATGGAACTGGATATGGACCGAGTTGCCGACCAGCTTGCGGGCGAGCTTGATCGTCTCGCAGACGGTACGCGGGGTCGAGGTGCCGGAGGCGTCCTTGAAGCAGACGCGGTCGAAGGGGATGCCGGCATCCAGGACCTTCCTGAGGCGGGCGGCATAGAACTCGGGGGTGTGGGCACCCTGGCTCTCGACGCCGGGAGGCAGGCCCATCATCGAGATGGCGACCTCGTGCTTGAGGCCGGCATTGTGGATGCACTGGCCCGACCAGTTCAGGTTCTCGACGTCGTTGAGGGCGTCGAAGTTGCGGATCGAGGTCATGCCGTGCTTCTTGAAGAGGTCGGCATGCAGCTTGATGATGTCGGAGGCCTGGGAGTCGAGCGCGACGATGTTGACGCCGCGCGAGAGGGTCTGCAGGTCGGCATCGGGGCAGGTCTCGCGGAAGAGATCCATCACGTCGAAGGCGTCTTCCTGGCAGTAGAAGTAGCAGGACTGGAAACGGGCGCCGCCGCCGGCCTCGAACCAGCGGATGCCGGCATCGTAGGCCACCTTCACCGCGGGCATGAAGTCGCGGGAGAAGACGCGGGCACCGTAGACGGACTGGAAGCCGTCACGGAAGGCGGTACACATGAATTTGATCTTTTTCTTGGCCACAGGAGTGCTCCTCGTATTGGTTAAACTCGAAAATGAGTGAGAGACGGGTGGGAAAAGGGGGGCTCAGAGGTCGTCGTCGCTGTTGCCGGCGGCGGCAACAGCCACCACGGCCGCGATCACGGCATGGTCCTTGGCGGCGGGTGCGGCGGCGGCGGGGCGGATGGGTGCCCTGGGGGCCTCATCCGGCAGGATATGGTTGAAGCGCGGCACGATATACGCCGTCAGACGCACGATCCGCACGAGCAAATAGAGGAAAATGTAAACAATCACCATGCCCGCGACCAGTAGCACTAAACCCTGCGGGAGCAGATTTTGAGCGTCCATTATGCAAATCCAATTCTGTTGAGCCGAAAAAAGAAAGGTAAGCATATAAAATATCAGAAACCCGCGGGCAAGGCTAGCAGAATAAAAACAGGTCTCGCCAGCGGCGGGCGAGCAGATAGCCGGCCAAGCCGCCGAAGAGGTGGGCGGCGTAGGCCACCTGGCCCAGGCCCACCACCAGTTGCACAAGCGTGATCACCATCAGCAGCAGGGCGAGGGTGCGGGCCCTGAGCTTTAGAGGTATAACCAGGAATAGCAGCAGGAAGAGCTTCTGGTCGGGGCAGAGGGCGGCAAAGGCGCCGATGAGGCCGAAGACCGCCGCCGAGGCACCGACGCAGACGCCGAAGGCACCAATCGGCTGGCTTTCGGCCCAGCGCTGCGCCAGCACCCCCCAGTGCTCGCCCGGCAGTTGCGACAGGGCAATCCAGAAGTGGGGCTCCAGCCAGTTGAAGAGCATCCAGCCCAGACCGCCGATCACCCCGCTTGCCAGATAGAGGAGCCAGAAGCGCCGCGTGCCAATCAGCCGCTCGACTGCCGAGCCGAAGAAGAGCAGCGAGAAGAGGTTGAGGAAGATGTGTACCCAGGAGCCGTGCAGGAAGTTGTAGGTCACCGGCTGCCAGAAGCACCCCGCACGCAGCAGCGGCCAGTGGAGGCCGAAGACCAGCGTCAGCAGGTTGCCGAAACGGTAGCCCGGCGGGAGCTGGATGTGAAGGGTGATGAACTGAATCACAAAGACCGCCAGACAGATCCAGGCGATCTGCGTGGCGGCGGGACTGAAGCGCGGTAGAACCGGCCGGCGGAACTCCAAGTGGCGTTTGTGTGTCGCAGTCATCGTATGGGTCTCGCTTCAGTTTCGCCGCTGCCACGGAACGGAGCGGCGGCAGTAGCAGTATGCAGTGGCAGTAGGCAGTTGGAATGGGTCAGAGACACGCTTTGTCTTCACACCTTGTCTCCTACACCTTGTCTCCCCGCTTTGTCGAATGTGAAAATGGAAAGCGTCTGCGGCGTCCCGGATCATGGTTTGCGTGCCGTCATCAGCACGTGCGGCATCGGTGGGGGGGCGGGGCGCGATTTTACGCCTTCAAAACCTGCCGCCGTGAGCCAACCGGCCATCTCGCCCTCGGAAAAGACCCAGCCATGCTCGGTGGAAAGCGACATGTTGAGCGCGAAGAGCGCTGCGAAGGGCGGGTGGGCATGGGTGTCGTCGGTCATAAGATCGAGGACGAAGATACGTCCGCCGGGCGCCAGGGCGGCGTAGGCGCTCCGCATCAGGCAGGCGATGGTATCCGGCGGTTCCTGGTGCAGGACGCCGAAGAAGGTGATGGCGTCCCAGGGGCCGTCAAAGGGGGTGGTATGGTAGTCGCCCGGCAGTGTCGCGACGCGCTGCTCCATGTTGGCGGCGGCGATCAGCTCGTGTGCCACGGCGACGATGCCGGGGAGATCCAGCACCGTGGCGTGCAGACCTTCATGCGCCCGGGCCATCAGCATGGCGTAGGTACCTGGGCCACCGCCGACATCCAGCAGGCGGCGTGCGCCCTCCAGTTCCAGCAGCGGCACAACCGCGCGTCCGATGCCGAGGGCGCGTCCGTGCATGGCATGCACGAAGCGCCGTGTGCGCTCCGTGTCCTCGCCTAAATGGATGGAGGGCGCCTCGACGGGGCATCCGGTGCGTACGCGTTTGGCGAGCTGCCCCCAGGCGCCATATACGTCCTGGTTATAGCGGATGGCGCGGGTCAGGTCGTGCGCGGCGCCCGGCACGAGCGTCGCCGCCGCGGCCGGTGTGTTGCGGTAGGTGTCGCCATTCTTCTCGATGAGGCCCAGCGCCACGCAGCCGTCCAGCAGCAGCCGTGTACCGTGGGGATCTAGCTGCAGCGCCGCGGCTATTGCCGCCGCCGTGGCATCCGGGGTCTTGGCGAGCTGGCCGAAAAGACCGCAGTCGAGCGCCGCGAACAGCGTCGCCGAGCCATAGTATGCGCTGGCCAGCGCCACGATGCCGCCGGCATCGAGTGGTGCGGCGGCCGTGGCGCTGCGACTAGCGTTGGGTTGCATCAGGCGCGCACACCCTTCAGCAGTGCCTTGACCGGCAGCGTGCCGACCAGCGGCCGCGCGTAGTCCAGGAATGCCTGGGTAACGTCGTTGCCGGCGCGGTTGATGTAGGAGGCCGGCATGCTGCGCGTGTCGCGCGCCACCTGACGCAGCTTGACAACCTCGTAGGTCACGCCATAGCGCTTGCCGGGGCGGCGCCTGATGGCGATCGAGCCGGCGGTGTGGCGTCCGCCCAGCGCCGCCTTGAAGGCCTCCTCGCCAACCTCGCGCGCCTCGCGCGAGTCTACTTCCGAGGCGATGCCGGGGAACGAGCGCTGCAGGTAGCCGAAGGTGTCGGCACGCACGCGGCGGATGCCGCAGCGTGTGCGCACCAGATTGGCCAGCAGGTCGCCTAGGGCACCGGAACCGCTGAGCTGCACGTTGCCGTGCGAGTCGGTCTCCTTGATGAACTTGGCGGCAATCGGATGCCCCTCGGCATCTGAAATGCCTTCCGAGACCGCCACGACGCAGCGCCCCAGACGGTCATACACCGCCTTCACATCGGCCACAAAGCGGTCGGGATCGAAGGGCCGCTCCGGCAGGTAGATCAGGTGCGGGCCATCATCGGGCTCGGTACGCGCCAGAGCCGAGGCGGCGGTCAGGAAGCCGGCGTGGCGTCCCATGATAACGTCGATCTTGACCCCGCCGAGTGCGCGGTTGTCGAGGTCATCGCCCATCAGCGCGCAGGCGACGAAGCGGGCCGCGCTGCCGAAGCCCGGCGTGTGGTCGTTCTGGCGCAGGTCGTTGTCGATGGTCTTCGGGATGTGGAAGCAGGCGAGCTCGAAGCGCGCCTTGCGGGCGGCCTCGTTGATGATATGCACGGTCTCGGCGGAGTCGTTGCCGCCGATGTAGAAGAACCAGCGCACCCCGCGGCGGCGCAGCACCTCGAAGATCGCGGCGCAGTCTTCTTCCGTCGGCTTGCGGCGTACCGAGCCCAGTGCCGACGAGGGTGTCTGCGCGACCTTTTCAAGATTTCCCTTGGGCTCCTTGCGCAGGTCGATGAGATCCTCTTTCAGAATGCCCTCGATACCGTGGCGTGCGCCGAAGATGCGCGCGACCCGCGGGTGTTCCCGCGCGGCGAGTACCACGCCTACCAAGCTCTGGTTGATGACCATTGAGGGACCACCGCTCTGGGCGATCAGTAAATTACCTTTCTCTGCCATGTATGTACTCCTCTCGCCGCGGCTCGTGCGGCAATGTTGCGTAACATGATAGCGGGTTCTGGCCTGCGATTCAACGGTTTTCATCAGCGATGCGGATGCTGCGACTGGGTTTAAATCAGGAACTCAAGAACTCAAGAAGGGTGCAAGAATACGCGGTTTCCACAAACAAATTCCTGGTTTCATGAGTTCCTGATAAAAACCAGCAGGGAATTGCAAAACAGTCAACACTCCCAGTTCCGGGACTCGAGGACGAGGACGAGGACGAGGACGAGGACGAGCCACGCTCCCCGCCCGGCTCTGCCGGATCATTCTCGTAGCATCGGACCTCCGTGTCCGGTGACGGGGACAGCTTGCGACAAAGCGCGACAAAGTAGGGGCGGCGGTCACACTCGCTCTCCATGCTTTGTTCGCGCGCCTCCCCTGTCACGAGCCGATTGCCGCAAGCTCCAGAAGCACATCCGGAACATCCGTGAGGATGCCGGGGATCTTGCGGGCTATCAGCTCCAGCATGGTGTCGCGGTCGTTGGCAAAGAAGACGTTGGCGGGCATGCCGGTTTCGAGGAGGCGCTGGACGTAGGCCTCCGTCAGGCACTGGTTCGAGGGCTGCATGAAATCGACGCCGAAGGCGAGGTGCCGTTCGATATTCGCGCGGTCTTCGCCGACACAGATGGCAACTCCCGGCGCAAGTGCCCGCACCCGTTCCGCATCCGCGAAGGTGCCGAGCATCAGGAAGGCCGAATCGCGCAAGTCGTATTGCTGATAGAGGCGGACGATAGTCTCAAGGGATCCCGGCCGTTCGGCGTAGACTTGGATGTTCAAGCCCACCTTGCCTGCAAACGCCTCCAGGACCTCTTCAAGAGTCGGGATCACCTCTGTGCCCGATGGAGCCGGCAGGCGCCGGCCGCGATCATGGGTGCCATCCCAGCAGGTGGCGTTCAGGCGCTTCAATGCGGCAAGCGGCTGCTGGTCGACGCGTCCAGTGCCGGTGGTGGTGCGCTCCAGTGTAGGGTCGTGAATGATAACCAGTTCACCGTCCGCCGACTCCCGTACATCAAACTCGAGGATATCGACGCCCAGTTCATAGGCCTTGGTGAAGGCCAGCATGGTGTTTTCGGGGTATTTCCCCGAAAAGCCGCGGTGGGCGGTGACGACGGGTCTGATGGTATAGTATTTATCACGAAGAGTGAGCATGACAGAGACTTTATGGGAGGCGACGGGCGGAGTCAAGGGAGAGAGGGGACACCTCACTTCATCAGCAGCAGGCTGAGTGCCATGACGGCCATGCCGGCCACGAAGCCCAGCATGCTGTCGTGGCCTTTGCCGTAGGCGCGGCTGGTGGGGATCAGTTCGTCGACACTGATATAGACCATGATGCCGGCCACGGTACCGAACATGATCCCCACGATCGCCGAGGGAATCTCGCCGCTGCCGAGCGTCAGGCGGATGACAGCATAGGCGAAGAGCGCCCCGACCGGTTCGGCCAGGCCGCTGAGGAGCGACAGGCAGAAGGCCTTGCGCCGGCTACCCGTGGCATAAAATATGGGCATGGAGACGCTGACGCCCTCCGGGATGTTGTGCAGGGCGACGGCGATGGCGATAGCCACGCCCAGCCTCGGATCCTGCAGCGCGGCGAGGAATGTGGCCAGACCCTCCGGGAAGTTGTGGAGGCCGATGGCCAGCGCCGTGAAGAGTCCGGTACGCATGAGCTTGCGCTTCCCGAGATCGTGTGTGCCAGTTTCATCCCCCTGCGCCTCCGGCACACATCTGCAATCGGGCTGCTGCGCCGCGGGATCGCACAAGGGCCGCATCTCCTCAGCCGAATGGGGCTCATGCGGATTGTCCGCCGCCGGGATCAGGTGGTCGATGAGTCCGATCAGCAGTATGCCGCCGAAGAAGGCCGCTGTGTTGACCCAATGGGCTCCCGTCTCGCCGAAACGCTCCACCAGTGCCTCGGCACCCTTGAAGAAGATTTCCACGAATGAGACGTAGAGCATTACGCCGGCGGAAAAACCCGTGGCCACGGAGAGGAACCGGTAGTCCGTCCGCTTGACCATGAAGGCGATGATGCTGCCGATGCCCGTCGCCAGCCCCGCGAAGAGGGTCAGACCAAATGCCAGCCATACGTTCTGCATGCGCTCTATTCCTTTACCATGCGCGCGACTGCATGATCTCGCGGCCGAACCAGTCGATGGCCAGCGCCGGCCAGGCGTCCGTGGGACGTCCGGTGCGCATCAGGCCGTAGCCGTGGCCGCCGCTGGGGTAGAGGTGGAGTTCGGTGGGCACGCCGGCGTCCTTGAGCGCGATGTAGTAGGCGAGGCTGCTGTTCACCAGGGTATCGTCCTGCGACTGGATCAGGAAGGTCGGCGGCGTCTCCGGCGTAATATTAAGATCGGGATCGGCCTTCCAGCCTTCGCGGTCGATATGGGCCGGGTAGATGATGAAGGCGAAGTCGGGACGGGCGGGGGTGTTGTCGGTCGCGTCCTGCGGCGGGTAGGCGGGCTCTTCGGGGAGCGTGCAGACGCGTGCCGAGAGGTGTGCGCCGGCGGAGAAGCCCAGTATGCCGATCTTGTCCGCGCGCAGGTTGAACTTATCTGCCCGGGAGCGGATCAGGCGCATGCCGCGGACGGCATCGGCCAGCGCGGCCTGGCGCCGGTTGGGGCAGCGGTACTTGAGCAGGAAGGCGGAGATGCCGTTGGCGTTGAGCCAGCCCGCGACGTCCTTGCCCTCATGGTTCCAGGCCAGGATGCCGTAGCCGCCGCCGGGGCAGATCATGACCGCCGGATGGGGGCCGCGTCCGCTGGCGGGATAGTACGTCAGGGTGGGGGAGGTGACATCCGTCAGACGCTCGATGCCGTCATCCGACGGCCTGAAGTGTTCGGTAAGGTCGGCGTCCCCGGGTGTTGTAAAGGGGGCGGTCTGGTTCCAGAGCGGGATGGGGGCGCAGATGTTCGTTTCGCAGGTGTTCATAACGGACAGAGGATAGTGTGGCGGCTGGGGTGGCGGCAAGTGCAATTGTGCCTTTGGGCCGCCAAGGTTGATCATACGACACAGTCGTATGATCGAGGAGTGTAAAAGGAAAGAGGGGACGCGGGGACGTGGCCGATACGCACAGCAGCCGTCCGGTACTGCCGGCACTACCGGTACTACCGGTACTGCCGGTACTGCCGGTGGTCGCCCGGCGCAGCCGGGCGGTGGCTGACGCGGCGTAATGGCTACCGTGTCTGTAATGGGGCATGGCGGTGGTAGAAGCGGCGTCCCCGCCGCGTGCATCTGCCGCCGCAGACGGCGGGAAAGAAAGCGCGGCCGGGGCCGCGCAGTCGAAACCGCTTGCGCACGTAGTGCGCCGTGCGGGGTGACTGGACGGGCGTATAGACGGCGGTATCGGGCGTCCGGCCGGGAGGGACGAGCGTCTGCTCGTCCTTGGAGCCGAGGGCAAGCAGACGCTTGCCCTTCCCGGCGGCAGGATCGGTAGTACCGGCAGGATCGGCAGTACCGGCAGTTCCGGGGATCGAGGACGAGGAATCGCACCGAGGACGAAGACGAGGAAGCGCAACCAATCACAAATCACCAGTGCCTCTGCGAGAGAATACCGGCAGCAGGCGACAAAGGCGACAAAGTTACCGACAAAGCTGGCGACAAAGTCGGGCGCTGGCTAAATCCAACTGCCTACTGCGACTGCCTACTGCTACTGGACATCAGGCGCGCCGGTAGGCCTTCGCAAGGTTTGGCCCAGTCTTTAGGTCAAGTACGTAGTGAGAGACGCCGGGGAAGCCGGCCCAGCGTATGATCGCGGCGAGCTCGCGGATCTTTTCGGGCGTAGCCTTGCCGTCCGCAAGGCCGACGGCGGGGTAGATGCGTGTACGCGGGGAGGCCATCGCGGTGCGCGCGATGTTGATGACCTGGCCGCGCAGCACGTCGGGATTTTGTCCGTAGGTCATCGGGCAGACGAAGTCGAGCAGACCCTCGCGGCACCAACTGCGCCACGGCTGCGCGTGGTAGATGTGCTCGTCAACACCGGGGAAGACCGCCGCCGAAATCTCGCAGGCGGGATTCACCTCGCGGATGGCGGCGATGGTCTTGCGGACGATCCCAGTGATCGTCTCGCAACGCATCTGGAGCCAGAGCGGATTGATCGCCACCATGGGATCGACCTCTGCCGGCCACTCCGCCGCCGGCTTGCCGGCGCGCGCCTCGTAGCGCGCGCGGCAGCGCGGGCAGTAGCAGCCATACCAGGCGTTGTAGCGGATGTAGTCGAAGTGTACGCCGTCCACGCCGAGCGTGGCCATCTCGCGCATGACGCTGATCTCCTCCTCCTGGTTGCGCAGATCGGCGGGGCACATCCAGTAGTCGTTCTGCTCGCCCTCGACGGAGACACCGGTGGGCGTCTGCCAGACGGAGCAGAACGGCGTGTTGAAGCGCCCGTACATGTAGCGCTCCTCGGCCTTGAGCTTGTCGACGTACTCCTGCGGTGCCATGTTCATGCGGAAGAAGACCTTCCAGGCGTGGAAGCGGATGCCGTGCCTGCGGCAGGCGGTGACCGCCTTGCGCAGGAGATCGCCCTCCGTGGCGACCTTGGGCGAGACGGGCACGAGCCGCGAGTTGTAGAACGCGACGCCCCCGCGCGCCATGCGCGCGATCACGTCGGTGAAGCCGTTTTCCTTGAGATACTGCGCCGTGGCCTCCCAGTCGCCGTCCTCCGTGAGGCCGCTCTCGAGCGACCAGACCAGGCGCCGCATTTCAGTTGCCCCCGCCTTGCATTGCGCGGGAACCGGATACCACTGGTCGTCCGGGCCATTCACGTTTTCGGTGAGTAAAGCCACGGTCTTCTCGTTGCTAGTCATTGCTTCACCTGTAGAGGCTCTTGCAAAACCCCCCGCTCCGCAGCGCCTGACGGCCTGCGCGGTCGTTTTTGTAAGTGAACCGTCCCGCACCGCCAGCGGGCAGGCATGACGCTTCAGCTTACGCCACATCGCTTTCTG
>JAAYLN010000259.1 GCA_012521875.1 Lentisphaerota bacterium | reverse complement strand
GTGCGTAATTGCGTCATCGCCAACAACCGCTACGAGGTCAAACCCCATGCAGGCCGCAGTTATGCGCTCTTTGGCAACGCCCTGTCATCGTTTAACTGCCTGATCGAAGGCACTACCTTCGCCGGCAACACGATCGCCGCGCCGGCGGTCGAGGCCGCCTCGGGCTCGTACGCCCTGGGCATCCTCGGGCACGGCAACAACAACGTCCGCTACGCCGTGCTGAACTGCACCTTCGACAGCAACCGGGCCGAGGCCGCACCCGTCGCGGGGGTCACGCCCATCCTCTCCCGCGCGCTGCTCTCGACGGCGGCGGCCTACGGCAGTGACGCGCAGATGGGCGTGGCCAACTGCACCTTTGCCGGCCCCGCTGCCGCGGAGTGCTACGATGTCGTCCAGTTCGGTGACTTCCACTCCTACCCGCTGACGGTGCTCAACAGCCTCTTCACCCGCGCGGGCGAGGACTGCGAGCCCTTCCGTGTGGCCAATCCGGAGCAGTTCATCGTGCGCGACTGCAACATCAAGGACATGCACTACCCGCCGTCCTGGCTCGACGCCGCGGGCATCGAACCCGACGACCCGCCCCTCGCGCCGCTGGCCGTGCTGCCGCCCGGCAGCGTGCCCGTGCGGCAGGTGACGGTACGCCTGCCCGGCATCCGTGACACGGCCGACATCGCCACCAACCACCCCGCGGTTTTTCCGCCGCTCTTCCGCTACCGGCTGCGCGGCTCGTCCACCTGGGTGCCGCTGCTGCCTGCCGCCAACAGCGGTCTGGACGGCTCGACGCCGCGGCCGATTCCCGACGCCTGCGGCAACGGGCGCGCCTTCGGCAGCTACACGCGCGGTGCCGTGCAGCCGATGGTGCCGGCTGCCGAGACCGGTGTCGCGCTGGTGCTGCGCGCCGCCCCGCCCTCCGGCGGCACCTTCAGCACCCCGCCGGGCCATGCCCAGACCGTGGCCACCAATGCCGCCATCACCCCCGTCACCGCCCTGCCTGCGGCGAACGCCTCCTTCCAAGGCTGGTACAGCACAAATGGCACCCTCTACTCCGCCAGCGCGACGCTGACCATCAACGCGCTCGGCGAGGACACCCTGCTGATGGCCAGGTTCGGCACGCCGGAGGTCGCGCTCACCTTCGACCTGGGCATCTACGGCACCTTTGACGCCAATGGCAGCTCCGTGCTGACGACCAACGTGCCCTCCGGCACGGTCTTCCCCGGGGTGCCCGCCTTCACCGCCGATCCGGCCTGGTTTGTCGAGGGCTGGTCGCCAATCCTCCCCGAAGTCGCGCCCGACACCGATGCCACCTACACGGCGCAGGCCGTCTCCACCGCGCTCCGCATCCTGCATGTGGTGCCGGCGGGGGAGGTGCCCGCGGGCAGCGACAACTCCGGCTCGAGCTGGGAGAACGCCTGCGGCGATTTCGCCGCGGCCTATGCCGACGCCGGACGCTACCGCGGCGAGGTGTGGCTCAGGCAGGGCCGCTATCTCCTTACGGCACCACCGGTTCCCATGCTGCCCAACGTCACCGTGCGGGGCGGATTCGCCGGCACCGAGAGCGACGCCTCGCAGGCCGATCCCGCCACGCGCCTCTCGATCCTCACCGGCGACGTGAATGGCGACACCTACTGGCGCCCCAACGGCAACGACCCCGGCACTGGCAACCGCACCAACATCTGGAGCGGCCTGACGTTCAATCGGCCCAACCCCGGCGGCGGGGCCGACTACTGGTCGCCTAACGGCAACAGCGGCGACGACACGCCCCTCGGTTTCCTGGACAGCGATGGCGGCCTCACCAACGTCGTCTTCGACGGCGTGGTGTTCACCTGCTTCCGCACCTCCGCGCTGGACACCGGGAGCGGTTCGGATGCCGTCCTCACCCGCTGCCGCATCTACGCCTGCAACACGGGTAAGAACAACGACAACAGCGCGCTGGAGTGCAGCGGGCCGGTCTTGGCGGAGGATTCGGAGTTCATCGGCAACTGGCGCGCCATCACACTCTCCAGCGCGGTGGCGAACGCGACCAACGTCATACGCGCCTGCCTCTTCGAGGAGAACGCGGGGTACTCGTATGGTGCCGGCATCCGCACTACCACGGCCTTCACCCTGATTGAGGGGTGCCGTTTCTTCCGCAATGCGGGAATTAGCGAGTCGTGGCGCTGCTCCGCCTCGCTCACCTTCACCGGCAGTTCCAGCGGCTGGGTCAACGACTGCCGCTTCGAGGAGAACCGCGTCCGCGGCAACTGCCACGGCAACGTGATCCTCGAGAACAACGGCACATTCGTCTTAACGCGCTGCGCCTTCCTGCGCAACAGCCTCGTCTCTGGCAGTGACCGCTCGGTCCACTCGGCCTGCATCATGACCATGAACGGCAATGTGCTGGTCCGCGACAGCCTCTTCGAGGCGAACCTCTGCAGTGTCAGTCATGATGGCACGGATGTGCGCGCCTGGAGCCCGGTTTACTGCGGTTGGGGTGGCAGCACCACCTTCCTGAACACCACCTTCCGCAACAACAGCGCCGCCGCCACAGGCACGGGCAAATACTACTGCGGCACCTTCGCCTTGAACAGCACATGGGGTCATCTCGCGCTGGTGCATTGCACGGTGACCGGCAGCCAGCTCAACGAGAATGCCTATGAGATCATCAATATCAACGGCAACAACGCCACGACACTGGCGATCATCAACAGTGTCGTCCACAGCAGCGCTCCGGCATACAAGCTCTTCAGCGTGCCGGCTGTGGTCACGCTCTGCCTTGCCGACAGCTCGATCACCGGCGTCGCTACCAACACGCTCGCTACCGGCTCCAACGGCTATCTCTACAATGTGACCGCGGCCGATGCCCGCCTGGCGGCGCATCCGCAGCCGGTGGCGGATGGCGTCTTCGCGCAGGGCATATCGGCCGCCTCGCCCTTCGCGCGGGCCGGCCGGCCCGTCTGGCTGGCGAACGATGGCTACCTCTACCTGCACGATCCGGTCAGCAAGCCCACTGTGCCCTGGCGGCGCATCGTGAACAAGAGCAGCTTTTACGCAACGGTGAGCGGCCTCGCGCTCGACTCCGCGCCGGTGCCCGACGCGCAGGATGTACCGCGCCTTGCTGGCCGCATTGCCTACGGTCCGCTCAACGCCCCGCAGGCCAGCACGCTGCTGCTGGTGCGCTAGCGCCGCCACCACCCAGGGGCGGCGGCAGTAGGCAGTGGCAGTAGGCAGTAGGCAGTGTCGACGGCGTCGCGAGGTGGGGGTCGAGCGAATCGAAAGAATCGAATCATTCGAATCCATCGATTCTATCGATTCTTTCGACAAAGGCGACAAAGTTACCGACAAAGCTCGCGGCAAAGTTGATGACAGCCCTGAAGGGGCGTAACATACCAGCCCAGGGCAACGCCCTGGGGAATGGCACGGAAAACAGACGAGCTCTGAAGGGGGCTCTATCTTGCTCACATGTTGATCATACGACGCAGTCGTATGATCGAGGAGTGTAAAAGGTATGTTGATAGACGCGGCGTCCCCGCCGCGTATGCCGTGCAAAGGCCCGGTACTTATACCAGCGCCCGCCAGTAATAGGGCATGGTAGCGGGTATGTGGCGCCAGCCACCGGCAGTCCCGGTAGTACCGGCAGTCCCGGCAGCACCGGGAATCGAGGACGAGGACGAGGACGAGGAAGCACCCCACACCCCGCTTGGCTCCGCCGGATCATTCTCGTTGGGCCGTACCTCCGTGTCCGGCGACTGATAAAGCTTTCGACAAAGCGTAGGGACAAAGTATGGAGACGAAGCGTAACCGACAAAGCGTGGGGACAAGGTGTGGAGACAAGGTGTGGAGACAAGGTGTGCCACTCGGCGGCGCAAGGGCAGCGCTTTTACCCTCTAAATTGCGAGCCACTGTGTGGTCGCAATAACTGCCTACTGCCACTTCCCCCGCCCCGCTGCGGGGCGGGGGCCCGAAAGCCTTTACTAGCCTGGCGCGGGCGTGGTACACTTCATGTGCTTGCCTCGCTAGTGTCCATGCCGGGCGCCTGTCGCGGGCCACCCGTCATACACCCGAAAACAGAGAAACATCCATGTCACAGAATTTTCCCGAATCGCGCCTCCAGGAATTGCTGCCGGAACTGATCGCCTTCCGGCGTGACTTGCATGCCCACCCCGAAACCGCCTTCAAGGAGCACCGCACGGCGGAACGCGTGGCCGAAAGGCTGGGGCGGCTGCCCGGCATGCACGTCCGCACGGGGGTGGGGGAAACCGGCATTGTCGCCACACTGGCGGCGGACAAGCCGGGCCCCTGCATCGCCCTGCGGGCCGACATGGATGCGCTGCCGATGGAGGACAAGTGCGGTAAGCCGCACGCCTCGACCTATCCCGGCGTGGCCCACGCCTGCGGCCATGACGGGCATGTAGCCTGTCTGCTGGGTGCCGCCATAATGCTGGCCTCGGAACCCGGGCGCCTCGCCGGCCCCGTGCGCTTCCTCTTCCAGCCGGGCGAGGAGGGCGGCGGCGGCGCGCGCTTCATGGTCGAGCAGGGGGCGCTGGAGAATCCGCGCCCGGCCGCCATCTTCGCGCTCCACTGCTGGCCTTTCCTGCCGGCGGGTTACGTCGGCATGCGCAGCGGCCCGGTGATGGCCTCGACCGATGCCCTCGATATCACGATACACGGCAAGGGCGCCCATGCGGCCCACCCCAACCGCGGCGTGGACCCGATTGTCGCGGCGGCCCACGTGGTGACCGCGCTCCAGACGGTGGTCTCGCGCCACCGCGATCCGCTCGACCCCGCCGTGGTGACGATCGGCGCCTTCCATGCCGGCACGGCGCGCAACGTGATCCCCGACGCGGCAGTGCTCTCCGGCACGCTGCGCGCCCTCTCGCAAAAGCAGCGCCTGGCCTCGCTCGCGGCCATCCGGCAGGTGATCGAGCAGACCGCCGCGGCCTTCGGCGCGCGCGGCGAACTGGTACACAAGGAGGGATATCCGGTAAACGTCAACGACCCGGGGCTCAAGGAGTATCTGGAGCGCGTGGCGGTGGAGATGCTGGGGCGCGAGCGCGTAGTGGACAACATTCCCATCAGCATGGGCGGCGAGGACTTTGCCTTCTACACCCGGCATATGCCGGGCGTGTTCTGGCGTCTCGGCGTGGCGCCGTCCGACGGCTCGCCGGGAGTCGAGTCGCTCCACAACGGATGCTTCGACTTCAACGATGAGGCGATCGAGACCGGCGTGCGCGTGCATTGCGGCATAGTCTGGTCTTGGGCGTCGAAGGATAGCGCGGCGGGCTGAGGCGGGTTGGACGCATGCGGCATGAATCATTTGTGTATAAGGCTCTTGCAAAACCCCTTGCCTGCAGGTGTGGCACGGGCATCCTGCCCGTGTGGCATCCTGCCCGTGTTTCATGGGCGGAACGCCCATGCCGCGAGGGCTTGCAGGCGTGGCACGGGCATCCTGCCCGTGTTTCATGGGCGGAACGCCCATGCCGCGAGTGGATTTGCAGGAGTCCCGGATAAGTGGGGAGATCTGACATGAGCAGCAAGAAGCGTTTACTGGCGGTTGATCTGGGCGCCTCGGGTGGCAAGTGCTTTGTGGGCACGTTCGACAAGGGGCACTTCGCGATGGATGAGATCCACCGCTTCGACCACGAGAGCGCGACCTTCTTCCTGGCCGACTCGGCGGGCAAGGTCACGGAGCGGACGCACTGGAACGACACGCTGATCTACGCCGAGATCATCAAGGGCTTGCAGGCCTGCCGCCGGCAGGTGGCTCCGGAACTGGACTCCATCGGCATCGACACCTGGGGTGCCGATGCCCAGTGGATCAGTGCCGACGGCGAGACGCTCGGCAAGCTCTACGGCTACCGCGACCACCGCCTCGACAACATGGTGGAGGCGCTCTGCAAGCGGATTTCGGCCGAGCAGGTCTACCGTATCACGGGTATCCACTTCCAACCCTTCAACCTCAGCAACCAGCTCCTCTGGTTCGCGCTCAACCGCAACGACCTGCTCAAGGCCGCCGTCAAGGTGCTGCCGGTGCCGGCGCTGCTGAACTACTACCTCGGCGGCTGCACGCATATAGATTCGACCTGGGCGAGCGTGACGCAGCTCATGGATGCCCGCCGCAACCGCTGGTCGCGCATTATGCTGCGCGCCATCGGCATGCCGCTGCGGCTGCTGCCGGAGATCGTGCCGCCCGGCACGCGCCTCGGCGAACTGCGCGCGCCGCTGGCGGCCTCGCTGGGGCTCAACGCCGTGCCGATCATGGCGGTCGGCTCGCACGATACCGCCAGCGCCTTTGCTGCCGCGCCGGTGGCGGACACGCGCGAGGCGCTGATCATCAGCTCGGGCACATGGTCGCTGATCGGGCGGCTGGTGCCCCGGCCCATCACCACGCCCGACGCCCATGCGGCCAACCTCAGCAACGAGGGCGGCATCGGCAACACGCGGCTGCTGCGCAACTGCATGGGCTCGTGGATCGTGCAGGAACTGCTGCGCGTATGGGAGGCGGCCGACGGACAGCGCATGCCATGGGCGGAGGTCGACCGCCTGCAGGCCGCCGCGGCGCCCTTCGCGGCCTTCATCGATCCCGACGACCGCGGCTTCTACAATCCGCCGGACATGGATGCGGCCATCCGCGAATACCTCGCTCGCACGGGCCAGAAGGCGCCGGAAGGGCGCGGGGCGATGCTGCGCCTGGTCTACGAGAGCCTGGCGCTCAAGTACCGCGCGGTCAACGAGACACTCAATGTCGTTACCAGACGCCCCTCCAAGGTGGTACACATCGTGGGCGGCGGCTGCAACAATGAACTGCTCAACCAGTTCACCGCCGACGCGACTGGTCTGCCGGTGCTGGCCGGGCCGCGCGAGGCCACGGCGGTCGGCAACCTGATGGTGCAGGCCCTCGGACTCGGGCTGATCGCTTCGCTGACCGACGCCCAGCCGCTGATCCGCGACGCCTTCCCGATCAAGTCCTACACGCCGGGCGACCGTGCGCCGTGGGATGCCGCATACGCGCGCTTCTGCAGTCTGGGCGCGGGCGTAAACATGGGTTGAGGATGATGCAAAAGGAGCCAGACCGTATTTGATGAGCAACGTCAACCAGACTCTCGCCGGCCGGCACATCCTGGTAACCGGCGGTGCGCGGCGCATTGGCGCCGCCATCGTGCGCGAACTGGCGCGTGCCGGCGCGCATGTCGTGATCCACTGCCGCGAATCGGCCGAGGCGGCACAGGCCACGGCGCGCGAGGCGCGGGCCTGCGGCGTGCAGGCCTGGGTCGTGACCGCCGATCTCGCCGATCCGGCGGATGTCGAGCGCTGCATGGATGCCGTGCTCGTGGCCACCGGCGGCAAGCTCGATGGGCTGGTGAACAACGCCTCGCACTACCCGCCGTCGCACCTGCTGAGCGTGCCGCCGTATGAGATAGAGGACAGTCTCCGGCTGCACGCCGTGGCACCGCTGCTGCTCGCCCGCCGCATGGCGGCGCTCGGCGGCACAGGCGATATCGTCAACGTGCTCGATGCCCGCATGACGATGTACGATGCCGACCACGCCGCCTACCACCTTGGCAAGCGCATGCTGCTTTCACTGACGAGCATGCTGGCGCTCGAGCTGGCCCCCCGCTTCCGCGTCAACGCGGTCGCTCCGGGCGCGGTGCTCCAGCCGGACGGCGAGCCGGTGGCGGAACTGGAGCGTCTCGCCGCCTTCAATCCCCTGCAGCGGCACGGCTCGCCGCAGGGGGTGGCCGACTGCGTGTGGTTCCTGATGACCTGCGATTTCATGACCGGGCAGACCCTGTACTACGATGGTGGCTATCACCTGAAGGCGGCGACCTATGGCTGAGCAGCCCCACGACCTGATCCGCATCCGCGGCTGGGAACTCAAGTGCCTCGTGGGCGTCTACGAGGAGGAGCGCCACGCCCCGCGGACGCTCCACATAGACCTGACGATCCACCTGCCCGCCGCCGACCGCCAAGACGACCTGTCGCGCACCGTGGACTACGCCCGCCTGCAGCAGGCCATCGCGCAGGCGTTGTCCGCAACCTCCTACCGGTTGATCGAGTCGGTGGCGGAACGGATTGCCGCCGTGGTTTTGGAAGACAAGCGCGTGACTGCGGTGACGGTATGCGTCGGCAAGCCGGGTGTGCTGCCCGGTGTCCGCACGGTCGAGGCCGAGATCACCCGCCTGCAAGAGAAGAGTGATTGACATGAACCAGCAACGCGTAGCGGAACTGATCCGCGAACTATTGATTGAGATCGGCGAGGATCCCGATCGCGAAGGACTCTGCGACACACCGCAGCGTGTGGCCCGCGCGCTCGATGACTTGACCGCGGGGTACCGCAAGTCGGTGGAGGAGGAGATCAACGAGGCGATTTTCGAGTCGCACGCCAACAACATGATCATTGCGCGCGACATCGAGGTCTACAGCCTCTGCGAGCACCACATGCTGCCCTTCTTCGGCCGCTGCCACATCGGCTACATTGCCAAGAAGAAGGTGCTGGGCGTGAGCAAGCTGGCCCGCATCATGGAGGTCTATGCGCGGCGGCTGCAGATCCAGGAGCGCATGACCGAGCAGATTGCGCGCGAGGTGATGCAGGCGGTCGATGCCGAGGGTGTCGGCGTGGTGATGGAGTGCCGTCATCTCTGCATGATGATGCGCGGGGTCGAGAAGCAGAACTCGGTGATGACCACCTCCTCCGTGCTTGGCAGTTTCCACGGCCCCGCTACGCGCGCCGAGTTCATGAACCTCTGTTTACGCGGGTCTTGAGCAGGGGGGGCCGTGGCAGTGCCGGGGAATTTTAGATTGGTGATTTTTGATTTTAGACTGCCGCGCGGCTGCGCCGCGAGAGAACCATGGAGTAACTGCGACAAGATGTCCAAGTTATAGGCAGGATT
>JAAYLN010000258.1 GCA_012521875.1 Lentisphaerota bacterium | reverse complement strand
TGGCTCTGCGTTCTTCTCGTTCCCACGCTCAACTTCTTCTACAAACTCATCCCCAACTATGGCATTGCCATCATCCTGCTTACCATTCTGGTGCGGATGCTTTTCTGGCCGCTGACCCGCAAGAGCAACGAGAGCATGAAGCGCATGCAGGTGCTGCAGCCCAAGCTCAAGGAGATTCAGGCCAAGTTCAAGGACGATCCGCAGAAGATGCAGCAGGAGACCATGGCGCTCTACCGCGAGCACAAGGTCAATCCGATGTCGAGCTGCCTGCCGATGCTGATCCAGATTCCCGTCTTCATCGCCCTCTTCACGGTGCTCCGCAGCGCGGTCGAGCTGCGCTTCGCGCCCTTCTTCTGGATTGCGGATCTCAGCGAGCCCGAGAACCTCTTCAAGGGGATGATTCCATTTCTTCCGGCGCTCAACATCCTGCCATTTGTAATGGCGGGCACCATGCTGCTGCAGAGCAGGCTCACGCCCTCCATGGGCGATCCGGCGCAACAGAAGATGATGATGTGGATGATGCCGGTAATGATGCTCTTTATGTTTTACTCGATGCCCTCGGCCCTGGTGCTCTACTGGAGCGTAAGCCAGATTCTGGCTATCGTGCAGCTACTCTGGCAGCGCCGCAAACAGGCCCTCGCCGAAGGCGGCGGCACCACGCCGCCGACCGGCGATGCCCCCCTGAGCCGCCAGGCCCGCCGCCGCCTGGCGCGGTAGGCCGCCGCCCCGGAACGGGGCCGGCGGCAGTGGCAGTAGGCAGTGGCAGTAGGCAGTTATTGCGACCACACAGTGGCTCGCAATTTAGAGGGTAAAAGCGCTGCGCCGCCCTTTCGCCGCCCGGTGGCACACTTTGTCCACGCACTTTGTCTCCACGCTTTGTCGGCTACGCTTCGGCGCCACACTTCGTCCCTACGCTTTGTCGAAAACGAAAGATGGGGCGGCTGTGGGGTGTCTCAGACCAGGATTCACCACGTAAACCGCCCCGCCCGTCGCCGTGGCACCGGATGGAAATATTGACTGCGCGTGGCTCCGCGCGCTTATTTCTCGCCGCCTGCGGCAGCCAGAACCAGCGTGGGGATGAATGGCGGCCTGTCCCGCATGGACGGCTTGTACCGCCATAGCTGCTCGTGCCCGCAGCATCGGGTCACGGTACATTGGTAGTCGTAACCGTAGGGGTTGTGGTATTACGGTACGGATACGCTCGCGGGACAGGTCCCGCGATGGAAAGCGCGTCCGGGGCCGCGCAGTCAAAACTTTTTGCTCCCCAACGTCCTTCCCATGCCCGTCCCTCGCTCAAATAGCGAGCCAAGGCGCATGAGTGTCTCAGACTAGTAACGCCGCCGTCCCTGCGGGGCGGTTGGAAGGGGGCAGAGAAGCCACTTTGTCGCTTTGTCGAACGCGAAAGATTAAGCGGGTGGAGTAAGCGTGCCGTTTAAGAGTGAGTTTAAGAAAGGGTTTAGAGTGGGTGCTTCGCTACAGCACCATGCCTCCGGCAATCTCGCCGGCCTTGGCCTCGCCTACCAGGCGGCGCACGATAGCCAGCGCAAAGTCGAAGCTGGTGCCGGGCCCCTGGCTGGTGATGATCTTGCCATCCACGACCACGCGGTCATCCAGCCGCTTGGCGTCCGTCATCTCCTCAGCGACTCCGGGGTGGCAGGTCACGGTACGACCCTTGAGCAGGCCCGCCGACTGCAGCACAAGCGGAGCGGCGCAGATGGCGGCCAGCGGCTTGCCACCCTCGTGATACTCCCGCAGCATCTTCAACAGGCGCTCATCCTTCTGCAAACGCCGCGTGTTGCCCATGCCGCCGGGAATGGCGATCATGTCGAAGCCGGCGGGATCAATCTCCGTCCAGATGGTGTCGGCAAGCAGTGTAAGACCGTGCGCACCGGCTACCTCGCGCGCAGCGCCCATGGCCACTGCCACGGCCTCGATGCCGCCACGGCGCAGCACATCCAGGAGGATGACGGCCTCCATCTCCTCAAAACCTTCAGCCAGGGGTACAAGTACACGCATGGGATGCTCCTCTCTATTTGACATGTTTCAATTATGGGAATTATGCGGGCGTTAGTCGAGGTAAAACACAGTATCGTGTTACCTTTGCGGTTGGCCGTGCAGAGCGGGCGGAAATTCTGCATGGGGGGTGCAGTCGCGTCGGAGTACCGGCTTCAGCCGGAAGTCAACAAGGGCCTTCAGGCCCGCGAAACCCTTTTTTCCTTTGAAAAAAGGGGTCATGGGAACGGGGCTGAAGCCCCTGAATCACTTCCGCCTGAAGGCGGTACTCCGACAAGGGACAGGCGTATTTAAAGATACGCCCCCGTCATGACTGTACAGGCTGTCATGCGTTGCCGCCGCATGCCAGCCGCCCCATCTCCAGTTTCTTTTGCTCACCTAGCCCCAGAAAACGAAAGAGAGCCAACGAAACCGTTGGCTCTCTTTCAATTCAGTTGCATCTGGTGAGCCTACGGCTCGCCTCTGCTATTCCACCACTTCCGGGACGAGTGCCGCATTCTTGTCGATCAGCTTGCCATCGGGATTGACATGCTTCTGCACCAGTTTGGTGGCCTCGGGAACCGCCAGTGCCATCTCGGGCTGCTCGGAATCGACGATGCCGACAGTCACGAAGATGATCGTCTCGAACTGCTCCTTGGCCTTCTCCGTATGCGTGAAGAAGTACTTGCCCAGCAGGGGAATGTCACCCAGCAGGGGCACCTTCTTGACTACGTCCGTGTCGCGGCTCTGCGTCAGGCCGCCGATCACCGCCGTCTGGCCGTCGCCCAGCGAGAAGACCGTGCGCACGTGCTTCGACTGGATGATGGGATAGCGCGTGGAACCCTCGCCGGCCGGCATGTATTCATTAATTTTTTCGCTAAGCGTTGGCCTGTCTACAACCGTGATGTTGCTGGCGTTGTTGATGCGCGGCGTGACCTCCAGCTTGATGCCGTAGGTGAAGAAGGCCTGCTCGATGTACGGCAGCAGCTTGTTCTCCTTGGTGTCGCCGGGGATGACCTCCATCTTGGTGGTGAAGGTGTAGGTGGTGTTGGCGCCGGTGCCATCGGTCTTGCGTTCCACGGTGACATAGGGCTCCTTCCTCGCCATGTCGATCAGCGCCTCCTCCTCGTTGGCCACGATGACCTTCGGGTTGGAGACCACCAGCGCGTCTTCCGACTTCTGCAGTGCGCTTATCATCCACGTCATGGCGTCGGCGCCGAAGATGGCTGTGCGGACATCCGTTATCGAGGTAATG
>JAAYLN010000257.1 GCA_012521875.1 Lentisphaerota bacterium | reverse complement strand
TCTCTAAATGTTAGCGTTTGGTGCAGGCGGCGCGGCATGCATCGAGCTGGCCGGCGGAGCCTAGCAGTTCATTCTTGTTGGCGATGAACTTGGCGTACTCGGGGATGAACACCTTGCCGGGATCGCGCAGGTCGAACTTCTCCGGGTGGTCGCGGAAGAACTCGCGGTGTACGCGGCACCATACCAGGCGCCCGTCGGTGTCGATGTTGATCTTGGTCACGCCCAGCTTGGCCGCGCCGCGGAACTGCGAGGCGTCAACGCCCGAGGCACCCTTGATGGCGCCGCCGGCGGCGTTGATGCGGTCCACCTCGTCCTTGGGCACCGAGGAGGAGCCGTGCATGACGAGCGGGAAGCCGGGCAGACGGCGCTGGATCTCCTCGAGGATGTCGAAGCGCAGCTTCTGCTCGCCCTTGAACTTGAAGGCGCCGTGCGAGGTGCCGATGGCGCAGGCCAGCGAGTCGATGCCCGTCTCCTTGACGAAATACTCGGCCTCTTCCGGCTTGGTATAGACGTGCTCGGCGGCCGAGACATCCTCCTCGACGCCCTTGAGCTGCCCCAGCTCGGCCTCGACCACGATGCCCTTGGCGTGGGCGGCCTCGACGACGCGCTTGGTGATCTCGATGTTCTTCTCGATCGGGTAGTGCGATGCGTCGATCATCACCGAGCTGTAGACGCCCGAGGCGATGCAGTCCATGCAGGTCTCCTCGTCGCCGTGGTCCAGATGGACGGCAAAGACGGCATCGGGGAAGATCTTGTCGGCGGTCAGCATCAGGCTCTCGAGCATGAGCTTGTGCGTGTAGGCGCGGGCGCCCTTGGAAATCTGGACGATGAAGGGTGCCTTGCTGTCGAGGTTGCCCTTGAACAGCCCCATGGTCTGCTCGAGGTTGTTGATATTGTAGGCGCCGATGGCGTACTTGCCGTAGGCGTGCTTGAAGAGTTCGGAGGTAGTGACGATCATGAAGGGACTCCTGTTCGGTCTCGCATCCCGCCCGGAACATCCGCACGGCGGACCGAACGAGTGTCCATATTAGCGGTAGGGAGCCTAAAGGACAAGCGTAATCGGCGTAATCGGAGGGTTCAGGGGGGAAACAACGGAAAGAGGCAGTAGGGCTGAAATCCCGTCCTATCACATTGGCATACGGCGGCGGATGGCGGCGGTGAGTTCCGGATCGCAGGTGGCCGCGAGGCATCCGGGCTCCGTGCCGGCTTGTGCCACGATCCGTCCCCAGGGATCGACGATCAGCGAGTGGCCGTGGCTCCTGACGCCGGTCCCGGCATTGACGCCGCACTGGTTGGGGGCAACCACCCAGCACTGGTTCTCGATGGCCCGCGCCCGCAGCAGCACTTCCCAGTGGGCACGCCCGGTCTCGTCGGTAAAGTCGGAGGGAATCAGCAGCAACTCGGCGCCTTGCGCGGCATATCCGCGGTAGAGCTCGGAAAAGCGCAGGTCGAAGCAGATCGAGAGACCGCTGCACCACCCCCCTATGCGCGCGAGGCACGGCGCGTTACCGGGCGCGAAGCTTGCGTGCTCGCTGACCACGGTACCATCCTCGAGCCGGACGCGGAAGAGGTGGATCTTGCGGTAGGCCGCGCGCAGCCGTCCGCGCGGGTCGAGGAGCAGTGAGGTGTTGAAGATGCGCGTGCCGTCGCGTTCGGGAATGCTTCCGCCCAGCACCCAGCTCCCGAGCCGCACGGCGGTGGCGGCCAGCCATTGCGTGATGGGGCCGCCGACCGGCTCCGCCGCGCGCCGCAGGCTTCTCCGCGCCCCGCGGCAGGCGAAAGACTCCGGCAGGACAACCAGATCGGCACTGCCGGGAGACGGCAGGAGCGCCTCGATAGCAGTTAAATTCGCCGCAACCCCGGGACCGGAGGCGGGCTGGACGGCCACGACACGCAACGGGGAACGCGCCATGGCTAGGCCGCCTCCTGACGGAAACCATCACAGCGCAAGGGGCCTGGCATGGGACAACTCCCATCAGCCCCTTCTTTCATCTTCGACAAGGCTCGCGACAAAGTGGGGTGTCCGGCCTGTTCCAACCGGCGACCGCAGTTCGCCGGAGGCATGACTGCCATCGAATTCTTCATGGTGAGATTTACGGTAGTTGTTTGTAACACGCGTGTCAATTCAACACTAGTTTGCAAGAGACAAAAGGCGCCGAGATCAGCATTGAAGCTGATATCGTAAACTTCCTGCTCACTCGCACCGGAAAAAGAAGAGCGAACAGTGTCGCGCGACGCTATGCTAAAAGTCTGAGGCTGGCACTTGAGAAGACAGCTCCCGAACCAGCGGGTAGCGGTAACGGGAAATCCGCGCTTAATCCGTAAATCCGTACAGCATGAAACACAGCATGAAACATGTCGACAAGACACCGACCCGCTTATTATAATAGCAGCATGGTTCAGGCAACAAACGAGATATTGGCAGAACGTACGGCGGTAGAGATCAAGGCCAACGGCATTCACTACACGCCCAGTGAACTGGCCCAATTTCTGGCACAATCCCTAGTTGCGGCGTTTCTATCAGAGCCGGGGATTCAAACGAAGAGCCTGACCGTCCTTGATCCTGCATGTGGTGACGGCGAACTGCTTTTGGCGCTGACAAATGCATTGCCCGCTACTGCACGCAGGGGGTTGCGGGTACTCGGTTGCGATATTGATGCAGATGCGGCAATGGAAGCAACACGCAGGCTTGAGACCGCCGGTGCTATGGAGATCGACATACGCTGCGGAGATTTTCTGACGCGTGTGTCATCTGAAGAGGAGGATCTGTTTGATCTAGGAATCGAGAAGAATAGACCGCTTGAGCCACGATTGGATGGCGTAGCCGATCTGATCATCTCGAACCCACCATATGTCAGAACCCAGGTCTTGGGAGCGCGCCAAGCAGGATCTCTTGCCCGACAGTTCGGCCTGAAGGGACGAATCGATTTGTATCATGCATTCGTGATAGCGATGACACGCGCTCTACGCCCTTATGGGAGTCTCGGACTGCTCACATCAAACCGGTTCCTCACCACGCAGGCAGGTGCATCTCTCCGCGGATGGTTTATGAATGAGTTCAATCTTCAGTTGCTTATTGACCTCGGCGATACGAAGTTGTTTGAAGCCGCTGTTTTGCCTGCAATCCTGATTGCCAGACGCGAGAAAATGGCAAGAGCCCATAAGCAATGCGTTTTTCGCCGAGTTTACGAGACGACTCCAGCCTCTGCACCATGTTCCACCCACCAAACCGTCCTCGCGGCCTTGCGCTCCGAGTACTGCGGAACCGTGAATGTGGCTGGAAAGAGCTATCACATCGAGACAGGTGTGCTGCGTACAGCCAGCAAGCCCTCTGTACCCTGGGTTCTCTCCTGCGACAAGACCGAGAAGTGGATAGAAACCATTGACCACAACAAAGGCGGCGTCTTTGCAGACTACGGAGATGTGAGGGTCGGGATCAAGACGACGGCCGACAAGGTTTTCGTTCGCGAGGATTGGGATTCCTTGCCACCGGATCAACAGCCGGAGGCGGAACTCCTCCATCCCCTGATAACGCACCATGTCGCGCAACGGTGGTCTCTTGCCTCTAGTGAATGCAGGATGAGGCGCGTGCTCTATCCATATATTCAGAGCGGGGAAAGACGACAGCCGATCAATCTGGCCGATTACCCGAGAGCGCGGCGATACCTCGAGTCCCGCCGTGCAATTCTGGAGGGCAGGCAATACATAATCGAGGCCGGCCGGGAATGGTTCGAGATTTGGGTTCCACAGAGCCCTTCAGCTTGGACAACTCCAAAGCTGGCGTTCCCTGACATCAGTGAGAGCAATGTCTTCTTCCTCTGCCCATCCGGATGGGTGGTCAATGGCGACTGCTATTGGATTTCGCCAAAACCGCATGCACATCCCGAGGTGTTGAAGGCGATACTTGCGGTTGCCAACTCGTCTCTGGCGCTGCGCTATTATGATGTGATGTTCCACAACAAATTATACGCCGGACGAAGGCGATTCATGAGCCAGTATGTTGCCCAGTTCCCCCTGCCGAAGGAGGCGCGGATACCCGAACTTGCTGAGGCAGTGACACAGCTTCTGAATGCAAAGAGGCAGAACAACGAAAAAGCCGCCTTGGGTTTGGAGAACGACGTCGACCAGCTTGTTTGGGATAGTTTCGGCCTAGTCAAAAAAATCTGACGGTAACGGTATCTGCAGTTTCTTGTTTACCACCTTTCCTTCAAACCTCTGGAAATACTTGAAAAAGTCCCTCCCCGCGCACATAACCAGATGATCAAGCTGTACGTTTTTGCCATCGGCCAAGCCGTAGAAGACGGCATAGCGGACATCACAGTGCTTGGCAGATGTTACGGTATCCAGAGGGATTTCGTCGTCAGGCAACATCAACCCTAGGTCGATCGTGGGCGAAGTCTGAAGCTTCACCTCCAGTAGTTGCTCCAGAACGTCCGGGCAGGTTCCCTTATCTTCCTTTCGTATCATGCCCAGGGAACGGCAGACCGCTTCGTGAAGAGCATCGCCTCGACTGCGTTCCTGATCTGCCCCAGGATCTGCAATGCGGGTTCCAACCATCCTGCTGAGACAAGCGAACAGTTCTCCAATCGGAAGAAATCGCCTGAAATCGACTCTCGTTCCAAGAACATCCTTCGTCCCAAGCGAGCGAACGCGTTCCACCAGACCATAGGCATCGCTTTGAGTCACGAGTTCCGACGTTGTAACAGGATCGCGGCTCCTGGCTTGATATTTCCGCGTCAGCGTGCCAGTCCTATCTAGTTTCGCCAGCACCTCGCCAGTCACCACGCGCACAGCAACTACGTGCGACAGTTCATCAACCCGGATGATGACATAGCGTCTGGTCGGTGAAATCTCTTCATTCCATATCTGAAGGTTATTGGACTTCTGAACATACGTGTCGAAGTCCTGTCCCGGAAACCGTGGCTGCGTCTTGCGAAAAGACTTTGGAACAGGATACCCAAGTATTTCGCAAATCTTGGACTTGAGTTTTTTTGACCGTGTCCGAAGCGGATAATCGAGACTCATTCCAACGAGCCCATTCCGAAGCGTCGTCTCTAACTCTGATAGTGGCAAGTATAGATCGTCCGCATCATGGACAAGGTCATAGATGGTTTTGCCGGATCTTGCTATATGATCTGGGTAGTTCATCGGTCTCCTCCAGGCGACAGGAGTTCCTGTGGTGTAGTTCCCAGAGCATGAGCCATCCGATCCAACGTAGCCAACGTGATGTTGCGTTCGCCGCGCTCAACGGCCCCGATGTATGTCCGATGAAGCTCGCATTTCTCGGCACAGGCTTCTTGAGACAACCCGAGCCGCCTGCGCAGTCGCTTCAGATTGCGTGCGACAACGGCATTGCTGGAGGTCGGTTTCATGAAAGGCAGATTGCCAAAATGCCGACTATATGACTACAGACTATAAGCAGCAGGCAGGGCTACCCCTTTCAGCATATTACTGGCAGGGCACCGTCAGGGTGCGCCCGCGACCACCGGCAGCACTGAGCGGCTGTGCGTATCCGCCACCTTCCCGCGTTCCCTCTCTCCTTTTACACTCTTCGATCATACGACTGAGTCGTATGATCAACGTGAGCGAGATAGAGGCAGATATAAGCGAGATAGAGCCAGCCATAGGCGGCCGGGCAGCGCAGAGCCCAGTCTGCGGCTAGCCGGGACGGCGTCGCCCCACCAGTGCCGACGCGCTGCATGAGCGCCTCCCCCAGAGTGGCGCGGACATTCCTGTCTGCGCACGTCTACGAGGGCAGACAGGAATGTCTGCCCCACACTACCACGCTCCATCGCCCCCCGGAAGTACTGCCACTGCCTACTGCCACTGCCTACTGCCACTCCTCCGCGCCTCTGCGCCTCTGCGTTACATTCACTACTCACTACTCACCACTCACTACTCCACGCGCGGGGTGGCGTCGGAGTTGCGGCCGACGAGGCGCATGATCGGCGGCAGCGCCATCGCCAGGCAGAGCACGAGGGCGAAGCCCGCCCCGCGCAGGATCGTGAACCACGGAATGCTCAACGTCAGCGGCAGGCCGTCGAAGGGCATCCAGGCGCGCGTCCAGCCCGTGAAGGTCCAGCCGATGCAGAGTCCGGAGAGCAGGCTCAGCACGACGCCCCCCAGCGTGGTGATCAGCGCCTCGCCCAGCAGCAGGCGACCGAGCTGGCCGCGCGTCATGCCCACCATGCGCATCACCGCCAGCTCGCGCGCGGAGGCGCGTACCGAGGCGATCAGCAGTGTGATCATCCCCGTCGCCAGCACGATCAGCGACCAGAAGGGGGCGCGTGCCATGTCGCCGACAAGCTCGTTGCCGTGCGCGATCGTGCCGTCCGCGATCTCGTCGCGGTGGTGTACCCGGATAGTGTTGGCGGCATCAACCGTCAGCGCTTGACGGATACCGGCCTCGAGTCGCTGCCCCGCGGGCAGTTCGCCGAGGGCACGGTACGAGTCGCTTAAGTTGGCCCAGAGGTGCGTGGTGGTGGCGGTGTTGCCCGTCAGACGCCGGGCCGCGGCCTCGCTGACAAATACCGGCCCCTGTGTGCCGGGCGGCATGCCGCGGCGTCCGCGCAGGCTGGCGCGCGAGGTCACCAGATGCCAGTTAAGATCCGTCACGGCGGCGATGCGAAAAGCGGCCGTGGTCTCCTCCCCCGCCGTACCGTCACGTCCGCCGCGCCGCGGCCCGCGCGGCACGCGGAGCGTAAGGGTGTCGCCCACGCCCAGACCGCTCGCGCGGGCGAACATGCGCGTGATGATGCAGGCCTCGCCCGTCTCCAGCGCACGGGCCGCCTCCAGACGGTCGCCGGCGGCGTAGCGGAAACCGGCCAGCGGGCGTTCGCCGCCGAAGGCCGCCCGGGGCTCGACGCCGAAGAGCAGCACGTTGCGGAAGGCGGGCGGGCGCCCCTCGACGGCGGTGATGCGCTCCAGCAGGTCGTCGGTCAGGTCGAACTGCGCCGCCTCGATCGCCAGGCAGCGTCCGTCGGCCACGCCTTCCAGCGCCGCGACACGCGCCGCCGCGTCGCCGGCCACGCCGTTGGGCAGCAGCGAGACGATCACATCGGGGAACCCCGGGCTCGGTATGAAGGGTGCCGTCATCGAGGCGCCCCAGATGTGGATGGCCACGAAGGAGCCCAGGCCCACCGACAGCGTGAGCATCATCCCGGCCGTGCGCGGGTAGTGGCGGCTGCTCCGCCGGCGCAGCAGGCGTGCATCGAGCCGCATCAGGCCCGCCACCGGCGGCGTGACGAGCCGCTCCAGCAGCCGGATAAAGGCCGGCAGCACCATGATCAGGCCGATGCCGTGCAGAGGCAGACCGATGGTGAGCAGCACAAGACTGCGCGCCATGGGCGAGAGCGGCAGCGGCAGCGCGAGGATCAGCATCGGGAAGAGCAGGAGCGCGCCGATCACCGTCCGCTTGTGGTTCAGGGGACGCGTCTCGTCGCGGTCGTCGGCCTGGCGGTCGAGCGGGCGGATACGCAGGGCACGGCGGCAGGGCCAGAAGAGGCTGAGCGCGGCGACCAGCGCCACCACCGCCGCCGTGGCCGCGGGCGTCACCCAGCCCAGTGCCACGCCCTCGGGAAAGGCCTCGGCGGTGCGGCGCACAAAGCACGCCAGCACCAGACGCCCGCCCGCCATGCCGAGCGCCCAGCCTGCCGTGGCGACCAGCAGACCCTCGAAGGCCACCAGCCGCGCCACCTGCCGCGCCGTCATGCCCGCCGTGCGCAGCAGCGCCAGCACCTGCATCCGCTGCTCGATGCCGATTGTCAGGGCGTTGACCAGCATGCAGAGGGCCGTCAGTACCGCGAGCGTGAGCAGGAGCGGCGCCTGACGCTTGAAGTTGGCGAGCGAGTCGCTGGTAAGCTGTTGCGCGACCGCCGCGCGGTCGCCCACTACGCCGGCGCTGCCGGGCGCATCAGCGGCCAGGCGCTCAACCGCCGCGCGGATTTCCGCGACGTCTCCGCCGCCGCGCGTGCGGCAGAGGAGCAGGTTGGAGCCCGCAGGCAACGAGTTGGCCTCCGCTAGCAGACGCATGGCGCCCGCCGAGGCGAAGAGCGTCGGGAAGCCGGGCAAGGCCACGGGATAATCAATGATGGCGGCGATGCGTACCGTCAGCGTGCCGCCGGGGGTCACCAGAACCAGCGGCGAGCCGACCGGCGGCGGCGTCAGGTTGCGGGGCGTGAAGATGGCCGTGCAGACGGCGGCCACAGGCTCGGGATCGTCGGGGTCGGGCCAGGTGCCGGTGATGCTGACCGCCTCATACGGACAACCATCGGCGCGCGCCTGCGTGATACCGGCCACCAGCGGCGGCCCCTGCAGGACGCGCCCGCCGGGGCGGAAGTCGAGGGTCGCCCGCACCACGCGGCACGCAAGTGACGACTCGACACCGGGTAGCTCATTGACGGCGGCGATCAGCGCCGGATCGAGAGCCGCCGGGGTGGGACGGCGTGGTGGCGTGGTGTTCGGAGAGCGGAGCATACGCGCGAACTCCGGGCCGCCGGTTGTGACCCAGCAGGTGTAGGGACGCGTCATGCGGCGCGCGCGCAGCGCGCTCTGCCGCATGGTGGTGACGGTCAGGCCGAGCGACCAGACCAGCAGTCCCGTGGCCGCCGCCACGCCCAGAATGGCCACCACCAGACGCGCCCGCTCGCGCCGGAAACTCGTGAAAACCAACTTTGCAATCATCGCCGGCGCCTCCTCATCCGTGCATCGAGGCCAGGTAGCGCTCCGCCACGCGGCCGGAGTCGTGCAGGGTGTCGAACGGCGCGGCGAGGCGTCCGCGGCACAGGATATGCACACGATCCGCGGCGGCGGCCACGATCGGGTCGTGGCTGACGAGGAGAATGGTGCAGCCGGTGGCCTCGTTCATCTCGCTCAGCAGATCGCAGAAGGCACGGCTGGCGGGGGCATCGAGGTTGCCGGTAGGCTCGTCGGCCAGCACGATGGCGGGGTTGTTGACCAGCGCGCGGGCGATGGCCACGCGCTGCCGCTCGCCGCCGCTGAGTCTGGAGGGCAGATGGCGGCGGCGTGCCGTCAATGCCAGCCGTTCGAGCAGCGGCTCGAGCGTCTCCGGATCCGGCGCGCGGCGTTCCAGCAGCAGCGGCAGGGTGATGTTCTCCTCGGCGGTCAGCGTGGGGATGAGGTTGAAATCCTGAAAGACGAGGCCGATGCGGCGGCGGCGGAAGATGGTCGCCGTCTCGTCGTCCATCCCGGTGATACTCTCGCCGCCGATTATAATCTCGCCCTCGTCGGCGCTCAGCAGCCCCGCCAGCAGATGCAGCAGGGTGCTCTTGCCGGAGCCGCTGGAACCCATGACCGCCTCGAAGGCGGCGGGAGCCAGTTCGAGTTCAATGCCCTTGAGCACATCCACGGAAGCCGGCTCGGCGGCATAGCGCTTGCAGAGGCCCCTGACCTGCAGGGCGGGAGGAGTGGTCGGAGATGTTGTCGTCATTTTCCAGATCATAACAATAATAGGCGTCCAGTGCGACTAGAAGCGGCCCACTAGAAGCGGCCAACATTAGAAGCGTCCGCGCAACGCGATTTCAAATGTGCGCGGCTCGCCCGTGAAGCACTGGTAGTAGTGGCGGTTAGACTCGAAGTAGTCGCGGTCAAGGAGGTTGCGCACGGCAAGCTGCACGTTCCACTCCGGACTGCCGCCGAAGCGCGAGAACGGCACGTCGAGAGAGAGGTCAATAACGTGGATGTCGTCGAAGAAGTAGTCGGGGCCGACATATTCCCCGCGCATGGTGCCGTCGTAGCCGTGCTTGTAGCGGTAGCCGAGCCCCAGGGCGAACTCCTCGAGCCAGCCGCTGGTGAAGCGGTACATGGTCTGCAGCGTCACGGTGTGGGGCGGCTGGGAGTCGAAGGGGCGCGCGCCTTGCGGCGTCTCGGTGTGGGTGCGGGCGTAGCCGAGGTGCAGCGACCAGTTGCGGGCGAGGTTGCCGGAGAGCGAGGCCTCGACGCCGTGGTGGGCGCGTTCCCCCTCGGTGACGTAGAAGCCGGTCGAGGTATCGAGGCTGGGGGTGTCGCTCTGCTCGATGCGGAAGCCCGCCAGCGAGAGCCAGAGGGTCCCGGCCAGGCGCAGGCGGAGGCCGGCCTCGGCCTGGTCGGCCTGCCAGGAGGAGGTCAGTTCCTCGGTACGGCTCGCCATGTGGCCGAAGTTGGGGGCTTCGGTACGCGAGAGGTTGCCGAAGAGCACCAGATATTCGACGGGCATGAGGGTGAGGCCCACGCGCGGGCTCCAGGCGTCGCCATGGTTGTCGAGATTGCTCTCGTGCAGGTCGTAGCGCAGACCGGCGAGGAGGCGCAGCAGGCCCCACTCGGCATGGTTCTGGACGAAGATGCCGTAGCGCGACAGCGAGGTGTCGGTGAAGGGGGCCTTGGGCGGGCGCGGGTCGGCATCGAGGGGTATCTCCGTCCAGACGCTGCGCTTATGGTCGCGGCTGTGGGTGGCATCGGCCTGGATGACCGTGGTCTGGCTCACGGGACCGGTCTGGTAGCGGGCGGTGGCGCGGCCGTGGAGATTATAGACGAGACTGCGGTTGTCGGCCCAGTTGAGGTCGTAGGAGGTCAGGCGCGGCAGTCCCGACTGGCCGGCATATGGCGAGGCTCCGACATGGGTGTATTCCACCCATGAGCCGGCAACACCGGCACCGGCATGCAGTTGCCAGATTTCCGAGATATCCCATTCGGCATAGCCCTGGATGCTGCATCCGGTGTACTCGTCGCGCACGTCGTGGTCGCCGGCCAGCGCACTGTCCCAGTCATAGGGTGGCAGCGGCTTGCCGCGGAAACTGGGTACGCCCTGGTAGCCGGGGGCGTCGGTGTGCTGGAAGGTGGTGGCGAGACCGAGGCGCAGCGTCTCTTCCGGCTGCCAGAGCAGCGCGGGTGACATGAAGATAGAGCGCCGCCACTCATGGCCGTCCGGAAGCCAGAAGGGCTTGGCGGTGTCGGCGCTGAAAGGCAGGCGCAGGGTCAGCTCCGGCGTGAGGATGGCGTTGTGGTCGCCGGTGAGACGGTAGCGCTGCAGGTCGTCGCCGAGCGCGGCGCTCGCGCCGACACCGGTAAACGTCTCTCCGGGCCTGGGCTGCTTGAGAATCAGGTTGATGGCGCCGCCGGCGCCATAGGGGCCGAGAGCCGAGGTCTGGCCGCCCTGCGTGGCGCCTACCGGCCCCTTGACGACCTCGACGCGCTCCAGGGCATTTGGGTCGAGAAAGATGCCCATGGCGGTAGGCATCGGCAGCGTGCCGCCGAGGCTGGGCGTCGAGCCCGCCAGGCCGCGGACGGAGTACTGCCCCGAGGTGCGGTCCATCAGCGACTTGCCGCCGCCCGACACGCCGGGCTGGAAGAAGAGCAGATCGTGGAGGTCGTTGGGCGACTGCTCGCGGATGAAGTCGCCCGTCAGCACATCAACGCTGGCCGGCAGTTCCTCCGGCGGCGCGTCGAAGAAGGTGGCTGTACCGACCTGCTCGGCACGGTACGCGGAGACGGGCGTCCCCTCGATGCGTATGGTGCCGATCTCGTAGGTGTTGGTGGCCCGGGCGGGCGACACCCCGCAGGATAGGAGAAGGGCAATTAGGGAGAGAGCGTAGCGGCGCTCTCCCCGAGGCATTGTCGGCGGCATGTTGATGGCTGGCATCGCGGCGTTCCTTGACATTGCGCGGTACTTGCAAAACCCTTTGCCTGCACACGCGGCACGGGTATCCCGCCCGTGTTTCATGGGCGGAACGCCCATGCCACGAATGGTTTTGCAAGAGTCTCCGGTATATTGTTGTAAACGCCGCAACCCGCCGACGGGTTCAATGGAAATCAAGAAGTGCCAGGCGGGGGTGATGACCACGCGCGGATGGTGTGTCTGTGCGACATGCCGCTTTATTTGAATCAGAAAAGCAGGAAATCGAGGAAGGCTAACGCCGGCATTTTGGGCTTCCTGCTCCCGGAACAAGACCTTTACGCCTTATCAGGTGATGGATTTTGAATCAGGAAAGCAGGAAATCGAAGAAGGCGGACGCCGGTATTTCTGCTTCAATGTAAATCTTCGGCTGATAATTAGTTGAGCCTTGGTGCTTACATCGAATGACGCTAGTCATCCTTCCTGCCTTCCTGCTTTCCTGATTCAAAAACCGGTTGCGGCAACCGCATCGCGAATGAGCCAGCGCGCAGTTCCCACCCCCACACTCCTCTGCGTCTCTGCGCCTCTGCGTATATTCACCACTCACCACCCACCCCCCGACAAACATCCCTGCTTTCCTGCTTTCCTGATTCAAAAACCAGTCGCGGCAACCGCATCGCGAATGAGCCAGCACACCCTGTACCGGTCGCCGACCATCAATGATAGCCGGCGCCCGGGGCGAAGGGACAATCAGAGAGCTATGGGTGCTGCCTGGGGGGCGGCGGGTGCCGCCTGCGGCGCGGCGGGCTTCACCTGGGGTGCGGCAGGCTCCGCTTCAGGTGCGGCAGGTTTCGCTTCAGGTGCGGCAGCAGGAGCCTCGTCGAGTTCATCGAAGTCAGGCTCGAGGTCGATTGTGGTTGCCGGGGCGGAGCGCCTGCCTGCTGCGCCCTGCACCGCCTGGAACTGGGCCTTGATGGCCTTGACTTCCGAGGGCGGCACGTGCAGCGCGGCAAGGAGCTCGTTACCGGTCCGCCAGGAACCGAAGAAGATTCCGTCACCCGCCTGCATTGCAGCAGCAGCCGCCATTGCCGGCATGCCGCCCAGTTGCTTGTCACTCATCAGGTTCAGCACGTAGCGCATGATACCGCCGAACGAGAACCGTCCGATAGAGCAAGGCGCGGCCGACGGTGCCAGCACGGTGCGGATGCGCGTAGCCTCGGCGGATGCCGGTGCCTTCAGGCGCCCGAGCGCCTGCTCGATGGCACCGGACGGCCCCATGGTGTAAACCATGGCGCCGGGAGTG
>JAAYLN010000256.1 GCA_012521875.1 Lentisphaerota bacterium | reverse complement strand
GGGGAAACCGCGGAAGCCGCCGCGGCCCTGGGGGGCACGTGGTGATCAGCAAATTGCAACGGGAGCACGTCGGGCGAATCGGCCCAGATGCCGTTCAGCGGCGCATAGAAGCGCAGGACGTGCGTGTTTCCGCCCCCGGCGGGCGCGGTGAAGCTCCAGATCTCCGCCTTGTCGGTGCCCGGCTTGATGGTGAAGGTGTGGCGCCCGTGATACTCCCCGTTGCGGATGCTGCCGACGAGGTCGCCCGCCGGGTTGCGCAGCTCGAGACTGCCGAAGGTGATGCGCAGACGGCACTCCCTGCCGCCGGCGGGAACCTCGAAGTAGCCGGTGTAGTCCCGGCCGGGATCCCTGAAGACGAACTTGGAGAGCGAGATGCCGCGCGTGTCGCCCTGGTAGGCGAGATGGACACCCTTGACGTCCGTGACATGGCAGGAAGCGCCCTCCCCCGCCTGGCACGGCGGCATGAAGCAGTGCCAGCCCGTCTCGGGCACGGTGAACGCGAGCGGATTGACACCTGGCTGGAGCTCGCCGACTTCGGTCGTCCTGCCGGACACCGACTTGAGCAGCAGGCGCTCACCGGCGACGCGCTTCAGCCAGGCAGGATAGCGCAGCGTCAGCGACACCTTGCGCCCCTGCTCCGCCCAGAAGTAGTAGGTGTATTCGGGCGCCTTCTGATACCAGGCGCCGTTCCAACTGATCTCGCCGTTGGAGACGGGCATGTCGCCCGTCGGTATCTTCGCGGGCTTGAGCAGCGTCTTGAGGTCAACCTGCTCCGCGGGGATCTCGTGGCGGTCGGGAGCCGTGTACTCGTATTGCGAGACGTCCACCTGCTTGCCGTTGAAGTCGACCGTTCCCTTGAGGATGCCCTTGATGTCGAGCATGCCGAGCTCGTCCGCGAAACTGGCGAACGGCTGCCCCCCGTACCCCTCGATCTTGACGTTCTCGAAATGGATGAGGCCGAGCATGTGTTCGGGGATGCCGTCCTTGCCGAAGTCGCGGCTAAGCCTGAAGACGAGGGGCGAGGCGGTGTAGGCGCGGTTGGCCGGGCCTTTCCTGCCGATGTCCCGGATCGTGCAATTGCGGAACCAGACATCGAAGAGCGAGCAGGTCTGGATGCAGAGCGGGGAGACGTCGCTGTAGGACTCGAAGTCGCACTCCTCGAAGATGATTTTGGCCGGTGCCTTGCGCTGCGAGCCGAGATAGACGCCGCAGCGGGCGAGGATGTCGACAGCATGCTGCGATTGCGCCTTGAAGTGGCAGCGCTTGGCGTGGAGCGTGACCGGGTACATCGTCGAGGTGGCGAAGACGAGTCCGCCGCCGGCATTGTTGTCGAAGGTGCAGTCGAAGAGATAGATGCTCGAATCGGGGGAACACTCGATCGGCGGTTCGAGATCGATCCCGGCGGAAGGCGCCGCGCCGCGGGTGTTCGAGAAGGTCACGTTCTTGCAGTAGACCTCGTCCGCATTGCAGATCGACATCGCCTGGCGGTAGTGGTGGTCGAGCACGACGTTCTCGAGGTAGGTGCGCGTCGGAATCAGCCCCAGGCCGCCGAAGAAGATGCCGTCCTGGGCCGAGTTGGCGACCGTCACGTTGCGGATGACGATGTTCGTCGTCTCCGTGAGCCCGAAGACGCTGCCGCCGTACTTTTTGCAAAGCTCATCGCGCTCCTTGTCGTCCTTGTATTTGCCGATGTAGACGTCGCCGACCTCGCCCTCGCCCTCGATGATGACGTTCTCGCATCGCCGGATATCGAAAAGCAGCGTCTTGTGGTAGTTCTCCTCGCTCTTGTCGGAGATGATTTTCACCCCCTTGCGCAAGAGGAGGCGCTTGTTCGACTTCATCTCGAGCCGGGTGATGGTCCAGGGCACGCCCTTGTCCTCGATGACGATGGTGGTGGCGTCGGAATCAATCGCCCGCTGGAGGCACTCGGTGTCGTTGCGCGCGCCGTCGGCGAAGTCCCGCGCGTTGACCGTCTTCACGTCCTTGACGCCGAGATCGGCGAGATTTTGCGGGAACCGGATTTCCTTCTCGTCTTTCGGGAAAGTCGCGAAGTCCTTGTAGATCTTCAGCGCCGGCAGGCAGCGGAGCCCCATGTATCCGCCGTAGGGAATACCGTGCCTGTCGAGTTCGGCGAAGGCCTTCCTGACCTTGTCGTGATCGAAGAGGTTGTGGGCGTCGAAACCGTAGGTCGACCAGATGTCGCGGATCTCGTCGCGCGTGAGCGACTCGGCCACGGGGCCGGCCATCGTCTCTTCAATATAGCGGTACATGTCGCGCTTCTGCGGCAGCGGCCGGGCCTTGTAGGTGGCGTAGATCGCGAGAATGGCCTTGCCGTTGGCGACGTTCAGTGCGAGGGCCTTCTCGGCGGCGGCCCGCGCCTGATCAAACTCCTTGCGATCCAGAAGCACCTGGGATTGCTTCAGATAGGCCCAGGCCGTGTCGCCGGGATCGATGTTTTGCAGAGAGACGACCCTGTCACAGAGGGCCAGTGCCGCGTCCTGCCTCTTATCCTTGATAAACTCGTCGCAGATGCGCTTGATCTCATTGATCTTGACGTAGGGCGATCCCGCGGCCTTCGCGGCGGCCTCGAAATACATGGCGAGCGCCCCCTCCTTGTCCCCCAGATCGTTGCGCATAGCGGCGATGCGCTGGCGCGCCGTGGTCTTGCGCGCGGACATCTGGCCGTCGTCCCCGCGCGCGAGAACGCGCTCCGCCGCGGCAATGGCCTTGTCAAAATCCTTGCGCTTGCGGAAGGAGTCGGTGATGGCCAGGTCGTTGTCGGCCTGCCGTTCCTCGGTCAGTCCCGGGAGTGCCGCAGCCTTGGCGTACATGGCATCCGCCCGGTCGAACAGGTCGCCGACCTCGTAATTCCGGGCGGCGGTCACGTAGGCGGCAGCCTTGGCGTTGGCCGTGCGGGCAAGTACCTGCGCATCGCCACCTTCGGGAATCTTGCGGGCCTCGGCCTGTTCTGCCGCCAGATCGCCCGCCATGCGCGCCTGCCCGACGACTGCCGACTGGTCACCGCATTTGCCATGCAAATCGGCCAGCGCGAGGTGCGCGCGGATTCTCAAGTCGGTCGTCAGGTTGGTCAGCGCGAATGTGCTGCGGAAGGTCTCCAGCGCCGCGTTGGTCTCGGCCAGGCGCCACTGGAGCCAGCCCGCCGCGTGCATCGCGTTAAACTTCTCCAGCACCGTTCCGGGCTGCCTGGCCCGTGCCTGGAAATAGGGAATCCCGACCCCGGTTATGCGCGGTTTGGCCAGCTCGCCCCTGCCCGCCCAGTAGCAGAAGTCGATCGAGCGCTGGACAGCCGTGTTCTTGAGTTGGTCAGGAGCGTCCGCATCCGCGATGATGGCGTCGGTGATGGCCCACGCCTTGTCCAAATCCCCGGCCGAGGCGTAGGCCCCGGCGGCCTCGAGCCGCAGTTTGCCCCGCTTGCCCGCGTCCGTCTCGAGCCCCGCGGCCTTTTCAAAAAGCGGCGCCGCTTCCGCGTGTTGACGGGAGGCCGCCAGCTTGCGCGCGGCCTCCGCCACCTCCTGCGCGGTTTCCCCGGCGAAGACCGACGTAGCGAAAGCGCAGCAAAAACAGAAGGCGACAATTCTTCTAGCCATGCTTGAACTCCTCGCTAACGCACGCGCCGCGCCAAGCCCTCGATTTCCAGATTTCTCTGCTGCAGTCATGATTATTCTAGACCTATTTCACAATCACCATCGTTCCTGGCAGCACCCGCATGGCACAACGCGAACAAGGCGCACACGACGTGTACGCGGAAAGAATGTCCAATACAGCGGAAACAGAATTGATTCATACGGCACCATCCATGACTTGGCGGGAGGCAGCGACCATCCTCCCTGAACATACCTTTGGGTTGGTATTATCTTAGCTGTTTCAAATGCTACTCGTCAAGATAACGAAAAGCAGACCAGGGTAACCGGCCAGCGACAGGGGTGCGCATGGAGAGCGGATGGCTCGTCCTCGTCCTCGTCCTCGAAAGAGATTGAACCACCAAGACGCAAGGAGCGCCATGGAAATTTGTGATTTGATTTGTGATTGGCAGTGGACTCCCGTTCGCTTCGGATGCGCATTGGAGCCCGCGGTCTCCGCGGTGTATTGATGCGGCGCATGAGTGGCGAACGGCACCGCCGAGGACGGCGGGCTCCAGCGTTCCGGCTTTTCCGTTCACATTCGCTGGCTCCTGCACCGAACCACCCTGCCTGCCGCCTCCGCACAAGCTCACGGTACAGCGAAACCGGCAGATTCGTGCTATTATGTCCGGAACAGTCAGACCTATCGGACTCGTCGGAGACTAGTCAGACAGAACACAAAGCGCCAACGGCGCGCCCCATCCCAGCCTAGGGTGAAGCCCTAGGAGTGTCGGCGAATTATGAAAACGAGGGCTGAAGGCCCAGCCTATCATCAGGCAGATGAGCCTGCTTCCATGACGCTATTTCCCTCGAGCGAGACAGGCACAGGTATGGGCGACTGGGCGGCACAGCGCCCCGCGCGTGCGGCTAGCCGGAACGGCGGCACCCCACCTTTCATCCGCGTTCCACTCTCCATGCTCCGCCCGCCCCCCTGTCATCAACCGATTCAGTTTTGTGTCCGGCTTTGTGTGGACAGATGGAGATGAGATTTGGTAAGCTCACTTTTCACATTTGACGACGCTTACGCGAAGCTTTATCTCAACGGGCACAAGCTCCGCGTCAATTCCCGCCGGCACGCTATCTCGCCCAATGACGCGACGCAGATCATCTACGGCGAGGGCGGTGAAATCATCTGGAAGGTTCCCGGCACGATGCTCATGCTACGGTAAAGTTCACAAGCGAAAGGTAGAATCGGAATGCGAATCAGAACACTGACACTGGTGCTGGCGATGTGCGCCGCAACAGTCCTCGGGGATGCCGTCAAGGATCTCAACGACGCGGGCGCCGCGCTCTTGAAGGAGAAGAAATACTTCGCCGCCGGCGAGAAGTTCCTCGAGGCGGTCGCGGCCCAGACGAAGGAGCCGCGCCAGCTCGCGGGCGGTTTCGAGCAGGTGCTGCGGAAGCTGAATGCAGACAAGGACACAAACGTTGTCGCGCAGGCCGAGACCCTCGGGCTGCAGGCGCTGGCGATTCCGGGGCTCCAGTCCAAGAGCCGCATCAGAATCCAGCAGCTCCGCATCGCGACCCTCGCCGCGCTGGGCCGGAAGCCCGAGGCGCTCGCCCTGGCGCAGGACATGCTGGACGCGCATCTCGACTTCGTCAACACGGCGTCCGCCGGCGCCGACGCGGCGCAGACCGGCAAGCCCGGGCGCGACGAGCGGTTCGCCTATCTCGAGCGCATCCTCAACAACCCCGGACGCTACGGTCTGGAGGGGCAGGAGCTCCGCCGGCTGATCGGCGAATACGCGGGCGAGAGGCGCGCCTGGGGCGGCGACGTCATCGAGCGCGGCGTCCTCGAGAAGGCCGAGGCGTACACCGAGAAGTACGGTCTGGAAAAGTGGACGCCGCTGCGTCTGGCCGAAATGCGCGAGATGGACAAGTTCCCGCTTTCCGAGGAGGAACTCCATATCCCGGCCGGGCTCAGGGACTTCGGCATCGATCCAAACCGCAAGGTCGTCCACGCCAGGGACTTCGGATGGAACCCGACGAACGCCACCGAGTGCCTCACCGCGGCGCTCAACTCCGACGCCTCGACCGTCATCGTCGACGACATGGGCAGTCCCTGGTACATCCGCCAGATCAAGATTTCAAAGAAGGACGGCTCAAACAAGCAGATCATCTTCAAGAAGGGCGTGAAGATCCATGCGGTTCTCCAGCCCGCTTTCGTGAAGGGCAGCCTGTTCGAGCTGCAGGACGTGACGAACATCGTCTTCATCGGCGAGGGCGAGCTCGGCAAGGACGTCTATATCGGCCAGTTCCCGGACCGCGCCTCGCGCTTCGCATCGGGCATCAGCTACGGCGGCAGCGGCTTCGGCGGCAAGGGCCGCAACGTGCTGCTCAAGAACATCTGGTCCGCGAACAACCTCGACGACGGCTTCTGCATGGGCGGTGGCCACCACTATCTCGTGGACTGCCTGCTGGACGACAACTACCGCCAGGGGCTTTCCATCGTCTGGTCCGATAACTGCGTCTACAAGAACGTCACGTTCTGCCGCACGGTCGGCGGCGAGCCCCATAACGGCGTCGATCTGGAGCCGGTCTACGAAGTCTACTCGAGCCCGGCCCATTACTTCCTCAACTGCCGGTTCTTCGACAACGCCGCCGGCAACGTGGTGCTGTCGAGCTCGACCTACGCGCCGACCACCCTCTACTTCAAGGATTGCGAGTTCGATGCGGGGCGCTACCGCAATCTCTCCATATTGGCGCGCCTCGGCATCTACACGGGCCCCGTCCAGAAGGCCCCCTCCAGGATCATCTTCGAGAACTGCCGCATCGACGGACATGCCGACTCGTCGGCCCTGTTCTGGAACACGATGATCTTCGACATGTGGTTCAAGAACTGCGTCTTCAACGACAAGGGGCATCTCGATCCGACGCGCAAGCCGAACATGTCGCCGATCTTCCTCAACCTCGACCGCGGCTACTGGGACGGGTTCTATCCCAAACCCGGTATCGTCACCTTCGAGAACTGCACCTTCAACGGCTGGGAAGGGAAGCCCCTTATCGCCGTCGCCGACCACAACGGCAAGCTCGGCATCAACAGCTTCCGCGGCGTAGTGGACCACAACGGCCAGAAGGTCGATCTCTCGAAGTTCTCCTATCTGCCGGCCGAACGGTCGCTCAAGGACGCGCCCGATCCCGACCTGAAGACGCTCGATATCGCGTCCGCGGCGACTTCCTGCGAACCGGCCTTCGGCTTCGACCACGGCGCGCCCTGGTATCATTCGATGCCGACCTACATCTATTATCTCAAGGGGAAGAAGGGCGCGAAGGCGACGCTGAACTTCTCCGGCTCCGGCAAGTACGAGGCGTGGACGCTGCACCTTAGGACGCCGTCCGGTGCCGAAAGCATCATCGGCACGATCAAGAACGGGAACAATGCCTTCGAGATCGCCTTCACCGAGACCGGTGTCCACGAGGTCTACGGCACCTTCAAGGGCGACGAAAGCGGACATTGCCCGATGTACCAGTTCACCGGCGCGCAGGGAACCCCCGTGGCCTATGCCGCCGTCAAGAGCGAGGTCGGCCGGCGTCTCCAACTGAAGACCGCCGCCGACAAGCCGCGTGCCGCCGGCTATTTCGAGGTCGCGGGCGGCCAGCCCGTCCACATCAAGCTTTCGCAGGGCGGACTCGAGATTCTCGACGAGTCCGGCGCGAGCCTGATCAAGCTCGACGACGGCGACTACTTCGGCACGAAGACCTTCACGCTCAAGCCCAAGCAGGACGCGATCTGGTCGTTCCGCGCGCTCACGCCGTCCGTCAACTTCCGCTTTTTCGCCCCCTATGCGGGCATCATCGCGACGACGCCCGAGGCGCTGCCGACGACCAAGAAGGGTCTTGCGTTCACGCTGGTCACTCCCGTTCCCGCGCCCGAAATCAAGGACGAGCCGGCGCTGCCGCTGCCCGAGAAGTACGCGGAGGAGGTCGCGAAGCTCGTGGAGGAACGCGCGGCGTGGGCGAAGCTGGGAAACGAGGCCAAACGCCTGGCCGAGGCCGAGGCGTCGCTCGCGCGGCTCAGGCAGCACAATGACGGCGGTGACGGCGC
>JAAYLN010000255.1 GCA_012521875.1 Lentisphaerota bacterium | reverse complement strand
TCGCGGTGCACTGATGCGGCGCATGAATAGCGAACGATACCGCCGGGAACCTGTCTGCCGACAGGCAGGCGGCGGGCTCCAGCGTTCCGGCCTTTCCGTTCACCCAACTCCGGCTGTACCGTCAGCCGCAGCAGCAAGCTCCCGCATAGGCTCACGGTACAGCATCCTCTCGTCCTCGTCCTCGTCCTCGTCCTCGAGCCCGGTACTGCCGTGCCTGCCGGTACTGCCGGAACTGCCGGCGGATATCGACAGGCGGCGACAGGTGGCGACGACCGCACCCCAAGGTGGCGCGGACATTCCTGTCTGCGCGGGCAGGCAGGAATGCCTGCCCCACACTGCCCTGCCCCCCTTTTCGAGCCTTCGCGGCTGCCCTGCAACTCCCCACTCACCCGACCCCTATCGACCCCCGTCAACCCCCATCGAGTCCAGTAAACTGCACTTTCCCCTGTCCCCTGTCTCCTGCCACTGCCTACTGCCACTGCCTACTGCTACTCCCTGTCTCCTGCCACTGCCTACTGCCACTGCCTACTGCTACTTCCTGCTTGGCGCCTTGGCGGTTCAAAACACCTTCCTGCCTTCCTGCCTTCCTGATTCAAAAAACAGTCGCAGCCTCCGCATCGCGCATGATGCAGCGCGCAGCCTTCCGTGCAAATCCGCGAAATCCGTAGCTAAAACCCAGTCGCCGCCACCGTTTCGCAAATGAATACGCGCGCACCCCCCCAATCACAAATCTAAAATCACCCGCGCCCCGGTCTTTTGGTTTGCACGAATAGCGCATAGGTGATACCCTTTGCACTTTCCCGCCCCGGCTGCACAGTCGCGGGACAAGAGTCTCCCCGGAACACGGTCGTTATGGAAGCAACAGGTAGAATCGCGACGGTCAACGGCAACATGATCTCCGTTGCCTTCGATGGTGCCGTCGCACAGAACGAGGTCGGCTATGCAGAGCTGATCACGGATGGTGACGATGCCCGCCGTCTCATGTGCGAGGTAGTCCGCATCCGCGGCCGCCAGGCCGACATGCAGGTCTTCGAGGACACCACCGGACTGCGCGTGGGCGACACCGTCTCCTTCACGGGCAACCTGCTGTCGGTCGAGCTCGGCCCCGGCCTGCTCGGGCAAATCTACGACGGACTGCAGAATCCCCTGCCGCGGCTCGCCGAGCAGTGCGGATTCTTCCTGCAGCGCGGCACCTACCTCGAGGCCCTGCTGCGCGACAAGACCTGGCACTTCACGCCCAAGGCCAAGGCAGGCGACAAGCTGACGGCCGGCGAGACGCTCGGTACTGTACCGGAGGGGCTCTTCGAGCACCGTATCATGGTGCCCTTCGGCATCCACGGCACCTGTACCGTCACCGAGATCGCCCCCGCCGGCGACTACACCGTCGAGCAGAATATCGCCACGCTGACTGACGAGGAGGGCCGGAAGCACACGGCCACCATGATGCAGCGCTGGCCGGTAAAGGTGCCGATAGCCTGCTACGCCGAGCGCCTGCGCCCGACCGAGACGATGGTCACGCAGCAGCGCATCATAGATACCTTCTTCCCCGTCGCCCTCGGCGGCACCTACTGCATTCCCGGCCCCTTCGGCGCCGGCAAGACCGTGCTGCAGCAGCTCACCAGCCGCCACGCCGAGGTCGACATCGTGGTCTTCGCGGCCTGCGGCGAGCGCGCCGGCGAGGTCGTCGAGACCCTGCGGGAGTTTCCCAAGATGACCGACCCGCGCACGGGCCGCACGCTGATGGACCGCACGATCATCATCTGCAACACCAGCTCGATGCCCGTGGCCGCGCGCGAGGCCTCGGTCTATACCGCCGTCACCATCGCCGGCTACTACCGCATGATGGGGCTCAACGTCCTGCTGCTGGCCGACTCCACCTCCCGCTGGGCGCAGGCCCTGCGCGAGATGTCGGGCCGCCTCGAGGAGATCCCCGGCGAGGAGGCCTTCCCGGCCTATCTCGAGAGTGTCGTGGCCGCCTTCTACGAGCGCGCCGGACGCGTGCGCCTGAAGGATGGCGCGATAGGCTCGGTGACCATCGGCGGCACGGTCTCGCCGGCCGGCGGCAACTTCGACGAGCCGGTCACCCAGGCCACCCTCAAGGTCGTCGGCGCCTTCCACGGACTCTCCCGCGCCCGCTCCGATGCGCGGCGCTACCCGGCCATCGACCCGCTCGAGAGTTGGAGCAAGTACACCGGCATCGCCCCGGTCGGGCGCGTCGAGCACGCGCGCGACTTCCTGCGCCGAGGCAACGACGTGGCCCAGATGATGAAGGTCGTCGGCGAGGAGGGCACCTCGATGGACGACTTCATCTTATACCTGAAGTCGGAGCTGGTGGATGCCGTGTACCTGCAGCAGGACGCCTTCAACGAGGTTGACTCCGCGACGCCGGTCAAGCGCCAGCGCGAGGTCTTCAACACGCTCGGCACGATCCTCGCCGCCGACTTCGCCTTCGACGACAAGGATGCCGCACGCCGCTTTTTCCTGACCCTCACCCAGGCCTTCAAGGACTGGCACCATGCCCCCTGGGATTCCGAGGCCTTCAAGACCGGCCGGAACCGGATCACCTCGCTGCTCGCGGAGGCCACCGACAATGCATAAAGTTTACCATCGCATCGACCACATGGCCGGCAGCGTGGCCACGCTGCGCGCCGAAGGCGTCAGCTACCGCGAGCTCGCCGAGATCACCTCGCGCTTCGGCACCTCCCTCGGGCAGGTCATCAAGCTCGATGGCGACAAGGTCTCGCTGCAGGTCTTCTCCGGCCTGCGCGGCGTGGCGACCGACGCCCGTGTGCGCTTCCTCGGCCGACCCATGCAGATCCCCTTCTCCGATGCCCTGATGGGACGCATCTTCACCGGTGGCGCCCAGCCGCGCGACAAGGGCCCGGCCCTCTCCGATGGCCTGATCGACATCGGCACCCCCTCGGTCAACCCCGCCAGGCGCGTCATCCCCAGCCGCATGGTACGTACCGGCATCCCGATGATCGACGTCTTCAACACGCTCGTCGAGTCGCAGAAGCTCCCGGTCTTCGCGCGCGCCGGCGAGCCCTACAACCCCCTGCTGGCGCGCATCGCCCTGCAGGCCGAGGTTGACGTGATCATCCTCGGCGGCATGGGGCTGAAGTACGACGACTACCTCTTCTTCCGCGACACGCTCGAGGAGAGCGGCGCGCTGGCGCGCAGTGTGATGTTCGTGCATACCGCCGCCGACCCCATCGTCGAGTGCATCCTCGTGCCCGACATGGCCGTGGCCGTGGCCGAGCAGTTCGCCCTGCAGGGCAAGCGCGTGCTGGTGCTGCTGACCGACATGACCAGCTTCGCCGACGCCCTCAAGGAGATCGCCATCACCATGGAGCAGATCCCCTCGAACCGCGGCTATCCCGGCGACCTATACAGCCAGCTCGCCGCACGCTACGAGAAGGCCGTCGACTTCGAGGGGGCCGGCTCGATCACCATCCTGGCCGCCACCACCATGCCCGGCGACGACGTCACCCACCCCGTGCCCGACAACACCGGCTACATCACCGAGGGCCAGTTCTATCTGCAGAACGGACGCATCGAGCCCTTCGGCTCGCTCAGCCGCCTCAAGCAGCTCGTCAACGGCAAGACGCGCAAGGATCACCGCACCATCATGGACGCCATGATCCGCCTCTATGCCTCGTACCGCGAGACCCTCGAGAAGCAGTCCATGGGCTTCCGCATGTCCCACTGGGACGGCAAGCTGCTCAAGTACGGCGAGCGCTTCGAGCGCGAGTTGATGGATCTGCAAGTCAATATCCCGCTGGAGGCGGCCCTCGACCTCGGATGGACGATCCTCAGCGACTGCTTCGAACCCTTCGAGGTCGGCATCGCCTCGCGCCTGACCGACGAGTTCTGGAGGCGGAAGTCCACCGACTGACGCATGGCCCGGATTAAACTCACCAAGACCGAGCTTAAGGCTCAGAGCGACGCGCTCAAGCGCTACGAGCGCTTTCTGCCGATGCTGCAGCTCAAGAAGCAGCAGCTCCAGCTCGAGATCTCCGCCATCACGGCGCATCTCGAGACGGTCGCCCGCGAGACAGCCGAACTCCAGGCTGCGGCGGAGGCGTGGCTGGCGCTCTTCAGCGAGGGGGAACTCTCCCCGGCGCTGGTGACGCTCGAGGAGATCGTCACCGACCAGGCCAACATTGCCGGCGTGGTCATTCCCGTGTACCGCGAGATCAGGACACGCCGCGAGACGCTCGACCTCTTTGCCACCCCGGCCTGGCACGACGACGCGCAGGCGCTCGTCGAGGCTCGCCTGGCCCTGGCCGCAAGGGCGCGCATCCTCGAGGAGCAGCGCCGGCTGATCACCCGGGAACTGACCACCACCTCGCAGCGGGTCAACCTCTTCGAGAAGGTCAAGATTCCCGAGTGCCGCGAGAACATCCGCATCATCCGCATCCACCTCGGCGACGAGCAGACCGCCGCCGTGGCACGCGGCAAGCTGGCCAAGAAGCGCGGCGGCGGCGCGGCCGCCGGGGAGGACGCGGCATGATCGTTCCCATGCAACGCGTGACGATCCTCTGCACCGCCGCCGGACGCGACGAGGCGCTCGGGCGGCTGCAGGATCTGGGCGTGCTCCACATTGATGCCGCGGCACCCGCCGAGGCGCCGGATCTCCAGAAGGCCGAAGCCGACCTGCGCCGCGCCGAAAAGGCCCTGCGCCTTGTCACCGGGGCCGCCGAAGAACAGGCCGGTGAGACACAGGGCGCCCCCGCGCCCGGCCGCAGGGAACCGGTGACGGTCGAGGCCGTGATGGCACTGTCCGACGAGGCCGAGGCACTCGAGGCCGAGATGGCCGCGCTCGACGGCGAGATCAAGCGCTACCAGGGCTTTGGCGAGTTCGACCCCGCCTCGGCGCAGATGCTGGCCGCGCGCGGACTCGCGGTACAGCTCTTCAGCGCACCCGCCGCCGCCATACCACAGGCCGGGGAGGGCGGCCTTGTGCATGTCCTGCACAATGACAAGCAGCGCGCGCTGGGCATCGCCGTCGGCCCGGTGGAGCTTGGCGACAAGACCGAGCGCATCCCGCTCCCCGGCCGGCCGCTCTCGGCCATGCAGGCCAGCCGCGCCACGGCCGGCAACCGGCACGTCGAGATCCACCGCGCGCTGGCGGCCATGGCCCACGGGGCCGACGCCCTGCGCGAGCGCATCCGCGAGCGCACGGAGATCCGCGACTTCATGGCCGCGCAGGCCGGCATGGGTGCCGCCGAGGGCATCGTCTGGCTGACCGGCTACGCCCCCAACGAGCGGATACCGGCGCTCCAGACGGCCGCGCGCGATGCGGGCTGGGCACTGATGGCACGCGATCCGAACCCGGACGAGGAGCCGCCCACGCTGATCCGCCCGCCCCGGATTGCCCGCTCCGCCACCGCGCTCTTCAAGATGCTCGGCATCCTGCCCGGCTACCGCGAGAGCGACATCAGCGTCGTCTTCCTGGCCTTCTTCATGCTCTTCTTCGCCATGCTGGTGGGCGATGCCGGCTACGGCACCGTGCTGCTGCTGGGCACGCTGGCCCTGCGCCGCAAGTTCCGCAAGGCGCCCGCCGATCCCTTCATCCTCATGGGTGTCTTCTCGATCGCCACCATCATCTGGGGCGTCCTGACCGCCACCTACTTCGGCATGTCCGGCGAAATCCTGCCCGGCGTGCTCAACCATCCTGTAGCGCGCTGGCTGGGCGAACAGCAGAACATCATGCAGTTCTGCTTCTTCCTCGGGGCGCTGCACCTCTCCATCGCCCGCCTCTGGAACGCCGCCGCACTCCTGCCCTCGCGCAAGAGCCTGGCGGAAGTGGGCTGGGTGGGCGTGATCTGGACGATGTACGCGGCGGCCTGCACCGTCGCGGTCGAGGGCTTCACGTTCCCCGGCTTCATGCTGCCCGTCGGCGGCGTCGCGGTGCTGCTGATCGTCCTCTTCATGCTCGACCGCGGCGAACTCAGGACAGAGGGCATCAATCTCGCCATGCTGCCCCTGAACATCATGAGCTGCCTGGGCGATGTCATCTCCTACGTACGCCTCTTCGCCGTCGGCATTGCCTCGGTCAAGGTGGCGGAGAACTTCAACCAGATGGCGCTCTCCCTGTCGCTGCCGCTCTGGATCAAGATTCCCGTCGTGCTGCTGATCCTGCTGGCCGGGCACGGCATGAACCTGCTGATGGGGGCACTGAGCATCCTCGTGCATGCCGTGCGCCTCAACACCCTCGAGTTTTCCAACCACAAGGGCGTCAGTTGGAGCGGCTTCGCCTACCGCCCCTTCCGGCGCCAGAAACCCGCGGCCGCCGAGTCCGGCGAATGATCGCGGCATGAATCACTAACCACACGCCAGAAACAACCAGGAGTACACACACATGGATCCAGCATTGAATACCGGATTGGGCATCGCCGGTGCCGTCATGACGCTCTTCTTCAGCGCCGTCGGCTCGGGCCTGGGCACGGGGGTCGCGGGCAGCGCGGCCGTCGGCGCCTGGAAGAAGTGCTATATTCAGGGCAAGCAGGCCCCCTTCCTGCTGCTTACCTACGTCGGCGCGCCGCTGACGCAGACGCTCTACGGCATGATCGTGATGTTCACCATGATTGGGCGTGCCGTGCAGGGCTCCCCCTGGATTCCCCTCTTCGTGATCGGCATCATCGCCGGCCTCGGCCTCGGCCTCTCAGCCTACATGCAGGGCCGCGCCGCCGCCGCCGCCGCCGACGCCCATGGCGAGACCGGAGAGGGCTTGACGAACAACCTCGCCGCGATCGGCATCATCGAGACCGTGGCTATCTTCATGATGGTCTTCACGCTGATGGCCGTCATCAGGGTCTAGCCGGCTGCGCGCACCAAGGAAGCCGAAATGACACAGGAACTTCAGCAATTGCTCGACCGCATCCGCACGGAAGGCGTCGAGAAGACGCAGGCCGAGACGCAGGCCATGACCGAGCAGGCCCGGCGCGAGGCCCGCGAGATCGTGGCCCGTGCCGAGGCCGAGGCCAAGAACCTGCGGGAGACGGCGGAACGCGACGCCGAGGGCTACCAGCGCCGCGCCGAGCAGAATATCCGCCAGGCGGCGCGCGACGTGCTGATCCAGGTCGAGCAGGACCTGGTCAGGCTCTTCGAGAACCTGCTGCGCCGCGAGGTCGGTGCGGTCGTGTCCGACGAGGCCACCTTCCAGCGCTGGGTCTCCGAGACCGTCTCCGCCTATCTCAAGGGCGGCGAGAAGGAGATCGAGGTGGTCGTGGGCGGTGCCGCCGCCGGGCAGACCGCCGGTCTGCTGGAAAGACTGCGCAAGGAGGCGGCTAGCAAGCAGGGCGTGACCATTACCCCCAATACGGCCTTCCCGGAGGGCTTCACCCTGCGCCTGCAGGACGGCCGCGTCACGCACAGCTTCACCACCGAGGCGATCACCGCCGCGCTGGCGCGCCTGCTGCGCCCGCAACTGGCCAAGCTGCTCAAGCCGGCCGAATAGGTGCCCGGGGCATGAACCTCGACTACTTCATCTCCTCGCTGCCGGCGCTGCTGCCCGAACAACCTTCAGCGATCACGCTGGAGGAGTTCCGGGCGGCCTGTACCGAGCACCTATCCGGTAGTCTTCTGGCGGCGGTCGAGGCGCTGCTGGACGACCAGCCCAGTACCCATCCCTTCATCACGGCCTGGCGACGGCACGAGACGGGGCTGCGCAACGCCATCGCCCGCCGCCGCGCCGCGCGCCTGGGCACCGACGCCCGGCCATGGATCCGGCCGGACGGCCTTGACGAGACGGAGACTGCCCGGGGTGTGGCTGCGGCCTTCGAGCAGCCCGACCCACTGCAGCGCGAGCGCGCTCTGGACCGGATACGCTGGAAGGCCGCCGAGGAGTTGCAGGGCATCCAGCCGCTGACCGCCAGAGTGCTGCTGGCCTATGCCATAAAGCTGCGCCTGCTGGCGCGCAGGCAGAAGCTCGATGCGGCCACCGGCCGCCAGCGCCTCGAGACCCTCGCCACGCTGCCTGCCGCCGGTGGCGGCAGCCAGGAGTAGCAGTAGGCAGTTGCGGTTATTGCGACCACGCAGTGGCTCGCAATTTAGAGGGTAAAAGCGCTGCGCTGCCCCTTCGCCGCCCAATGGCGCACCTTGTCTCCACACCTTGTCTCTGCACTTTGTCGAAAGCGAAAAAGCAAGCGAATGTTACGGCTTCCCCGTTCGCTTCGGATGCGCTATGGAGCCCGCGATCTCCGCGTGGTGCTGTTGCGCGCATGATTGGCGAACGATACCGCCGGGGACGGCGGGCACAGGTAGGGCTTTTCGATGGAATCGATAGATTCGATAGATTCGAACGAATCGATTCCCTCGATTATTTCGATTCCCTCGATTCGCTCGATCATCCCGCCCGTACCGCAAGCGCCTTGTGGCACCAATGCGAACCCTGCCGCTTTCAACCGGTATCAGCCGTGAAAATAGCGCATCATCCCGGCATAGCGGTCCTGCGCCGAGCGGCATGTGTCCAGCAGATACTCCGGGGTTTCGTGGTAGTGTGATAATCCGCGGTAGTAGAATGTCTTATGCGCCTCATCAATGATGAACGGAATGATGCCATGCGCCAGGCACTCCTTGAAGGCGACCAGCCTACCGATCCGTCCGTTGCCATCCTGGAAGGGGTGGATGGATTCGAAACGATAGTGAAAATCAACCACGGCCTCGAAAGTCACGGTCGGCAACGCGTGATATTCTGCCAGCAAGGCCCTTATGGCACCCGCCACCTTCCGCGGCGGCGTTGTTTCACGTCCTCCCACCATGTTGGGCAGGCGCTTATAGCCGCCGACGCGGAACCACTCCTTGCCGGCATCGGTAGTGCCACGCTTAAGGATGGCGTGGAACCGCTTGATGCAGCGCTCGTCCAGGGGACGGTCGGCCACATCCAGCAGGAAATCGAAGGCTGCGAAATGATTGCTGGTTTCGATGAGGTCATCCATCCGGATGGCGTCGCCGTTTTCCGGCTGCAGCGTGGCGGTCTCAAAGATCAGCCGCGTCTGCTGCTCGGAGAGCCTGGTTCCCTCGATGCGGTTCGAGTTGTAACAGAGGGCGATCTGCGTCTCATGGTACAAGCCTCCCTTGAGCCGCGCCGCCCGCTCGGCGCGCAGGCGCTCGAGCAGGCCGGCACCGCCCCTTTTGGCGGTAAACTTGGAAGAGGATAGCATCTGGCTGATTCTCCGGTCTTATGGCGTTATGGTTCAAGACCAGCATAGAATGGCCTGTTAAAGGCAAAAATGCAAGCGCAAGCGGTCATTCAAGGTCGCGCCCCTGCGCCCCCTGCCCCTGCTCAGCGCACGACAATGCGCACGCGGCCCTTGTCAGTCACCCGGCCGATGCGCGCGGCTGCGGCGACCCCCGCGGCGTGGAGATCGTCAAGCAGTGCCGCCACGCGGGCGGGCGGCACCGCCATCAGCAGGCCGCCCGAGGTCTGGGCATCGTAGAGGATCGCCTGCTGGGCGACCCCAAGCCTGGCGGCGAACTCCACCTCGCCGGCGACAAACGCCGAGTTGCGCTCGTTGGCGCCGCTGTAGATCCCCTGCTCCGCGTACGACGCCACATCCGGGAGCAGCGGCAGCGCATCGAAATCAACCTCGGCACCCGTGCCGCTCTCCATCATCATCCGCGTCAGGTGCCCGAGCAGGCCGAAGCCGGTCACATCGGTACACGTTTTCACGCCATGCCGCACCATGACCTCGGCGGCGGCGCGGTTTAGCGTCGCCATCGACGTGCCGGCCGCCTGCAACGCCCTCTCGCAGGCACGCCCGAGCTGTCCCGCCAGCGCGATCATGCCGACGCCCAGCGGCTTCGTCAGGACGAGCACGTCGCCCGGCGCGGCCGCCGCGTTCGTGACCAGGTTTTCGCGCTCCACGACACCCGTGACGGCGAAGCCGAACTTGATTTCCTCCTCGTTGATGCTGTGTCCGCCGACGAGAACCGTCCCGGCCTCGGCGAGCACCTCCATGCCGCCGCTGAGAATCTCGACCATGGCGCGCCGGGGCAGCGTGTGGATGGGGAAGCCGATGATGGAGAGAGCCGTCACCGGCGTGCCGCCCATGGCATAGACGTCGCTGAGGGAGTTGCAGGCCGCGACGCGGCCGAAGAGGCGCGGATCGTCAACGCTGGGCATGAAGACATCCACGGTCTGCACCAGCAGCAGTCCGGGGCGGAGCTCGAAGACGCCCGCGTCGTCACCCGTGGACGTGCCGACGACAAGCCGCGGATCCCGGATCGGCGGCAGCCTCGACAGAACCTCGTCCAAATCCTTCTGCCCGATCTTGCTGGCGCATCCGGCACTGCGCACATGCTCGGTGAGCCTGACCGCCACCACGTCGTCGACGGGCAGATGCTCCCCCGCGCAGAGGCATACGTTCTTCTCCTGGAACACCGGACAGGGACAGGGCTTGGCGGGGTCGCACACGCAGTGCCCCAGCTTGATCGATCGTCCCATCACCCGCTTGCGCTTCTCAATCTGTTCAGGCGTCATCGTTCCGTCTCCTTCTCCCTGGTTTTGCGGAGCAACCGGTAGTTGCCCTCGCGTCGTGTCAGTCCCATGCGATCCCAATACTCCAGCAATGGAATGGCGAACTTGCGCGAGGCCTGGAGTAGCTCCTTGAACCCTCCGGCGTCGATCCTGCCTTCCTTTACCAGGTGTGCCTCGAGGCGCTCGCCCGACTCCTTAACCCAGCGGGAGTGCAGAAGGACGTGATCCTCCAGCCGCACCAGCAGGCCGCGGTGCTCAAGATGGGTGAGCAGCTCGTCCACTTCCCGCTGTGTCGCGTGCAGGCGTGCGGGCAGCGAGTCCGGCCGCGGCGTGTTGTAGCGCGCCCCCTCGAAGATCGCCGTGATGTTGTTCGCCATGCTCTGTTGCCGCTTGTCGGGCACGGGTTCGCGCGCCTTGAGAAAGAACCGCGGCCCCTCGGCCACCAGCGTGCCGTCCGCCACAAGATCCGCAAAGACGGGGTCGAGCACCAGGCGCGAGCCCGGGAAAGACTGGAGGATTGCGCGCCTCTCGAACCCGCGGTGAAGGGGGTGTTCGTCATGCAGTGCGGCCATGCGGCCGAGCAGGGCGGCGCGAAGCCTGGCCATGGCGGCAAGGGAGACGTAGCGGTCGCCGGGTAGCGCGACCACCGCGCCCTCCGCCGCCAGCGCGGGCGCCACGGTGCGGGCGCTCTCCGGCGCGACCACCGCCAGGCGTGCCCAGTTGTCGATGTGGCAGGGGTCGTCGCCCGCCTTCTCCAGGGCCAGCAGCAGGGCCTGGCGATCATCCCCGGCAGCGGTCTCGACGGCCTTGCGATCCTCGACCCACGTACCGCGTCCCCGGCGGAGCTTGGTGTCGGAACAATCGATCACCGTGCCGCCGCCGAGGGTCGCGGCGGGGGATCGCCGCCGGATCAGGTAGAAGTCGCCGGGTGCCGCCACCACGGGCCGGGCGAGCTGGATCTGTGCGTAGGTCTCGGCGCCGGGTGCGAGCCTATCGTTGGCCGCCAGCAGCAGGTGGCCCGGCGTTTCCGATGTGCCCACATGGAACATGACCGCCGTGCGGGGTTCCAGCGGTCGCGCGTCGGGTGGAAGATACAGGAAGCGCACGTTCATGAAGCGGTGCGGCGTGAAGTAGCGGGGGAGCGCGAGCACCTTGCCGCGGACGGCGGCCTCGCGGTCGATGTCGGAGAGACGCAGGGCCACGCATTCGCCTGCGCGGCCGGTCGCGACGTCGCACCCGTAGGCCTGAATGCCCCGCACGCGGTGCCGCGTGCCCCCGGGCAGCAGCTCGAGTTCGTCGCCAATCCGCACCGTACCCGACCGCGGGATGCCCGAAACAATGGTGCCGAGGCCCTTGAGCTGGAACGAGCGTTCGATGTGCAGCAGGAACGGGCCACGCTCGTCGCGCTCGGCTGTCTCCGCGATGACGCGCCGCAGCGCCGTCCGAAGCTCCTCCAGCCCGGTGTGGGTCTTGGCCGAAAACCGGACGCGCCCGGCGTGTTCCAGAAAGGTTCCCGCCACGCAGGCGGCGATGGCAGCCTCCACCTCGGCGAGGCGCGCCTCGTCCGCGAGATCGCACTTGTTGATCACCACGACTCCCCTGCGCACCCCGAGCATGCGGACGATCTGGACGTGCTCGACAGTTTGCGGCATCACACCATCGTCGGCGGCAACCACCAGCATCACGGCGTCGATCCCGCTGGCGCCCGCGACCATGTTGTGGATGAAGCGCTCGTGGCCGGGGACGTCAACGATGCCGACCTGCCGTCCGTCCCCCGTGTCCCAGGCCGTGAAGCCGAGGTTGATCGTCATCCCGCGGGCCTGCTCTTCCGGCAACCGCGCGCACCACACGCCGGTGAGAGCCTGCACCACGGAGGTCTTACCGTGGTCTATGTGTCCCGCCGTTCCCAGCGTCAACCGGATCCCCTCGGGAGCGCCCCCGGGCGGCATCCGGCAGGCGGCCGCGCCGTCACACCCGCTCATGCCGCGCCTCCGCGCGTCTCGCGGAACGCCTCGACCACATGCGCGCACTCCTCTTGGGAGACCGTGCGCATGTCGAGATAAATGGCGCCGTCATGAATCCGCGCGCACACCGGTACGCGGCAGGCCCGCAGCGCGCGGGCGAACTCGTTCGCCTGACCGGTGGTCGCGACCACGACAGCGTGCGACGCCAGGGGCCGCGCCGGCAGCGAGCCGCCGCCCAGGAACGACTCGTGCTCGACGACGTCGACGCGGAACGGCGTAAGGGGGCGCAGTTGCGCCGCAAGCTCCCCGGCCTGGTGCCGCGTCTCTTCGGGCGTCTTGGCCAGCATGGCGTACAGCGGGTGCGTCCGGGGGAGATTCTCCGGATTCCGGAACAACCGCAAGGTGGCCTCCAGCGCCGCGAGCGTCATCTTGCAGACCCTGAAGACGCGGTAGAGGGGATGGCGCCGGACACGCGCGATCAACTCGGCCCGTCCCACCACGAGTCCGCCCTGCGGACCGCCGATCAGCTTGTCCGTGCTCGCCAGCACGAGGTCGGCCCCGGCGGCAAGGCTCTCGGCAATCGTCATCTCGTGAGGCAGCCCGAAGCGCTCCAGCGGCACCATGGCGCCGCAGCCGAGATCGTCAACCACGGGGATGCCGTGCCGCCGCCCCACCCCGGCGATGTCGGCGATGCCTACCTCCTGCGTGAAGCCGATTATCTCGTAGTTGCTCTTGTGGATCTTGAGAAGCAGGGCCGTCGCGTCCGATACGGCCTGCTCGTAGTCGCGCAGGTGCGTCTTGTTGGTGGTGCCGACCTCGCGCATCCGCGCGCCGCCCTGCTGCATGATCTCGGGGAGGCGGAACGAGCCGCCGATCTCGATCAGCTCGCCGCGCGAGACGACGATCTCCTTCCCGTGCGCCAGGGCACTGATCACGAGCAGGGTCGCGGCAGCGTTATTGTTGACGAGCACGACGTCCTCCGCGCCGGTCAGCGAGCACACCAGCCCACGCACCGCATGTTCGCGGTGGATCCGCGATCCGTCGTCCATGTCCATCTGCAGGTTGCAGCATCCCATGACGGACGCCACGGCCTCGCGTGCCGCGCGTGCCATGGGTGCGCGTCCCAGTCCGGTGTGCAGCAGAATGCCGGTCGCATTCACGGCGGGCTTCAGGCGCGGTGCATCGGAAGCCTCGAGCCGCTGCGCGGCCTCCGCCAGCAGTTCCGCCGCCGACGGGGACGGGGTTCCGGCACCGGCAAGCAGTTGTCCGCGGGCGGCGGCGACGGCGGCACGGATCGCCGACACGACCTCGCCGTGTCCGAACCGTGCCACAAGCCCCCGGGCATCCGCCTCCTCCAGTACCTTCTGGACGGCAGGCAGCCCTCTCGCTGGATTCTTCCCCTTGCTCATGCCGATGAGCCTACCAGAAATCAGGGCGCTGGCGCAACGCGATTTCCCGCAGTACGCAAACCAGCAACGCAAGAGCCAGGGTTCAGGGTTCAGTCGGGCCGACCGCCCACGCGGGGCGGTTTGAACAGGTGAGAGACACGATTTCAGGATTTTCCGGGCCTGCCGCGCTGTTATGTTTTGACAGGATTACATGATTTCAGGATTGAGGCTCTTGCAAAACCCTCTCGGACACAAGCCGTCAGGCTTGCATCTGGGAGATTTTTTGCTGGATTTTTGATGATGCGGCGGGGTGCCGCAGAACAACCGGGCGAAACAGGGCTTTTCCCCTGC
>JAAYLN010000254.1 GCA_012521875.1 Lentisphaerota bacterium | reverse complement strand
GCAGGGGAAAAGCCCTGTTTCGCCCGGTTGTTCTGCGGCACCCCGCCGCATCATCAAAAATCCAGCAAAAAATCTCCCAGATGCAAGCCTGACGGCTTGTGTCCGAGAGGGTTTTGCAAGAGCCTCGCTAAAGAGTAAGCGGGTGGTTGACCCACGCCGCTGGCCCGCCTTATAATGTCCGCATGGAAGAATGGCGGCCAGCTGGGAAGACCGTAGTCTTCTCCCGGCAACCCCGCCGCTATCAAGCATTATGAAAGGCATCACAATGGCCGTCAGCGTAGGAATGGCAGTCGCCGCGTCTGCCGTGGCTGCCGCACCCGGTATGCAGCTTGCGCCGCTGTTCGGCGACCATGCGGTCCTGCAGCGCGGCAGGATCATCCCCGTCTGGGGGGAGGGCGCCCAGCCGCGTGCCAGACTGGCGTGCCGGCTCGGCAACGCCGTCACCCGGACCCGCGCGAATGGCGACGGGACCTTCGTCTTCTACCTGCCGCCGCAGGAGGCTGGCGGGCCATTCGAGCTCTCCGTCACCAACGAGACCCGCACCGGCAGGGTCCCGGCCGCCGAGGTGTTCGTCTGCTCGAGGGATGTCTATGTCGGCGAGGTCTGGCTCTGCTCGGGACAGAGCAACATGGCCTTCTCCATGCAGCAGGCGGAACCCGGTTTCGGCGGGGAGACCGTGGAGCGCCTGCGCATCTTCACCGTGCCGTGGAACTGCCAGGCGGGTCGCCCGGCGGACAGGGTGGCGGGCGTCTGGGCCGTCGCCTCGCCCGCCGCCGTGCAGGGCAAGTCGGCGGTGGCGACCTTCTTCGGGCGCGAGCTCGAACGCGAACTCGGCTGCGCCGTCGGCATGCTGCAGGCGGCGGTTGGCGGCACTCTGGCCCAGAACTGGACAAGCCGCACGGGGCTCCTTGCGCATCCCATCGGCCGGCGTATCGTTGAAGAGTACGAGATCGGGCTGTCCGACCCCGCCGTCTGGAAGGATCCCCCGCCGCTTGACAAGGAGCAGTTGGCAAACTATGGCCCCGGACGCCGTTACGAGAAGAGGTCGCCCTGGTCGGAACTCCGCTTCGCGCAAATGCGGCTTTCACGCGATATTCCCGGCGTCGGGCTCGTCTCGGCGATTGATCTGGGCGAGGCGGCGAACATCCACCCGCCGGACAAGCTGGGCGTAGGCAAGCGCCTGGCCAACTGGGCGATGGCCGACGTGTATGGCGACAAGGACCGCGTGGCCACCGGCCCCCGCTTCCTCTCGGCGAGCATCGCTGATGGGAAAGTCACGGTACGCTTCACGGACACCGGCACCGGGCTCGCTACACGCGACGGCGCGACGGCAGGCGGGCTGATGCTGGCCGGCGCAGACGGAGAGTTCCATCCCGCCGAGGGTGCCATCAAGGGAGATACGCTTGTTGTTAGCTCGTCTGCGGTGCCGGAACCGCGGGCGATCCGTTATGCCTGGGCCAAGAACCCCCTGGGAGCCAATCTTGTAAACCGTGAAGGCTACCCCGCCTCGCCGTTCCGATGGGAGATGGAAGGAATCAATTGGCGGCCACTTAAGCCTTGACTACAAGGGAGAATGACAATGAAATACTGCAACATCGATCTTGCGCCGCTCGGTCGTGCCGGTGCCTTTGCCGATGCCGTCTGGAAGGACGGGCTGGGTAAAGGAAGCGATTTCCGCTTCTTCAATGTGCCGTTCCGGCTGATGGCGCCGGTGCACACGGCCGACGCCCCCTTCAAACTGGAAATCCCATCGGGAACCTGGGCCGAGGCCGCGCTGCTGTTCGCCATTGACGAGGCCAACGCGGCGGCCCTGCCCTTTGCCACGCTGCGCTTTACCGCCGGCGGTGTCAGCGGAGACGTTACGCTGGATCTCCGCTGCGGCAACGGCCCCACCGTGGCGCCCGAGGTCGGCCGCATCCTGCGCGGGCCGAGCGGCACGCTGCACTTCCCTGTGCGCTTCGCCCGCCTGCCGCTCCATCCGGCACCCGCGGCCGCGGCCGCGGCGGAGCATGGCGGCCCCATGACCCTGGAGTTCCTTCCGGCCGAGGGCTTTCCCTGCGCCTTCTCCGTCGCCGCGCTGACGCTCATGAGCCGCGCGCCCCTGAAGGAGCTGTCCGGCGGCTTCACGCTGTCGTGCCGCCTCAATCTCGACGGCGCCACCGGCGGCGAGACACTGTACGAGGCCGAGGGCGCCCTGCGCATCGTCGTGCGCGATGCCTTGGCGGATCCGGCACCGGGCGAATACGACGAGCGCTACGGTAACTATCTCAATTTCCCCTTGCCGGATGGCACCTGCCCGGTAGTGGAGGCCCTGCTGCCCGGCGCGACCGGACGCATCGGCATTCCGCTGGGAGCACTGGAGCGTCACGGCGGCGGGCATGACCTGCGCATCGTCCACAACGGCACCTACTTCACCATCGACCTCGACGGCCGCCGCGACGAGGACTTCCCCATTGCGCCGCTGCTCTGGCCGCAGGACGATCCGGGCGCGGCGCTCTCGCCGCGGGTTTCGGATCTGCACTTCGCCTTCGACGCGCCGGAGGGGCCTGTGCCCAGGATGGATGGCGGCCCGGCCTCCGGCTTCCACGCGATGTACTGGACGCCGCGCGACCACAACCAGTGGCTCGGCGATGTCGTGACGACGGAGTGGGACGGCGCCCTGCACGTCTTCTATCTGGTCGACCGCCGCCACCACAACTCCAAGGGCGGACGCGGCGGGCACTGGTTCGAGCACCTCGTTTCCGACGACCTGGTACACTGGCACGAGCTGCCGGCCGCCGTACCGATGGACGTGGCCACCGAATACATCGGCACCGGCACGCCCTTCCGCATGGATGGCAAGTACTGCCTGGCCTACGGACTGCATACCACGCGCCACGGCCCGCTGGAGGAGATCACCCGGATGGGACTCCCGATTGGCGGTACCTACGCCGTGAGTGACGATGGTGTACACTTCGTCAAGTCGCACCGCATGATCACGGACGATCAGAACCCGTCGGTCTATAACCGCGCGGACGGCCTCTTCGGGATGGGGTGCGTGCGGACGCTGATGAAGGCGCCCGCGATTGACGGGCCGTGGGAGACGGCTGTCAGCGGCGCGCCCGTCTTCGGCGACTGCCCCTGTCCCTTCGAATGGAACGGTCGCCACTACATCATCCAGGGCTTCTGCACCATGGCGAAGTCGGAGAGCGGTGCGAACGGCTCCTACACCGACGAGGTGCTGGCGGGATACGATATCTACGAGGGTCTTTCCGTGCCGATGGTGGCGCCCTGGCAGGGGAACCGCCGCCTGCTTATCGGCTGGATCAACCACCGCTACGGCTGGGGCGGCTGGCTCTGCTTCCGCGAGCTTGTGCAGTATCCCGACGGCCATCTGGGAACCAGGTGGGTTCAGGAAATCCCGATGCCCGTCGAGCCTGCGGTTTTCCAGGTCGAGCCGGGCGCCCGCTTCCAGTTGGAGTTCCGTGCCGCCTCGCCCAGGGGTGCCGACTTCGCGCTGATTCTCGATACCGCGGCCGCCAAGGCGCGTTTTGTCGAAAAGGCGGCGGACGGCAGCTATCCCGAGGTTCCGACGCTGCAGGAGCTGGCGATCAGGCATGAGAAGACCTACGGACGCGAACGCATCCGCGCGGGGCGCAAGTACCGTCCCGACGAGGCCGGCGACTTCGCGATCGGCAACATCCGCGGGCTCGACCGCCCCTTCGCGGTCAGGGTTGTGAACTACTTCGACGCCAAGGCCGGCATCTCGCTTATCGATGTCGAAATCGCCGGCCAGCGCACCATGGTCACCCGCCGCTTCGGCACCTACACAATCTAAAATCTTGGGGCACACGGCGCTTGCATTTCCGCCTTTAACATGCAATCCTATTATTTGCCCGAACACCGCAGATACGCCGTCAAGGCATCACGGGAAAGCGCACCGCCAATCGCCCGTGGGCTTTGCGGCGCAAAAGGAAACAACATGAAACGAGCCCCACTCGCGGTCTTCGCCGCGGCGGCGCTGCTTGCGCCGCTGATGGCCACCGCCCAGTTCACGGTCCGTCCCTGGACACAGGACAACGCGCCGCTTGATGAGCGTGTCGCGGCGGACTTCAGGGAGATCAGGCACCCCGCCGCCTTCGTGCATTATGCCGTGCCGGCCATGAGCCCCCTCCAGCGTCTGCCCGATGTCTACCCGGAGGACGGCATCCCCGGCGGTGTCGTCCGCATCGTCGCGGCCAGGGACGAGTACGAGCCGGGGTCTTTCCTGATCCGCGCCACGCGCGACCTTGGCAAGACGCAGCTCTCGCTGACGCCGTTCAAAAATGCCGATGGCAGGCTCTTCCCCGCCGAAGACCTCGACCTGAAGTTCGTCAAGGTCTGGTACCAGAACCGCAACGCCTGGTACAGCTATTTCGGGGATACCGGCTTCAAGCTGGTACCCGAGTTGCTGGTCAACGACGAGGATCTCATCCGCGTCGACACGGCGAAGCAGGCCAACTACGCGCGCCTCAAGTTCGCCGACGGCAAGACGGACGAGATATGGATCAACCCGCCCCGCGCCATGAACAACGTCTTCTGGGATTTCTACCGTTCCGTACCGGCCTTCCAGCCGATGCGGCCCGAGTTCCGCGATGCGCCCACGCTGCAGCCCGTCAAGTTCCCGAAGGGGGAGTTCAGGAACTTCTTCCTCACCGCCCGCGTCCGCCCCGGCACGCCCGCCGGCCTCTACAAGGGCGCGGTCAGGGTGGGAGCACACGGCGAGATTCCCGTCGCGATCCGCGTCCTGGACTTCACGCTGCCCAGGCCCAAGTGCTACTTCGACGACACGCTGGACTTCTACGTCAGCTCCTACACCTACAACTGCTTCGCCATGATCATGGCGCAGAACGGCGGCGACCTCGAGCTGGCCAAGCGCCAGTTCAAGGCCACCATGGAGAACCTCGCCGCCCACAACCAGGACATCAACTGGGTGCGCTTCGGGCTGGGAGCCGAGACCTTCACCTGCTGGCAACTGATGAAGGAGGCCGGACTGCGTACCGATGTGGCGATTGGCGGTGTCGGAGCGGGCTCCACGCCGGCCGAGGCCCGGCGCAACGCCGAGACCGTCAGGCGCCACCTCGGCCACAACAACGTCTATATCGGCTACGGCGACGAGCCGCCGCCGCGCTGGGTAGCAGCCAAGCGCCACATCTTCAAGACCAACCAGGAGGCGGGCTTCAAGTTCATCCTTGCCGGCAAGGACCAGGTCTTCCGCAAGGCCGGCTACATCTACGACTGGCACAACGTGGCCAAGCCGCCGGAGGACAGCTCCACCACCGCGCTCTGGAACCAGTTCGGCTCCAGTCCGCACGTCGCCTGGTACGCCACCATGCACGTGGGGGTCGAGAACCCCGAGTACAACCGCCGCCAGAACGGCCTGGCCCCTTATCTCGCGGGCTATTCCGCCCTCTGCAACTACGCGCACCACTACGGCCCGTACAACGACGACTCCACCGGCTACCGCCCGATGGTCTTCGCCTACGGCATCTACGACGGCGTGCTCGACACGCTGCAGTGGGAGGGCTTCCGCGAGGGCGTCGACGATATCCGCTACGCCACGGCCATGGTCAGACTGGCCCGCGAGGCCGCCAAGTCGGAGGTTGTCGAGACCCGCTACGCGGGCAACAAGGCCCTCCAGTACCTCGCCTCGTTCAAGCGGGACTCGGACGACCTCAACACCGCGCGCGGCGAAATGATCCGTCACATCCTGGCACTCAGGGACATCCTCGGCCAGCAGGAGGCGAAATGAAGCACAGCACCATCCGTTTTCTAGCCGTTCTGGCACTCGCGGCAACCGTCGGTTGCGCGACCCGCTCCCCCGAGACCGCGCCGCCCGCCAAGGCCGCCGAAGCCGAAGCCGCCACGGCGCCCGGCAAGCCCCTCACGCTGGCCCAGGAGGCGCGCGAGATAATCAACAAGCTCCGCAACTACAGCGTACACACCTATGACGACGACGTCCTCAAGCAGGTGCCGCCGGCGCTCGAATTCGTCGCGCAGCACGAGGGCATCGTCTCGAACCGGGATGTCAATGTCGTCGCCGAGGTGGCCTACTACGCCATCCGCTCGGCCACGCGCGGGCGCGATCTGGATATCTGCAGGCCGACCGCCGAGAGGCTGCTGGCGCTGGAGGGCGCCCCGTATAGCTGGCGCATCGAGGCCGCCACCTACCTGGCCGCGCCGCTGGCGGCGCGCGGCGACTTCAAGGCCGCCGACGCCCTCTACGCCCCCTTCGTGGCGCTCGATCCCGCGAAGATACCCGTGAACGACTGGCTAAACGCCGTCTACCGGCGCGCCGATCTCTTCACGCAGCGCAACGACATGAAGGGCGCCCTCGACTACATCGCCTCCATGCGGGCCAATCCTCCCGGCAACGAAGGGCTCAAGAACCTCATCCGCGAGCGACTCGACGGCGAGGCTGTCTCGATCTACAAGGCCTTCCACCGCTATGATGAGGCGCTGGAATACAGCCTCGCCAAGGGCCGCAGGCCGGCGGCGCTGGCCCTGCTCACGGGCGGATTGATCGACGATGCGCCCCGCACCCTCAAGCTCGCCCGTGAGATCCTCGCCGACGATAAGGAGCCGCTGGCGGCGCGCCGTTCCGCCTGGGAGTGGCTGCTGGGACGCGACGACGCCATGGTGGACAAGTACCACACCGCCATGCTGGGCTCTTCGGCACGCGAGACCAACGCTGTCTGCACGGTTCTCAGGAACAGGCTCATGCACGCCACGGAACACAACGTCTACGGTGCCGCCACGCCGGCCTTCTTCTTCGACCAGCCGGTCACCATCCGCGTGTGGGAACTCTACCTCAAGACCATGCGCCTTGCCGGCCAGGAGCCCGAGTTCGGTCCCGCGCAGTACGGCATGCTCGCCTATGCGGGCACCGGTGACATGCGCGCCGCCGTCGAGGCCGCCAAGGCCGGACTGGCCAACGACCAGCTCAAGCCGGAGGAGCGCTACGAGCTCGCGCTGGCCGCCAGGACGCTCGGGCTCAACGGCAACCCCGACACCATCGCCAAGGCCATCGCCGCCGCCGATGCCGAGCTCGCCGGCGACCTCGCCGGGAAGGATCGCTTGAAGGCTATCAACCGCGTCGGCACGGCGGCGGTCGCCTCCCGCAACGAGAACCTCGCGCGCGGCTTCGCGCAGTTCAGCGGCACCGTCAAGCCCGTCCTGCCCAAGAAGCGCTACAAGGTTAAGTTCTCGCCGCGCCCGATCGCCGGCGCCGGCGACTGGGAGAACATGCCCTTCCGCCCCGAGGAGCAGCCCTTCACCCGCAAGTACGGCGGCGCCGATCTCTCCTTCATGCTGACCGACGTCGCCACCGGCGACCGCGGCAGCGCCGTCAAGGGCGGCGGCCGCGACAAGCACCCGACCACGCTCCAGATCGCGGCCGACGAATGGGGCATCCACATCCTCCAATCCTTCTACGACAACCGTGCCAGGGCGTTCGAGGCCGGCGAACTGGACGCCGGCAGCTACGAGTGCTACATCGCGCCCGGCGCGGGACAGCCCTACACCTGCTTCCTCTGCTACCCCAGGAAGGACGCGCTGGCCTACTGCTACCACACCTCCTACGACAGTCCCGGCCACCGCCGCGTCAACGACCGTCACCCCGCGAAGTTCCGCAGCGAGACCCGCTTCACCGACGACTGCGTCATGAACTACGTCGGCTTCTCGTGGGACAACTTCGCCACGCTCATCCCGACCCGCGACAGCGTGTGGGACTTCGAGAGCGTCTTCTGGGGCCCCGTGGCCTCGGCCTGGAACGGCACCGAGTCGATCCACGGCCGCAGCACCTGGGGCGAGCTGACGTTCGACATCAGCGATGCCGACCGCATCAGGATCCTGCGCGCCCAGCTCTTCAAGGCCGTCAGGTCCTACAAGGCCGAGCAGTCCCCCAACGCGCCCATCGCGGATTGCGTGCAGGGCGGCGTCTTCGACTTCTGGCAGGACGATGCCCTCGGCGATCCGGCGTTCTACGAGCAGTGCCTGCGCCCGCTCGAGGAGCGGCTCGATGCCGCCGCCGCCCGCGTCAAGGTGGGCATGCCGGATGACGAGGTTGTCGCGCTGGCGCAGGACTACCTGGCGCAGTGGCGCGATATCCGCTTCACCGTCGCGCGCCTGCGCGCCGACTATCTCGCCCGCAGTCTGACTGAGTAAGACTTTGCCGGGCCATTATCGTTGGGGCGGACCTTCGTGTCCGCCAACTGGGAGTGCTTTCGACAAAGCGTAGGGACAAAGTGCAGGGACGAAGCGTAGCCGACAAAGTGTGGAGACAAGGTGTGGGGACAAAGTGTAAGTGCGAAGCACCCACTTAAACCCACTCTTAAACTCTTTACATCCTTGTCCAAAACGGGTCACAAGGCTATGATGCATCAGTTGACGTCAAGCTTCCCGATTAGCGTCATCGTCACCCCAAGAGCCCTCGTACAAGATGAAAACCCTCCAGCTCATCCAGCAACGCGCCCTGAACATCCCCATGACCGTCTCGTGGTACCTGACCGACATTGGGCGTGCCCGGGGGCTGCAGGAGCTCTTCTCCAGACAATCACCGCAAAGGATCAAGGTGCTGCGCGAACACGCCATCGTCCAGAGTGCTGTTGCCTCCAACCGCATCGAGGGTGTTGAGATCGACCAGTCGCGCATAGGCACGGTCGTCTTCGGAAAGCCGACCCTCAGAGACCGCGATGAAGCCGAGGTCGCGGGCTATCGCGACGCCTTGAATCTCATCCACAAGCGTGGCAAGGCACTTCCTGTCTCGGTGGATACCATCCTCGCCCTTCACAAGCTTAGCCGCGGTGAAACCTGGGATGCCGGAAGGTACAAGGAAAAGCCGGTCGACATAATTGAAATACTGCCTAATGGCGACCAGCGCGTCCGGTTCCGCAGTGTGCCGCCTGCCGAAACACCCGCATTTGTCCGTCAGCTCGCGGATCTGTGGGACGATCATATTCGCACGCGCGACATCTCGCCATTGATCCTGCTGGCCGCGTTTAACCTCGACTTCCTCTGTATTCATCCTTTCCGTGACGGCAACGGGCGCGTCTCACGTCTGCTCCTGCTTCTCACCTGTTATCACGCCGGGATCGAGGTCGGACGCTATGTCAGCCTCGAACGCCTGATCGAGGACAACAAGGAACGGTACTACGAAACCCTGGAACTCAGCTCCAGGGGCTGGCACGAGGGGCGGCACGACCCCTGGCCCTACATCGGCTTCCTGCTCTTCATTATCAAGGAGGCCTACGACGAGTTGGAAAAACGCGCCAGCCAGATCGCCGTACCGCGCGGCGAGAAGACCGCGCTTGTTGAAGCTGCAATCCGTCAGCAGGCGGGCGAGTTCAGCATCTCGGATCTTAAGAATGCATGTCCAGACGTCAGCATCGATCTGATCCGCAAGGTTTTGAAGCGCGAGAAGGGGTCGGGCGTCGAGTGTCTGGGACGCGGCCAGGCCGCCCGCTGGCGGAAGTTGAATTAGGTACTATCCGCCGAATTGGGTACTGAATTGGGTAAGGCGGGGTGGGTGCTTTGCTGATGCGCCTGCAAGGATCCCGTATCGGGCTTGCACGCCTGCCTGTGCAGCACACACTCTAAACCCTCTCTTAATCTCATACCCACCCTTTTACCCTCTTCTGCGATACAACTGAGTTGTTTCGCAAACGGTCTTCTCCCACCCGCCGCTTTCGATAAAGCGTAGAGACGAAGTGTGGGGACGAAGCGTAAAGAGATAAAGTGTGGAGACAAGGTGTGGAGACAAGGTGCGGGGACAAGGTGCGGGGACAAGGAGTAAGTGCGAAGCACCCATTTAAACTCACACTTAAACCCACTCACTATCATCCCATAGGAAATCTCGCATAATCTCGCATAAATATGGCGTTTTTGCGATGTCTCCAAAATCCATGCCCATTTTTAGTGGCTTAAAAACGCAAAAACTTGCAAATTTCTTGGAAATC
>JAAYLN010000253.1 GCA_012521875.1 Lentisphaerota bacterium | reverse complement strand
GCAGGGGAAAAGCCCTGTTTCGCCCGGTTGTTCTGCGGCACCCCGCCGCATCATCGAAAATCCAGCAAAAAATCTCCCAGATGCAAGCCTGACGGCTTGTGTCCGAGAGGGTTTTGCAAGAGCCTCTGAAATGAAATTATGGCATACTTCTGCGTACCTGTCTACCGCGATTTCGGCATGTACCGAGATCTTGCCTTAAGCTCTCCATGCAGGCATAATGAGCCATTTCATAAACCTCATCCATAAGCGGGACTTGGACAACGCATGAAACTCTCTCTCTCCGAACTCGTGCATGCCGGAGTCTGGAACGGCATTCCTGAAAACTACTACGATTTCCTGATGGCCGAGTGGGCCGCCCATGGCGTCACGCGCCTGATCTTCTGCTCGACGGAGATGGCGCGGGGCGTGCGCGAGCCGGAGTTCGGCACCGCCTTCATCAAGCGCGCCGCCGAGCATGGTCTGCGCTGGTCCGACGGACACGTCCCCTGGAATCCCGAATGGGCACTGAACACGCCGGAACCCTATCGCGAAACCATGATCCGGAACAACACGCGGGCGCTGGAACTGGCCGCCGAGGCCGGCTGCACCACCCTCACGATCCACATCGGCGACATTGTCTGCCTCGAGGACACCTACCTGCCGCTCGGGCAGGCGCGGGATCTGCTGGATGATGCGCTGGAGCGCCTGATCCCCGTGGCCGAACGCAGCCGCGTCGTGCTCTGCATCGAGAACATCATGGCGCCTACCGACACCCCTGCGGAGCTGATCCGCTGCTTCGAGCGTTTCCAGTCGCCCTTTTTCGGCTGCTGCTACGACTCCGGCCACGACAATCTCATGGCCGCCCGGCCCGGCAAGGAGCCGCACCAGCTCAACAGTTGGACCACCAAGCTCTGGCGCGGCAAGCCGCAGCTCAACCCGGACGATGCCCTGGCCACCCTCCTGCCCCATATTGTCACCTGCCATCTGCACGACAACAACGGGCTCGAGGACCAGCATCTGCCCCCCGGCCAGGGTACGGTTGACTGGCCGCGGACGCTCGATCTGCTCTCCCGCGCGCCGCGCCTCATCAGCGTGCAGAACGAACTCTCCTTCACACGCAAGCCCGGCGTCTCCATCCCGGCGGCGATAGAGGCCTTCCGCAGGATAGGGTTTGAGGAGTAGGGTTCAGGGGACAGGGTTCAGGGGACAGGGGACAGGAAATCCTAAACTTTGTCGCGATCTTTGTCGGTAACTTTGTCGCCTTCGTCGAAAGCGACAGGGAAGTTCACGCGGAGGCGCGAATAATGGGAACCGCGAATGGACGCAAATACACGCGAATGCACGGAAATGGAGTAAGCGGGTGGTGTGTGCTTCGCACTTACACCTTGTCCCCGCACTTTGTCTCCACGCATTGTCGGCTACGCTTCGTCGCCACACTTTGTCCCTACACTTTGTCGAAAGCGAAAGAGCAAGCGAATGTTCCGGCACCCCGTTCGCTTCGGATGCGCATTGGAGCCCGCGGTCTCCGCGGGAAATTGGGGAGCGCATGATTGGCGAACGTTACCGCCGAGGACGGCGGGCTCCAGCGTTCCGGCTTTTCCGTTCACATTCTCTGGCGCCTGTACCGAACCATCCCGCCAGCCGCCCCGGCACAAGCTAACGGTACGGCGAACCTCAGGGTAGGGCGAGCCGTCCCCGTCACGCTACTACGCGGCGTGACCGGCGAGCCGCAAAACTTGCCTATAACTTGGACATTTTGTCACAGTTACTCCATGGTTTTCTCGCGGCGCAGCCGCGCGGCAGTCTAAAATCAAAATCCCTTGGCGTCTTGGCGGCTCAAAAGAAACTGCCTACTGCCACTGCCTACTGCGACTCACCATCACCCCTGCCGCCCCCGCGCCAAACCGGCAGGAAAAGCAGATCCACGTCACAGCCCTCAGGGGTGCGCTCGTAGCGGAAGAGACGCCACAGGAACGAGACCTTGCGCTTGCCGGCGGCAGGATCGCGGTCGATCGTGATCGCCGGGAAAATATCTATGCTGGTCGCGCCGTTGAGCCGCTCGTGATGATAGAGGCGGTAGAGCACACGCCAGCGTGCATAGTCGTGGGACTGCTGGTCGGCAAGTGTGCGCCCGCGCTCGCGCTTGTAGTCGAAGAGGGCCAGCAACAGGTTTCCGCTGGCACGCTCCCAGTTGCCCGTGGTGCTGTGATTGCTCTTGTAGTTCCAGAGCGGGAAAAGCCCCGACCCGCCACGGTGCATGGGCTCGCCAACATCCACGTGGGCGGACGCACCGCTCTTGTCCTTGATCGACACCCTGCGCGTATGTGTGTAGTCCACACTTTCGCCGTGTGCCAGCAGGAGCGCGTTGAAGCGCCACCCCTCACTGCCGCGCGGTCTCTTGACGGCGGGCGCGGCGGAGCTGCACCAGCGCTCATGCTTGAAGAGCAACGGGAAGCTCGTCTCATCCTCCTGCGGCGAGCGGCTGTAATCACCGAGGAGCAGGAACGAGCCCTCACTCGTCTGGAATTCCGGCTTGCTGCTGTGACTGTAGATCGGGAAGAGCCAACTGCCGCGCATGCTGCCCGTGCGCGTGCCGAAGAGCGGGGTCAGCCAGTAGCTGCTGGTGGTGCCGCCATCTTTCAGGGAGCCCACCAGAGGCGTAAGCAGGAGTTCGTCATCGTAGTAGTATAGCGGCAGCAGACGCCCGGTGCGGCGGCTGGGGTGGCCGCCCCAGCGGGCATGGAAGAGCCCCAGCAGCCCTATGATGCTGCGCTCGTTACCATGGCGGGAATAGGCGGAGAGTAGCGGCGGAATGCAGTATCTACTCCCGCGCTCTTCCTTCCAGAAGGCATAGAGCGGGCTCGCAAAGCTTTCGGTGCGGTGGTCGTTATTGATGCTCCAGCCGGAGAGCAGGGGTGGAATGCAGCGCACATGACCACTCCCGCCCGCCCAGGTGGCGTAGAGCGGACTCACCCATGTGCCGGTGCGGCGGTTGCCGTAGTAGAGCGGGATCAGGTGGCTTGAGCCGCCCTGCGCCCCACCGCTGAAGTGCCCCAGCCCGCCCAGTGTCCAGAGATCCCAGCGCGCCGCATCCCTGGTATAGGAAGAGAGCAGGAAGGGGAAGAGGCGCACCGTGCGGTCGTCTTCCGCTGACCATGAACTGTAGGGCAGCGAGAGGAAGGAGTCGTCGGTGTGGTCATAGGCATAGAGGGGCAGCAGCCAATGGGAGCGTCCCTTCACATCCCAGGAGGCGTGGAAGAGCGGACCGCCCACCCAAAGCTCACCGCCATCGGCGCGGCGGCGCCCGCCCGACAGGAGCGGATAGACGATCCAGGTGCGGCCCGATTCGCCCCTCCACCAGCCACCCAGCGCGGTGACGAAGGAGGAGCCCTGCGGATCGCGGCCGGCATAGTAGAACGGCAGCAGGCACGACCAGTTGCGCTCCTTCTTGCAATCGGCACCCTGCGAGTAGAGCAGGCTGTAGAAGGAGGAGGCGTTTCCGGAGTGACGGTAGAAAGCGAGAGGCGGCACTAGACGCCAGCCCGCATCCGGCGTCGTGCGCGAGAGGTAGAGCGGCGAGAGGAAGAGGTTATCGCCGACCGACTCCTTGTGGTAGTAGAGCGGCAGCAGGCAGGACCAGCGCTCATCCTTCCCGCGGTCAGCGCCTTGCGAGTAGAGCAGGCTGTAGAAGGCGGAGCCGCTCTTGGAGTGACGGTGGAGGACGAGGGGCGGTACCATGGTCCAGCCGCCCGCTTCCGCCGTCGAGCCCGACAGATAGAGCGGCGAAAGGAAGAGGTCGGATTTGGCCGTGGCCTTATGGTAGTAGAGCGGCAGCAGGCGGCTGCCGTGCGACGCCTCGTTGCGGTGGTGGCCGTAGAGTCCCAGCAACCCGTAGGCACGCGACTCGGCCGGCGAGTGGTGACCGCCGCCCAGGATCGGCAGCGCCCACCAATCCGTCGCCATCCCGACCACATCGCGCCTCCAGCCTCCAAGCAGCGTCTGGAGGCTTTTCTCGTGCGGTGTATGCGAGGCCTGGAAAATTGGCAACAGAGCCCACGACTCCTCCTTGTCATTGTCCGACCACTCGTGCCAGGCCAGCGGCCAGAGCGCATAGGTGTATCCCCGCCGTGCCTTGGGGCGCTCGTAGTGTCCTGCCAGCGGCCAGACCCGCCAGCCCCTTTCATCATCGTAGGACTTGACGTTGAAGAAGGGCCAGAGCAGGTGCAGGCTGTACTGCTCATGGTCGCGGAAGTAGAGCCAGAGCGGAAAAAGCGAGTCGGAGCCCTTCTCCCGCCCTAGCGGCTGATCATAGTGCCAGTAGAGCGGGAAGGCCACACGGTAGTCACGGCCCCAGAAGAAGGGGAAGAGACGGTTGTCGCCACGACACGTATCAAAGCGCCCCAGCGGCCAGAGCACGTTATAGACTGGATCCTCCTTGTCGAGATTCTCGATAGAGAAGATAGGCCTGATGGCAAAGCGGTCTCCGGTGTATTCGCCGAGTGGCCAGAGGATGGAGAGTGCCGGATCGCGGTAGTAGGCCAGCGGCCAGAGATTAACGCGGTTCTCGACCGACCCCTTGCGGGTGGCATACTCCCCCGTATAGAAGGGCGTGCCCTTCATGGCCGTCGTGCTGCATCCGGCTGCCAGCCACACACACATACCCGCCGCCGCCAGTCGGCGCAGCACCGTCGAGAGGTTTTGCTTCATGCGTGCAGTATTATACTCCGGATGCCAAAGGGGATCAACTCTTTTCCCGGCAACAACCGTAATCGGCTAGTGGCAGGGGTGTACATGAGTAGTGGATGGGATGCGGATGGATCGTCCTCGTTCTCGAAAGAGATTGAACCGCCAAGACCGCCAAGGGGAGCCGCGAATGGATGAACGGGCGCGAAAACAAGAGTAAGCGGGTAGAGCAAGCGTACCGTTTAAGTGAGGGAGTAAGTGTGGGAGTAAGCGCGAAGCACCCACTTAAACCCCACTCTTAAAACTCACTCTTAATCGGCACGCTTAATCTTTTGCTTGCGGCGATGGGACGAATGGGACGCAGGGGACGAATGGTGTACCACCACTCACTTCCTCTGCGCCTCTGCGCCTCTGCGTTAAATTAACCACACCACCAACCATCAACCACCATCCATCAACCACCATCAACCACCATCAACCACCAGCCACCAACCAGCTTGCCACGCGGGCCCGAACAAGGTACCCTTACCATATCAATTCGCCAATGGAATGCACGATGCCCCAGAACCCCAACCGGTGTTGTCACCATGACGCGGTGCTCCGCTACCAGGATCCCGCCACGCGCACCTATCTGGGCAGTCCCAGCCTCGCGCGGCTGCCCTCGGGTGACCTGCTGGCCACCCACGACTACTTCGGCCCGGGATGCCCGCTGAACCACGAGGGCGAGGAGCATCTCACCAGCGTCTACCGCTCGCCTGACAACGGCCTCACCTGGCGCAATATCACACACATCGCCAACGCCTACTGGAGCACGCTCTTCGTGCATGAGGGTGCCGTCTATCTGCTCGGCGTCTCGCAGCGCTATGGCTCGATCGTCATCCGCCGCAGCGACGACAACGGCAACACATGGACGCATCCGCGTGATGAGACCAGCGGCCTGCTCTTCCGCGGCGGCTCCGGACGCATCCCGCCCAACTACCACGGCGCGCCCGTTCCGGTACTGCTCCACAAGGGACGTCTCTACCGCGCCTTCGAGGACTACCGCCCCGCAAATCCCGCCTGTGACTGGACCGCGGCCGGCTTTCAATCGCTCGTGATCTCCTGCCCCGCCGATGCTGATCTGCTGCGGGCCGACTCCTGGACAATGAGCAACCGCGTGGCCTTCGACCCCGCCTGGGTGCCAAGTGCCTGGGGCCGTTTGCGGGAACCCGGCTGGCTCGAGGGCAATGTGGTGGCGGCGCCCGACAACACACTGTGCAACGTCATCCGCTTCAACGCCAATCCCATCTGCTGGGACCATGCGGCCATGCTCACACTCTCGGACGACGGCCGGCACCTGGCCTTCGACCCCGCCACAGGCTTTCTCGATTTTCCGGGCGGGCACACCAAGTTCACCATCCGTACCGATCCGGTCGAGGGCGGCTACCTGACGATCGCCAACGGCAACCTCGACCCACAGGCCCCCCCCAACCGCTCCGTGCTCTCGCTCTACCGCTCGCGCGATCTGCGCAACTGGCAGTGGAGCGGCACCCTGCTGCGCCACGACCCGGCGATACCGCGCGAGACCGCCTTCGGCCAGATCGGCTTCCAGTATGTCGACTGGCTGTTCGACGGTGAGGATCTGCTCCTCCTGGTGCGTACCGCGATCGACGGCGCCCACAACTACCACGACTCCAACCACATCATCTTCCACCGCATCCGCAATTTCCGCCAACTGAAAGGATCAGCAACATGAACCAACCCGTCACCAACACCTATCCGACCGAGCCCAGCATCAACCGCGGCGAACTACCCGATCCCTTTGCCCTGCCCGACGGCGGGCGCGTCAGGACGCGCGAGGAGTGGACCGAGCGCGCGCAGGCCTGGAGCGACATGATCCTCAACATGGAGTATGGCGGTCTGCCGCCGGTCCCCGACTCCGTCACGGTCGAGGCGCTCTGCCATTCGGGCGTCTCGCGCTGGGAGGGAGCGCCGAAGCTGCGGACGTACCGCGTACACTGCCACGGCGGCGCGCAGCCCTTCTCCTTCTGCGTCAAGATCCTCTACCCCTCGGGCGATGGCGGCCCCTTCCCCGCTGTCGTCAACGGCGACGGCTGCTGGTGGTACCTCACCGAGGAGATCGCGCAGCGCGTGGTGCGGAGCGGCTGCGCCATCGTTTACTTCAACCGCACCGAGATGGCCAAGGATCTGGAGCGGAGCGACCCCACCTGGAAGGCGCGCAGCGGCGGCCTCTACGACGTCTATCCCGGCATGACTTTCGGTACACTCTCGGCCTGGGCCTGGGGCTACCACCGCTGTGTCGACCTGCTGTGCCAACTGCCCTACATCGACAGCAGCCGCATCGCCATAACCGGCCACTCGCGCGGCGGCAAGACCACGCTGCTGGCCGGCATGACCGATCCCCGTATCGGACTGGTAAACGACAACGCCTCCTGCGCCGGCGGCAGCCCCGTCTACCGCTACGTGGGACACGGCGGCGAGTCGCTCACGATCCTCGACTCCTTCCCGCCCTGGTTCAGCAACGACCTGCGTCCCTACTTCGGCAGGGAGAACGAGATTCCGTTCGACCAGCACTGCATGCTCGCCGCCATCGCGCCGCGTCCGATGCTCCTGACCTACGCGCTGGACGACCGCTGGTCGAACCCCGAGGGCATGGTGCAGAGTGCCTGGGCCGCCGGCGAGGTCTACCGCTTCCTCGGCAGCGCGGACAATCTGGCCTTCAACATCCGTCCGGGCACGCACATGCACGCCCCGGAAGACTGGGAAGTGCTGCTCGACTTCATCGGCTGGAAGTGGCAGGGCAAGGCGCCGAAGGCGGCCTACAACACCCACCCCTACACCCACCTCAAGCCCGCCTTCTCCTGGAGCGCGCCGCAATGATTCCGCAGGGGCGGATCTCCGCGTCCGCCCCCACCCCCACCAGGCTCAGCCGGGATAATATCGTTCGGGCGGCCCTCCGTGTCCGCCCGCTTTTCGACAAAGTTACCGACAAGACCCGCGACACAGTACCGCTAAAGCGGAGCTTACTACCATGAACTCCACAATGCCCCTGCCCTCCACCCTGAACGAGCCCGCCAACATCGCCGCCTTCCTGCGGGATACCCGCCAGTTGCGGGCCGAGGCGGAATGGGCGGGAATCGAGCCCGACGCCTGCGACCTCATCGTGCAGGCGGCGCAAGACCTGCTGCAGCGTCCGGAACGGCTGGCCGATCTGGTGCGCTGCGCCACGGCACTCTTCACGCCCGACGCCTGGAAGGCCGAAGAGTGGAGTGATATTCCGCGCGACAACTCGGCCGGCGAGCGCTTCTTCCTGCTGCTGCCGCTGCTGCAGCATCTGCCGCAGATGCGCGCGCTCTACACCAGGCACAACATACCCGAAAAGATACTGCGCGATACGCTCACCGACTTCCAAATCTGGATCGACACCAGCAGGCAGCGCACGGGCACGACGGGCTTCCGCGAGGTGGGCTGGATGCGCGAGCATCTCTTCTGCCGCGTGATCCGGCTCGGGCGGTTACAATTCCAGCCCTACACCTTCCACATGCCCTTCGTGGTGCTGAAGCACCTGCAACGCGGCGAGATCCGCGTGGCGGCCTGCGGCGGACACCAGATAACCTCCGCCGGCATCTTCGCTGATAGCGAGGGGGCCAGGGAGCCCTTCATCGAACTGACCTACGTGGAAGAGGATGGCGAAATCCGCCGGGCGCATGTGGTGGAGCCCGGCGGCTACATCGCGACACAGCCGACTACCTTCGCGCCGGGCGAATGGGAACGCATTCTCTCCGCCGGCGACCCCATACTGAACCTGCACATCCCGACCGGCGCCCCGCTGGATTTCGACGCCTGCCGCGACTCCTTCGTGCAGGCCGCCGGCTTCTACCCGCGCCACTTCCCCGAGCTTCCCGCGGCACGCGGCGTGATCTGCGGTAGCTGGCTCTTTAATCCGGGACTCTCCGACATTCTACCGGAGAACTCGAACATCGTGCGCTTCCAGCGCGCCTTCATACGTGTACCGCAGCCCGGGGCCACTGCGGGCCAGACCTACGAGCGCGCCTTTGTGCCGCATGGGCGCGCCACGCGCCGAGAGCAGCTCTCCACCAGCCTGCAGCGGCGGCTCTTCGACCACATCGAGGCCGGCCATGTGCCGCTCAGCGCGGGCGGCATCTTCCCCGCACCGATCGGGGAGTGGGGCACGCGGGTAATCAGCTAGCAGGAACGGCTCCGCCCGTTTTCACATCAGCAATACATCCTTTTTGCAGGTATGGTTTCAAGCAAAACCGTCTTTGCGATAAAGACGGTTTTGGCGGGCGGTCGGAACAGGTCGGCAACGCCAACTTTGTCGCGAGCCTTGTCGGTAACTTTGTCGCCTTTGTCGAGAGCTGCTGGTTGTCTCTCACGGAGGCACGGAGGCGCGGGGAAACGGAACCGCGAATGGACGCGAATGCACGCGAAATTTGATGGTGTTTTTTTAACCGCGAAATGCGCGAAAAGCGCGAAAGCGGGCCGCGAATGGACGCAAATACACGCAAACATGGAGTAAGCGGGTGGAGTGTGCCGATTAGTGAGTTTAAGAGTGGGATTAAGTGGGTGCTTCGCACTTACACCTCGTCTCAACACCTCGTCCCAACACCTTGTCTCAACGCTTTGTCGGATACGCTTCGTCTCCACACTTTGTCCCTACGCTTTGTCGAAAGCGAAAGAGCAAGCGAATATTCCGCCCCCCCGTTCGCTTCGGATGCGCACTGGAGCCCGCGGTCTCCGCGGGAAATTGGGGAGCGCATGATTGGCGAACGTTACCGCCGAGGACGGCGGGCTCCAGCGTTCCGGCTTTTCCGTTCACATTCTCTGGTGCCTGTACCGAACCACCCCGCCCGCCGCCACGGCACAAGCTCACGGTACAGCGAACCTATTTGAACCGCCAAGAAGCCAAGAGCGCCAAGGGAATTTGTGATTTCAGATTTGTAGATTGGTGATTGGTTATGCTCCGCTCTTTCTCTTCCTCGTCCTCGGCAAGCCCGCTGTCGTCGAGATACGGGGAAGCCCCTGCAGTAGCGCGCCAGCACAGGTGGGGCGACGCCGTCCCGGCTAGCCGCAGTGATGGAGTGATGGAGCGAAAAAGCGCCAACGGCGCGACCTATCCCAGCCTAGGGTGAAGCCCTAGGAAATCATCAGCGAAAGAAATGAGGGCTGAAAGCCCGGCCTATCATCCGGCAGATAGACGCCTTATTCCATGACTATATCCCGCCCCTTCAGGGCTAGTCGTTCTTTGCCCCTTTCCCCAGGGCGTTGCCCTGGGCTGGTATATCACGCCCCTTCAGGGCTTTCATCAACTTTGTCGCGAGCCTTGCCGGTAACTTTGTCGCCTTCGTCGCAAGCGACAGGGAAGATGATAGGCGCATTTTCGTCCTCGTCCTCGTCCTCGTCCTCGTCCTCGTCCTCGTCCTCGAGACCCGGTACTGCCGGTACTGGGACTGGTGATTTATTCCCCGCGCGTATTAATCAGGAACTCAAGAACTCAAGAAGAGTGCAAGAATGCGCTGTTTCCACAAACAAATTCCTGATTTCATGAGTTCCTGATAAAAAAGCAGCAGGGAATTGCAATAAGTCAACACTCCCTACTACCGGTACTGCCGGGGTGGGCAAAAGGCGAAAAGGCGGGGCACTGTATTCTGAACGCGGCGGGCAGCCCGGTCCACGGCTGCTGGCCGTCGGCTCCGTCCACATGCCTGCTCTTGAAGAAGAGGTTGCCGTTGATCACGGCGGCGTGTCCCTCGGTGCCGCTTGGTTTATGATTCCAGCCGGGCGCGTTTCCAGCCTTCCGAAGTCTTGATGTAGAGTCCTGTCGCGGCGCCGCCATCGACCCAGACGATCTCGCCGGGTTCCCCTTCCGCGGCTTCCGGCGGCGTCGCGCGCGGCGTCAGCCGCAGGCCGGCGGGGCCGGCCACGTTCAGCGGGGGCTGCCTGCCGTTGTCGTCGCCGGAGGGGATACGGCACTCGCGGCCACCGAGGACGACGTTGTCGCGGTACGACTCGCCCAGGATGGTGGCGCCGGCCAGGTTGCCGTCGAAGGCCTTGGCGAGCTTGTGCCCGGGGGCGGCGAAGTAGCCGTTGCCGAGGTAGGTGCCCTGGCCGCCATTGGGGCCGACGAGCACCCCGGCGCCGGCGTTGTCCGCGGCCCAGCGGCTGTAGTAGGTGCGGCAGGCGATGAAGGTCTGCGAGGGCTTGACGACATAGAAGCCGGCAATCGACGGCGAGTCGGCATAGCACTGCAGGTAGGTGTCGCAGTGGCCGTTGCAGTAGAAGCAGTAGGGCATCGGCCCCTGGTCCGGGTCGTAGTTCCAGACATGCACCTGCGCGAAGTGGCACGAGAAGGCGTCGCTGCGCAGGCCGGTCTCGAAGCCGATGATGTGCGCCAGGTGTGCCGCGCTGTCGCCGCTCGAGTAGTGGATGCCGATGCTGCCGGGGGCATAGGGCTTGTGCAGGTCGTTGTTGCAACGCACGTGGCTGATGTTGACCTCGTAGCCGGCCTCGACGTGGATACCCTTGAAGGTGGCGTTGCGGATCTCGATATCGGCGATCTCGACGCGGCTGGCGCGCACCACCTTGAGGCCGGTGAGCGGCTGGTGGTTGCCGTCGATGACGCCGCCGCGGATCCAGCCGCCGGGGTGGTGGCGGGAGTCGTCGTCCGCGTCCTTGAGCAGGATCACATCGCCCTTGAAGCCGGGCAGCGCGCGCAGGATGGCGTGGGGCGTCATGCAGAGGCTGACGTCCTTCGGCAGCACCAGAGTGCGGTCGAGGCCATAGACGCCATCGGCGAGTTGCAGGGTGCCGCCGCCGGCACCCACCAGCTTGCCGATGCGGGTTTGCAGTTCGTCGGTACGGTTCGGGGTGTGTTGTGTGCTCATCGGGGACTCCTCTCGGCGCATGCGTTGATTGAGCTAAGTTTTAACGCCTTTGCGCGCCGCGTGCAAGCATGAAGGGGCAGTAAGGGGGCAGGGGGCAGGTTCAGGGTTCTAGTCCGACCGCCGCCCCTGCGGGGCGGTTGGAACAGACCAGAGACGCCACTTTGTCGCGAACTGTGACGGTAACTTTGTCGAAAGCGAAAGAGCAAGCAAATGTTCCGGCTCCCCGTTCCCTTCGGATGCGCTATGGAGCCCGCGGTCTCCGCGGTGTACTGGGGAGCGCATGGGGTGGTGAACGGTACAGCAACCGAAAGGTAGGGCGAGCCGTCCCCGTCACGCCGCTACGCGGTGTGACCGGCGAGCCTCACACAAGGCACTGTAGCGCCAACCCCGCCCATTCCGCCACGTATCCGCCATTGCGGAATCTGCCCCAGAGTGGCGCGGACATTCCTGTCTGCGCACGTCCACGAGGGCAGACAGGAATGTCTGCCCCACACTATCACGCTCCATTGCTGCGGCTAGCCGGGACGGCGTCGCCCCACCTGTGCTGGCGCGCTTTTGCAGATGCGTCCCCGCCGCGTGGTAGTCCTGTGCCCGCCGTTTACGGCGGGTTCCTGTCCCCTGCCCTCCCACCACGCGGCGGGAACGCCGCGTCTACCAGCCGCCTCCTCTTCCGCCTACCTCCCCGCGCCTCCGCGCACTCCCTACGGGCGGCATGCGTGCCGCCCCTACATGCCTACTGCCACTGCCTACTGCCACTGCTACTTCCCTGTCTCCTGTCTCCTGTCCGCTCACCCGCGAACGAGCTCCTTCAGCCGCTGCGCCAGGGTGGTGCGGCGCTCGCGCACCTCGTTGTTGCGGATGGCCAGGTGGATGGCCTTGGAGGAGCCGACAATGCACACCAGCTTGCGCGCGCGGGTGACCGCCGTGTAGAGCAGGTTGCGCTGCAGCAGCTTGAAGTGCTGCGTGGCCAGGACAATCACCACGGCAGGATACTCGCTGCCCTGCGACTTGTGAATCGTGCAGGCGTAGGCCAGCACAAGCTCGTCGAGCTCGTTGCCGTCGTACTTCACCGGCCGCCCGTCGAACAGCACCACCAGTTGCCGCTCCTCCTCGTCGACGGACTGGACAAGGCCGATGTCGCCGTTGAAGACGTCCTTGTCGTAGTTGTTGCGCAACTGCATCACGCGGTCGCCCTTGCGGAAGCGGCTGTGGCCGCGCATCAGCGAGGGGCCGGTGGGGTTGAGGCTCTGCTGCAGCACGGCGTTGAGGTTGTCGGCGCCGAGCTGGTTGCGGCGCATGGGGCTGAGTACCTGGATATCCTCCAGGGGATCGAGGCGGAAGTGGCGCGGTATGCGGCGCGCGACAAGCTCGCGGACGCGCTCGACGACCTTCTCTGGATCGCTGGTCTCGATGAGGAAGAAGTCGCTATCGGGGCCGCCACTCTCGATCCGCTCGCCGTGATTGATGCGGTGGGCGTTGCGGACGATCAGGCCGCTGGCATCCTGGCGGAAGATGGTGTCGAGCCGCCGGCAGGGGATGACGCCCGAGGCGATGGCGTCGCGCAGGACATTGCCGGGGCCTACGCTGGGCAACTGGTCTATGTCGCCCACCAGCACCACGCGGGCGCTATCGGGCACAGCCTGTAGGAACTGGTCCATGAGGCGGATATCAATCATCGAGGTCTCGTCGAGGATCAGACAGTCGGCCTCCAGCGGGTTGTCGGCATTGTGCTCGAAGTCATGGATCGCCGGCAGGTAGCGCAGCAGGCGGTGGATGGTCTGGGCCTCCTGTCCGGTAGCCTCGGACATGCGCTTGGCGGCGCGTCCGGTGGGTGCCGCCAGACGCAGCTTGAGGCGGCGCGCTCCGAAGATCTCCGTGAGGGCGCGGATGATGGTGGTCTTGCCGACGCCGGGGCCACCGGTGATGATCGCGACCTTGGCATCTATGGCGGTCTGCAGGGCCTGGCGCTGGGCGTCGGCCAGCGTGAGGCCCATCTTCTGCTCGGCCCAGGCCAGCGCCTTGCCGGCCTCGATGGGGCGGTGGCCGTGGGGCGTCTCGAGCAGGGTCTTGAGCTTGGCGGCGACGCGTCGCTCGGCATCGTGCAGGTCGCGCGGATAGATGCGATCCTCCTCGCGGATCAGCGCGCCGCTCTCGATCTGCGACTGCAGTGCGTCGGCCAGAATCTCGATGGAGATGCCGAGCATCTCCTGCGCCTGCAGCAGCAGGTCGGCATCGGTACCGAAGCAATGGCCCTCGTCGGCCTGCGTCTGGAGCAGATAGAAGAGGCCGGCACGGGCGCGGGCGGGCGAGTCGTGCGGCACGCCGACACGCAGGGCGATCGAGTCGGCGGTCTTGAAGCCGATGCCCCAGACGTCGTCGCAGAGGCGGTAGGGGTTCTGCTTGACCACGGCGATCGAGTCGCTGCCGTACTGGCGGAAGATGCGCGCCGCCTGGCCGGTGCCGACCCCGTGCGACTGCAGGAAGATCATCACGTCGCGGATGCCGCGCTGCTCGATCCACGACTCCTTGATTCGCTGGCGGCGGATGCGGCCGATGCCCTCGACCTCCTCGAGACGGGCCGACTCCTTCTCGATGACGCGCAGCGTGTCGGCGCCGAAGTGGTTGACGATGCGGTCGGCCTGCACCTTGCCGATACCGCGGATCAGCCCGCTGGCGAGGAAGCGACGCAAGCCCTCAGCCGAGGTGGGGGTGATGCAGATGAGCTCGTCGGTCTGGAACTGCCAGCCGAACTGGGGGTGCCGGGTCCAGCGGCCGCGGGCGGTAAGCTCCTCGCCCACCCAGATCGCGGCGGTCGTGCCGACCACGGTAATCGGATCGCTGCGGCCCTCGGCCGGGCGTACCGAGGCGATGGTGTAGCCGGTCTCGTCGTTGCGGAAGACAAGCGACTCGACGGTACCCGAAACCTCGGTAGCCTCCCGGTCTTCGGCGGACGGCGGCGGCGGGGCGGGCGGCTTGCGGGGCGGGCGGTAGGGACGGCGCGGCTGGTAACGGCGTGACATGGACGGACTTCTGCTACGTTGCGGCCAGTTCGGAGAGGAAGAGCCCGCTGAAGCGCAAGGCCTCCCGGAACTGCGTTAGGGAGAAGGATTCGTTGGGGGCGTGGACGCGGTCTTCCCCGCAGCCGAAGCCGACAAGCAGCGGTGCGGCGCCGGTCTGCTCCCACAGCGCGGCGACAACGGGGATGGAGCCGCCCTCCCAGAGTATGGCGGGGGGCTCGCCCCCCATGCGCTCCAGCACGTCGGCGGCAATCTGCATCAGGGGCGAGTCGAGCGGCAGGCGTATGCCGGGGCCATGACTCTCGGCATTGGCGATCTCGAGCTTGAGTCCCGGCGGCACACGCTGCCTGAGGTGCTCGGAGACTACGTTGAGCACGTGCGTCGGCGACTGTCCTGGACAGAGGCGCATCGAGAGCTTGGCCGTCGCGGCGGCCGGGATGATGGTCTTGACGCCGGGGCCGGTGTGGCCGGAGACGAGTCCGTTGATCTCGATGGTGGGACGGAAGCTGCCGCGCTCGACGGGCTCCAGACCGCGCTCGCCGCCGGCGGGCAGGGTGCCGGTCTCGCGCTGATAGGCCCCGGGATCGAACGGCAGCGACATGGCCTGGCGGCGCTCCGCCTCCGTGAGCGGCACGAGGCGGTCGTAGAAGCCCTCGACGGCGATGCTGCCGTCGGCGTTGTGCAGTGTGGCCAGCATGCGCGTGAGCGCCAGTGCGGGATTGGGTGCCACGCCGCCGTGGGTGCCGGAGTGGAGGTCGTAACTGGCGCCGGTGAGGTGTACCGTGAGGTGCGCGAGGCCGCGCAGGCCGGCGGTGATCGCCAGGCGCCCGGAGCTGTGCTTGCCGGTATCGCATACCAGCAGGATATCGGCGGCCAGACGGCGCTTCAGCGAAGGCAGGTGCTTGCGGAGGGCGCCGCTGCCGCTCTCCTCCTGGCTGTCGAGGATGATTCGCAGGGGCGGCAGCGGAGCGCCGCTCGCGATCAGCGCGGCCACACCGGTAAGGAATGCGAAGAGCTGCCCCTTGTTGTCCTGCGCGCCGCGGGCATAGACACGCTCGCCGACCAGCACGGGCTCGAAGGGATCGCTGCGCCACTGTTCACGCGGTTCGATGGGCTGCACGTCGTAGTGACCGTAGAAGAGCACGGTGGGGGCGTTGGCACTGCCGGGACGCTCGGCAATCACCAGCGGCTGGTCGTCGGCAAGCTCGATCGCGGCGTTGAAGCCCAGGCCGCGCAGGTACTGGCGCAGCCAGGTGGCGCAGCGCGCGCTGTCGCCCAGACGGGCAATGTCGCTACTGATAGTCGGAAAGCGCAGCAACGCGAAGTAGTCGTCGAGGATGCGCTCGCGGTTCTTGTCAAAGTAGTCGGTTAGATGCGTGTCGATGGTCATGAATCCTCATCTGGCGTAGGTGACGGAAGTGCGGGTGCAGACCCGGCGGGAGCCGGTTCGGAAAAAGTGAAACGCATCTGCTGCGCCTTCCACGAGGGGCAGAGCAACTGCGCCGGGGAGCGTCCGCCGGCCAGCTCCAGCAGTGCGCGGGCCGGGCGTGTGGGAACTTCCACAAGGCGCCCGCCCTGGATGCCGCGTCCCTTCTCGGTCAGCGGGGAGTTGTAGGGCGGCAGCAGCGGTGCGAGAATCTCCATGTGCTCCGCGGGAACCAGCGGGCGCTGCAGCTCGAGCCAGGAGACGTGCAGCAGCCAGCCCAGTTCCGCATCCGCCTCCGCAGCCGGCGGGGGCCCGGCGGCGGGACACGGCGCCTCGGCCACCGGCTCCAGCACAAAGCCAACAGCACGGATGGCCGTGCGATGATACCCGAAAATGATGTCGCCGGGCTGCGTCAGCGTGAGGCTGTCGTAGAAGGGATTACGCGAGCCATCGGAACGGCGCTTGCGGCTCCAGAGATAGCCTCCGGCAACCTCGGCGTCGTACGCGGACATCTGATTGGCCCACCAGTAACGCATGACAAGATAAGTATGCCATAATTTCCGTGGCAAATAAATGCGAAATGAGGGTTCGGGGTTCAGAGCCGCTGCCCTGCAGGGCGGCGGCAGTAGCAGTAGGCAGTGGCAATAGGCAGTTTGAACAGGCCAGAGACGCCACTTTGTCGCGAGCTTTGTCGGTAACTTTGTCGAAAGCAACAGGGAACGCTTTCGTGAAGGTTCCAAGAGTTTTAACCGCAGATTGCGCAGATGTCCTGCTTCGCAGGCGCATATGCCGCAGATTGGCATAGGGTGTCTCAGACTAGGGTTCGGGGTTCAGCAGGGCCACCGCCCCTATGGAGCGGTTGGAAAGGGTGATAGACGCCACTTTGTCACTTTGTCCCTACACTTTGTCGAAAGCGAAATAGACAGCAGCAGCAGAGGAGCCTCGGACCAGACCAATCGTCCTCGTCCTCGTCCTCGTCCTCGGTGCTCGTCCTCGAGACCATCGGCACTACCGAGACCGCCGGTACTACCGGCGCTGCCGACGGGTAGCGACGGGTGGCGACGGATGGCGACAGGCTCGACGGTGTCGACGCTTGCCGACACTGCCTACTGCCACTGCCTGTTGCTACTCCCCCACCCTTCCCGGGTTCATGAGTTCCTGATTCCCCCATGTAACACCCCCGTGAATAAATGGAAGGCCAACAGCGTCTTAGTCGGTGGCAACAGGTGCGGGCAGGCGCCCGCAAAAACGCCCCGTTGCTGTTCAAAGGCTTTTCGGTTATAATGTACGCATAGCCTACCAATCCAGGAAAGGGAAGAAAGATGAAGAGACTGACTTGCATGAACACTGTCTTGGCGGCCTTGGCCGTCAGCGGCCTGCTGATGAGCGGATGCGCCTCATCAAGGTCGGGAACCACCTTCTCGCGCGACGAGGCCCTGCGGGCGCAGCGGACCTACTTCGGCGTCATTGAAACCGTCAAGGAAGGCAAGATCGAGGGCACGAAGAGCCCCATCGGCGCGATTGCCGGTGGCGTGCTGGGCGGTGTGGCCGGACGCACGGTCGGCGGCGGCAGCGGCAAGGATGTCGCGACCGTCGGCGGCGCGCTGGCCGGTGCGGCCGTGGGTGCGATCGCCGAGGAGGCCGTCACACGCCAGAAGGCATATTCGCTCACGGTCAAGCTGGACGACGGACGCATCATCACTGTCGTGCAGAGTGCCGACACGGCCTTTGTGCCCGGGCAGCGCGTAAGGGCGCTGGAGACCGATGCCGGCCGGTGGCGCATCCAGACCGAATAGCCGGCAACGCTAGATGTATAAGTCGCGCCACTGTCCCTGCGGGGCAGTGGCGCAGTTGGCAGTAGCAGTAGGCAGTTGGAATAGGTCGGAGACACACCTTGTTTCCACACTTTGTCTCCACACCTTGTCTCCACGCTTTGTCGGATACGCTTCGTCCCCTCTCTTCGTCCCTACGCTTTGTCGATTGCGCAAGAGGGGGCGGCTGGTGGCGTCTCAGACCAGAAGCAGTCGGCGTGCTAACTCTGTCGCTTACTTTTTACCTTGATCCGCATATGACCAGGAGTCTTGCAAAAGCCCTCGTGGCAGCAGGGGTTTCACTTGAGCTTCGCTAAACACGCCACGCTCTCTCTGGCGACACTGCTGGCCGCATGTGTCGGCATGGCACGTGCCGAGGCGGCCTTTACCGTAACGGCGGAGGCGGCCCGCGAGGACGATGCCTACGAACTGCGACTCGCGGTACAGGTGCCGCAGGGCCACCACCTCTACGCCGATTCATGGTCGGTACGCCTCGACAGTACCGTCGTCACGCCACGCGAGAAACTGCCGGCAAAGCTGATTTACGATCCGCTCATGGATGCCGACCGCGAGGTCTTCGGCGGCAGCTTTACCGCGCGCTATGCCCTTGCGACCAGTCCGTGCAAAATCACGGTCGGACTGCAGGGCTGTTCCGGCGCCATCTGCTTTGCTCCCGAAACACACGCCTTCGTCTGGACAGGCAGCGAAATCCGCCCGGCTGACGCAGCGGAAGCGGCTGGTGCAGCGGGAGATGACGAGGCGGAAGCGGCATGGCTGCAAGGTTTGCGCATCACGGCCTCGGCCTCCGGCTACATGAAGCCGGAGGCCTTTGCGGCATTTCTGTCCAGAGATGGTGGGCAGCCTACACGCGACGGCAAGTCCAGCGCTACAAGCTTCGCGGCCTTTACCAATGATCCGGCGCAGTTCCTGCGCGAGCGGGGCTGGTGGCTAACCGTGCTGCTGATCGTCGTGGGTGGCCTGCTGCTGAACCTCACCCCCTGCGTACTACCGATGATTCCAGTAAACCTGGCGATTATCGGAGCCGGTGCGCAGAGCGGCTCCCGTGCCACGGGCTTCTGGCTGGGCGGCGTATACGGGCTGGGCATAGCGCTGGCCTATGGCATACTGGGCCTGACCGCCGTGGTTACAGGCGGCTTCTTCGGTGCGCTGCAGTCGTCGCCGGTCTTCAACCTGGTGATCGGCGTGGTTTTTGTAATCCTGGCGCTGGCGCTCTTTGATGTCTTCCCGATCGATTTCACCCGTCTGCAGAGTGGTCGCGGGCCTTCCGGCAGTGGTGCCTGGCTGGCGCTCTCGATGGGCGCCATGGCGGCGCTGCTGGCCGGTGCCTGTGTCGCCCCTGTGGTGCTCGCCGTGCTGCTGCTGGCGGCACGGCTGCATGGCGAGGGTGTGTCCGGCGCCCTGCTGCTGCCCTTCCTGCTAGGCGTGGGCATGGCGCTGCCCTGGCCCCTTGCCGGTGCCGGACTCGCCGTGCTGCCCAGGCCCGGCGGCTGGATGAAGTGGGTCAAGCATGCCTTTGGCGTTGTCGTGCTGCTGATGGCGCTCTACTACGGGCATCTGGCCTGGCAGGGGTTCCGCCCGGCTGGCACGCCGGCTGGTGATGGCATCGTGGCGGGCGATCATGCGGCCTGGACGGCGCGGCTGGAAGAGGCGCGGGCAACAGGCAAGCCCGTGCTGCTGGACTTCTGGGCCACCTGGTGCAAGAACTGCCATGCGATGTCGCGCACCACGCTACGCGATCCCGCTGTAGTGGAAGCGCTCGAGGGGTATGTTTTCCTACCGGTACAGGCCGAGAAGCCCGGCGAGGAGCCCGCCCGCAGCCATCTGCAGGCGCTGGGGGTCTCGGGACTGCCGACATATCTGATACTGGAGTAGGGGTTAGGGGTCAGTTGTATCGCAGAAGAGGGTAAAAGGGTGGTGAGCGTACGCTTTCCCCTGGTCTTGGCCTCCCGTTCGCTCCGGATGCGCCTTGGAGCCCGCGGTCTCTGCGGTGTGTTGTAGAGCGCATGGGTGGTGAACGGCACCGCCGGGGACGGCGGGCTCCAGCGTTCCGGCTTTTCCGTTCACATTCGCTGGCGCCTGTACCGAACCACCCCGCCCGCCGCGCCGGCATAGGCTCGCGGTACGGCAACCGAAATGATAGGGCAAGCGTCCTGCTTGTCGCGGCGATGGAGCGATGGAGCGGGGCATGGCCTTGCAGTTGTGGGCTTGCAGTCCCGCCCTGCGGCTTTCGCTTGAGCCCCATCCGCACGCGGCGGGGACGCCGCGTCTACCAGCCGGATGCCGGGTACTCATACAAAGAGGTCTGTTCGGCCACCCCGCGTGGCGCACTACGTGCGCAAGCGGTTTTTGCGCGGCCCCGGGCGCGCTTTCTACCGCGGGACCTGGCCCGCGCAGATGAGGAAACCGTCAAGGCCACAGGAATGCCAAGGGGTTTCTTCTTTAACCGCGAAATGCGCTAAAATCGCGAAAAAAGGAGAAAGCGCCAACGGCGCGACCCATCCCAGCCTTGGGTGAAGCCCTAGACTGCCGGCAAACAAAGAAACGAGGGCTGAAAGCCCGGCCTATCATCTGCGTGATTACGTCCTATTCCCGAACTATATGCCGCCCCCTCATGGCTCGTCTATTTTCACCTCGTTACCCAGGGCGTTGCCCTGGGCTGGTATGTCGCGCCCTTTCAGGGCTCTCATCACCTTTGTCGCTTTGTCGGTGACTTTGTCGCCTTCGTCGAACGCTAAAGATTAAGCAGGTGGATGAAGTGTGCCGATTAAGAGTGAGTTTAAGAATGGGATTAAGTGTGTGCTTCGCACTTGCACCTTGTTCCTACACTTTGTCTCCTACACTCACTCCTGTCAGCAGCCGGTACCCCTTCTACCGCAACAACAGCATCGTCCCCGCATGCTCGCGGGCATCGATGATCCAGGCGTAGCTGGAGTCGGGATCCGTTCCCTGGATCATGAGGCCAAGGACGTTCCGCGTCTTCTTGTCGGCCTTCAAGTCGAGGTAGTCGGGGCGGTTGAGATAGGTCGCATCGAGTTCTTCGACCGGGATGTAGTATTGCCGCCAGCTTGCGACGGCGGCTCCCGTCATAAGGTTTATCTTGTGGAAAGTCTGCATAGCCTGCGGCGGGTGGCCCGACGAGATGCAGCGCGTGCCGAAGGTGAAGCCGGACTTGATCGGGCTGTACCAGTAGATCGGCGGCGGGGAGTAGCAGAAGGCCTCGTAGTTGATCACGGCGAGGTTAGGCGCCTTGATGTGGACCTCCGTCCTGGGGGCACTGCGGAAGGCGTTCTTGCCGATGCTCGTAAGGTTGTCGCTGAAGAGGTAGAAGGGCGTGACGAGATTGCCGTCGAGGTAGAAGGCCTCATCGCCGACATATCCGATCGCGCGCGAGAGGGTCGCGTTGGTGATGTGGTCGGTTCTGAACGCAAGGCTGCCGACCGAGGTGACGAGCGGGGCGTAAACCATAGTCGCGCGCGCGCCGTGGAAGACCTCGTTGTTGATGGCCGTGATCTGCGGCAGGTAGAAGTCGGTGTGGCCATCCTCCAGCGCGGAGCAGAGCTTGAAGGCATAGCGCCCAAGATAGGTTAGGCTTTGCATATCCGTCGGATAGAAGCGCTTCAGGCTCCGGCAGAGCGACATGGCCAGTTCGCCGATGGTCTCGACATCGGCGGAGATGGTGACGTTAGTGAGGTAGTATTCCGAGGTATAGCGGTTCCAATTGCCATCCTTGGCGCTCTGGAAGGAGCAACTGTCGAAGGAGTACGAACCGAGGTTGGTGCAGGAGGGCGCGGTGAAGGATGAGAGCGCGGTGCTGCGCAGGCAGCCGCTGCCGGTCACCTCGAGAATCGGTGCCACGAGGTCGCCGGTAAGGTAGTGGCAGTACATGAAGGACTCATTACCAAGGGTCGTGAGCCTGGGCAGCGTCATCGGGTAGAAGTCGCGCAGCAGGCGGTCGTGCTTGAAGGCGGCAGCACCAATCGTTGTAAGGTCGCCGGAGAAGCGCGCCTCGACCAGATCGTAGCAGAAGGCGAAGGCGCTATTGCCAATCGTGGTGCAGTTCGTCGCCAGCACGGAGGTGATTTTGGGACCCGCCCCAACGCTTTCGATGCCGGCGAAGGCGTACTCGCCGACACTTGTCAGCTTCGGGAAGACAAACTCGCCGCCCAGCGCAATGGTGTAGTGGAAGGCGTTGTCGGAGAGCGTCTCGAGCTTGGGCAGCGTCCGCGGCCAGAAGCCGGCAAGCTGCGTCACCTTGTAGAAGGCGGACGAGCCGATGGAGACAAGGTTCGTCGAGACGACGACATTCGTGACGGAGGACTGCGAGAAGGCGCTGTTGCCGATGGAGAGCAGGTCGGGCGCAAGGAAGGAGCCCAGATAGCTCTTGTTCTTGAAGACGGAATCGCCGACCGCGATCACCCTGGAACCGGTGTCGTGGGCGACCATGCCGAAGTCTAGACAGGTCTGTTCCGCAGGCGCGGTATTGACGCTTACGATCTCAAGGCCCGCGACATCGCCGACCGTGGCGGAACGGACGGTGAAGGACCAGGTCTTGTTGGAGAGCGTGGTGCCGCCATCGGTTAGGATCCAACTGTCGGCGAAGACGGCCGTGAGCGACCTCGCGGCGTCCGCGACAAAGGTAAGCGGACAGTCGTACATCTGCTCCGCCGCCACATCACCCTCCCAGCGCTCGAAGCGCTGTCCCGCACCGAGGGCAAACAAATCCGGATGGCCACCGCAGCTTCGCCAAATAAGCCAGACAGGCGTCCTGCGTCGCAAACCGGCGATCCAATTCGGCCATGCTGGTCGGATAGTCGTTCATG
>JAAYLN010000030.1 GCA_012521875.1 Lentisphaerota bacterium | reverse complement strand
TTAATTGCGAGCCACTGTCTGGTCGCAATAACTGCCTACTGCCACTGCCTACTGCCTTTTGCCCTCAGGCGGCGAAAGGGTAGGCAGCTCTTTTACCCTCTAAATTGCGAGCCACTGTGTGGTCGCAATAACTGCCTACTGCCACTGCCTACTGCCTTTTGCCACCGGGCGGCGAAAGGGCAGCGCAGCGCTTTTACCCTCTAAAGTGCGAGCCACTGTGTGGTCGCAATAATCGTCCCTCCAAAAAGCGCCCCCTGCGCCCTGAAGAGGCACCTCAAAGGGGAAAGAGTGTAAAGAGGGACAAGGCGTGGAAATAAGGTGCAAGCGCGGAGCACCCACTTAAACCCACACTTAATCCCACTCTTAATCTGCACGCTTCATCCACCCGCTTACTCCATTTTCGCGTGCATTTGCGTGCATTCGCGGCAAATTGCACCTTTACTTTCGTGCTTTTCGTGACTTTCGTGGTTCCTTTCGCCTTCGACAAAGTATCCGACAAAGTTCGCGACAAAGTGGGGGCGGCGAGCATCCGCTCTCCATGCGCCATTATGTCCCACCTCCGCTCTATTGCGCCATTCTGGCGCTATGCCGTCGGGGCGTTCTTTATGCCTAGATTGCTGATTTTCAGCATCTTAGACACATATAGCCACATTGGCACTCTACCTGCTAATTATATGGCGACAGGAGAACCAACCATGACTGACATGAACAAGATGACACAGCGCGCCCAACTGGCGCTGCAGGCCGGACGCGAGATCGCCATCCGTTTCGGCCACCAGCAGGTCGATGTGGAGCACCTGCTCTATGCCCTTTTGACACAGGAGGACGGACTGGTACCACAGATTCTGACACGTGCCAATGTGGCCGTGGCCGAGCTGCAGGCGCGGCTTGAGCAGGAGCTCGCCTCGCGTCCGCAGGTGCGCGGCGACACCGAACCCGGCAAGATCTACGTCACGCAGGCGCTTAATGAGATGCTGGTGCGTGCGGCCGACCATGCACGCCGCCTGAAGGACGAGTACCTCTCGGTCGAGCATCTGCTGCTGGCGCTCACCGACGGCGCAGCCTCGAAGACCGCAGCCGGTCGCCTGCTCTCGGCTGCCGGAGTCGATGCCAAGGGCGTCCTGAGGGTGCTCAAGGAGCTGCGCGGTAACCAGCGCGTCACTTCCGACAACCCCGAGGGACAGTACGAGGCGCTCAAGAAGTACGGTGCCGATCTGGTGGAGCTGGCACGCGCGGGCAAGCTCGATCCGGTCATCGGCCGCGACGAGGAGATCCGCCACGTCATCCGCATCCTCTCGCGCAAGACCAAGAACAACCCCGTGCTGATCGGCGAGCCGGGCGTCGGCAAGACGGCCATCGTCGAGGGGCTGGCCCAGCGCATCCTGCGCGGCGACGTGCCGGAGGGGCTCAAGGGACGCACGATCTTCGCCCTCGACATGACCGCCCTGATGGCCGGTGCCAAGTACCGCGGCGAGTTCGAGGAGCGCCTCAAGGCGGTGCTCACCGAGATCAAGTCGGCCGACGGGCAGGTCATCCTCTTTATCGACGAGCTGCACACCATCGTCGGTGCCGGCCGTACCGAGGGCTCCACCGACGCCGGCAACATGCTCAAGCCGATGCTGGCGCGCGGCGAGCTGCACTGCATCGGTGCCACAACGCTCGACGAGTACCGCAAGCACATCGAGAAGGATGCCGCCCTGGAGCGCCGCTTCCAGCCCATCCTTGTCGATCCGCCAAATGTCGAGGACACCATCTCGATCCTGCGCGGCCTGAAGGAGCGCTTCGAGAAGCACCACAACGTGCAGATCCTCGATGCGGCGCTGGTCGCCTCCGCCACCCTCTCCGACCGCTATATCCAGGACCGTTTCCTGCCTGACAAGGCCATCGACCTGCTCGACGAGGCCTGCGCCTCGATCCGTACCGAGATGGACTCGATGCCAGCCGAGCTGGATCAGCTCACGCGCCGCGCCACGCGCCTCGAGATCGAGGAGGCGGCACTCAAGCGCGAGCGCGACGCCGCCAGCAAGCAGCGTCTCGAGGAGCTGCGCAAGGAGCTGGCCGATGTCAAGGCGCAGGCCGATGCCATGCAGGCGCAGTGGCAGAACGAGAAGCAGGTACTGGAGACCACCAGCCGTCTGCGCGAGGAACTCGCTCAGGCGCGTCGCGACTACGAGGCCGCCGAGCGGAGCTATAACCACGAGCGTGCCGCCGAGCTGCGCTACGGCCGCATCCCAGAGCTGGAAAAGCAGCTCAAGGAGGCCCAGGCCAGGCTCAAGGCCACGGACAGCACCCTGCTGCGCGAGGAGGTCACCGAAGAGGAGATCGCCGAGGTCGTCTCGCGCTGGTCCGGTGTGCCGGTGACGAAGCTGATGGCGGGCGAGCGCGAGAAGCTCTTGAATCTCGACGCCGCCCTCAAGGCGCGCGTGATCGGACAGGATGAGGCGGTGGAGGCCGTCGCCGATGCCGTGCTGCGTGCCCGCGCGGGCATCCAGAGCAGCCGCCGTCCGGTCGGAGCCTTCCTCTTCCTCGGCCCCACGGGCGTCGGCAAGACCGAGCTGGCCCGTAGCCTGGCCACCGAGCTCTTCGACGCCGAGGAGAACATGGTGCGCATTGATATGAGCGAGTACATGGAGAAGCACAGCGTCTCGCGGCTCGTCGGCGCGCCCCCCGGCTACATCGGTTACGAGGAGGGCGGACAGCTCACCGAGGCCGTGCGGCGCAAGCCCTATAGCGTGCTCCTCTTCGACGAGATCGAGAAGGCGCACCCCGATGTCTTCAACATCCTGCTGCAGGTGTTTGACGACGGGCGCCTGACCGACGGACAGGGCCGTACCGTGAACTTCCGCAACGCCATCATGATCCTCACCAGCAACATCGGCTCGGAGTATCTGGCCGCCGACCAGGCCGGCACGGCCGACGACGGGGAACGCCGCGAAATCTCGGAGCAGACGCGCGAGAAGGTCATGGATGCACTGAAGCGCGAGTTCCGGCCCGAGTTCCTCAACCGGCTGGACGAGGTGGTGCTCTTCCGTCCGCTGGGCCGCGAGCAGATCACGCGCATCGTCGGACTGCAGCTCGAGGATCTGCGCAAGCGCCTGGCCCGCCAGGAGATCGGGCTGGAGGTCACGCAGGAGGGCCTGGAGCGCATCGCCGACATGGGCTACGACCCGGTCTACGGCGCGCGTCCGGTCAAGCGCGTGATCCAGCGCGAGCTCGAGACGGCAATCGCGCGGCGCATCGTCGCGGGCGAGTGCCCGCCCCAGTCGACCATCGTCGTCTCGGCCGACGAGACGGGCATCACGCTGCGGCGGCGCGAGGAGGGGTAAGGCTTTCGGCTGATTTCGCTTTCGGCTTGCCGAAAGCGCGGCACCCGTATAAGGTATGCATTTACTTCGGGCGGTTAGCTCAGTCGGCTAGAGCACCTCGTTTACACCGAGGAAGTCGGGGGTTCGAGCCCCTCACCGCCCACCATTCCTAACACCTACCACCACCAGAGAGCAGCATGGAAGCCAAGAAGCCGGAAAAGGATGAATCGCTAGCGACGCTGGGCTTCGAACCGGCCCTGGAGGAGCTCGAGGCCCTCGTCCAGAAGATGGAACAGGGCGAGATGGGTCTCGACGACATGGTCAACGCCTTCGAGCGCGGCCAGCAGCTCGTCCGGCACTGCACCAACAAGCTCAACGAGGTCGAGCGCCGCATCGAGCTGCTGGTCAGGGGGCCCGACGGCGAGGCCACCACCAAGCCCTTCAATCCCACAGAGTAGGTGTACCGGCTTAACGGGCGTCCCGCGCAAGCGGGGCGCCTTTTTTTGTGCGCCTTTCCTTGACTTTCGGCCTCTGAAGGTTTACTTTGCCATGCCTATGGAGACACACGCACAACGCATGCTGCTAAACGGCGACGAGGCAATTGCCTGGTCCGCGCTGGATAATGGCTTCTCGCTTGGCGTCGGCTATCCCGGCACCCCGAGCACGGAAGTTCTGGAGACGTTCGGCGCCCTTGGCGGCCGCGCGCAGTGGGCGCCGAACGAGAAGGTGGCCCTCGAGGTCGGCCTCGGCGCGGCCTTCGCCCGTGCCCGCGTGATGGTGACCATGAAGCACGTCGGCCTGAATGTGGCTGCGGATCCGCTCTTCACGGTGGCCTACACGGGCGTCGAGGGCGCGCTGGTGATCGTCGTGGCGGACGACCCCGGCATGGCCTCGAGCCAGAACGAGCAGGATTCGCGGCGCTACGCCATCGCGGCGGGCGTACCGATGCTCGAGCCGGCCGACTCGCAGCAGGCCTACGACTGCCTGGCGCGCGCCGTCGAGATCTCCGAGCGCTGGCACACTCCCGTGCTGCTGCGCATTACCACGCGTGTGAGCCACTCCAAGAGCATCGTGGCGCGGCGCACATTCGAGCCGGCGCCCGCGCCGCAATACGAGCGCAAGGCAGCCGAGCGTGTGATGGTGCCCGGCCATGCGCGTCCGGCGCACCGCCGCCTGCGCGTGAAGCTCGAGGCTATCCGCGCATGGGCCGAGGAGGATGGCAACGGCACACTCCTCTACGCGCCGCTGGAAGGCGCGGATACCGGACTGCGCGGCATCATCGCCAATGGCATCAGCACGGTGCTGGCGCGCGAGGCCGCGCCGAACACGGCGGTACTGCAAGTCATGATGGTACACCCACTGCCGGAGCAGGCGGTACGGCGCTTTGCCGCCGCCCATACCCAGACCTACGTGGTCGAGGAGGGCGATCCGGTGCTGTGGGAGAGCTGCGTCCTGGCCGGTGCCGCCCCCGTGCGCAATCCGCCGATCTACCGCTTCGGCGAGATGAGCGTGGCGCGCGTCACGCGTCTGCTGGCCGGCGAGACGACCCCCGAGACTCCCCCACCCCCCGGCAAGCCGCCGCAGCTCTGCAATGGCTGCCCCCACCGCACGGCCTTCGAGATCCTGCGCGACCGCAAGGCCATCGTCAGCGGCGACATCGGCTGCTATACGCTGGGCGTGATGCCGCCCTTCCAGGCCATCGACACCACCGTCTGCATGGGCGCCAGCATCTCGGCGGGGCTCGGCCTGCGCCATGTCCTGCCGGAGGCCGAGGCACGGCGCGTGGTCAGCGTCATCGGCGACAGCACCTTCATGCACAGCGGACTGACCGGCATCGCCGAGATGCTCTACAATCCGCCGCCGACCGGCCACGTGGTGCTGATCCTCGACAACGGCACCACCGCCATGACCGGCATGCAGGAGCACCCAGCCACCGGGCGCGACCTCATGCATGGCCCGGCGCACAAGATCAGCATCGAGGCCACGGTAAAGGCCATGGGCGTGCCCAACGTCGTGGTGCTCGACCACGTCGCCAACCCGCAGGCACTCAACGACACCCTCGACCGTGCCGCCAACGAAGGCGGCCTCTGGGTGATCATCGCACGCCGTCCGTGTCTCCTGGCCGCGGCCAAGATCAAGCAGTACGACGCCGCCAACGCCGTCAGGAACTAATCTGGAATATTCACCCAAGCCTATCGAGAGACCGACCTGCATGAGCCGCCAACGTTCGACAAAGTTTGCGACAAAGCTCGCGACAAAGCGGGCTCGATAAGCCTGAACCTACGGAAATCTCAGCATGAAAACCTTTAACATCGTCATCGCCGGCCTCGGTGGCCAGGGTATCGTCAAGGCTTCGGACATTCTCGCGGATGCCGCCTTCCGCTCGGGCCACGACGTCAAGAAGGCCGAAGTCCACGGCATGAGCCAGCGCGGCGGCTCGGTGAACACCGACATCCGCTACGGCGAGCAGGTTATGAGTCCGATGGTGCCAGACGGTGCCGCCGACATCCTGCTCGTCATGGATGCCTCGCAGATCGAGAACAACCGCTACCGCCTCAAGCCCGGCGGCAAGCTGCTGACCAGCGACTGCCTGGGCTCCATCGAGCACGGCGCGCCGCGCACGGCGGCCGTCGCCATGCTGGGCGTCCTGAGCACTTCTCTGGATCTGGGCGTCCCGGCATGGCACGCGGCGATCCGCGCCGCGCTGCCGGAGCAGCACCATGCGGCCAACATTACGGCCTTCGATGCCGGCCGCGCCTACGCACGCGGCTAGCGGCGGCTACTTGTAGGAGTGCTCGGCGGCGGGATAGGTGCCGGCCTCGACGTCGCGCACGTATTCCCGGGTGGCGTTGGTGATGGCCTCGCCCACCTCCGCGAAGCGCCTGACGAACTTGGCGGTGCTGCCGGCCGGCGTCATGCCCAGCATATCGTGCATCACGAGTATCTGGCCATCGCAGCCGGCGCCCGCGCCGATGCCGATGGTCGGGATGGGGACGATCTCCGTGATGCGGCTGGCGAGCGCGGCCGGCACGCACTCGAGCACCACCGAGAAGGCACCCGCCTCTGCAACCGCCTTGGCGTCGGCCTCGAGCTGCGCCGCGGCATCGGCCTCGCGCCCCTGCACCTTGTAGCCTCCGAGGGCCAGAACCGACTGCGGCGTGAGGCCGATGTGGGCCATGACCGGAATGCCGTTCTCCGCCAGACGCCGGATCAGCGGCGCCCGGATGACGCCGCCCTCCAGCTTGACCGCATCGGCCCCGGCCTCCTGCAGCAGACGCCCGGCATTCCGCACGCCCTCGTCGTCGCTGACCTGGTAGGACATGAAGGGCATGTCGGCCACCACCAGCGCGTTGCTGACGCCACGCACCACAGCGGCGGTATGATGGAGCATATGCTCCATGGTAACCGGCAGTGTGGTGTCGAAGCCCAGCAGTGTGTTGGCGACCGAGTCGCCCACGAGGATCACGTGGATACCGGCCTCGTCCACCAGCCGGGCCATGGCGGCATCATAGGCGGTCAGGCAGGCGATGCGCTTCACACCCTTGCTTTTGAGGATCCGGGTTGTTGTCCAGTGCTTCATGGTAAGGGAGCCGGCCTGGCAGCCGTCAGTTTATGTGCGCGCGCAGGAAGTGGATCGCCTTGGTGATATCTGCGGCGGGATCAGGTCCCACTTCGCGCTCGATGGTCAGGAAGCCCTTGTAGCCGATCTCAGCAAGTGCGGCCAGATAGCGCGGCCAATCCACATCTCCCTCGCCCAGCGGCACTTCCTTGAACTTCACCGGCGGCTCGTCCGTGGCGTCGGCACCGTGATAGACGGCGACGGCGCTGCCCGGGGAGAGCTGGATGCCGTCCTTTGCATGCGTATGCACAATGTAGTCCTTGAGAGTATGCACGGCCGCGACCGGATCGTCGGCGGAGACCATCACCAGATTGGCGGGGTCGAGGTTGACGCCCAGCCCGGGGCTGTGGATGTCGTCAAGGAACTGCTTGAGCACCACGGCCTTCTCGGGTCCCGTCTCGACGGCGAATGTCACGCCCTTGGCGGAGGCGTAGTCGGCGAGATCCTGGCAGGCAGTGAGCATGGTCTGGTAGATCGGGCAGGAGCGATCCTCGGGGGTCACGCCGATATGCGTGGTGACCACCGGCACGCCGAGGTCGGCGGCCAGATCAACGATGCGCTTGGAGAGGGCGACCTTCTCCGGATTCTGTTCGGCATCGTGGAAACCACCGCCCATATCGCCGCAGAGCGCCGAGATGACGATACCGAGATCGTCAACCAACTGGCGCAGCTCCGTGCGCTTGATGGGGGTCATCTCATCCGGCCCCATCGGCCCGTGCACCGTATAGATCTGCACGCCCTCGGCCCCGATCTGGGCCGCCTTGCGGATACCTTCCAGCGGCGGCAGGCGGAAACCGTCCGACATGACACCGATCTTGAAATTCTTCATGCTCGCTTCCTCTACTGACTGCGTTCAAATGCCGCCGTACGCCATCAGGCCATCCTTCCGGCTCGCCCGGCATATGACAACGGTAGTTTAGCGCGGCCAAACCGTCAAGACCAATCGTATGGCCGCGGGCAATCGCCGCGGGCAATCGGCAGGCGACTGGGTGGCGGGCGGATGACCGCAGGGCCTACTTTGTCGCGAGCTTTGTCGGTAACTTTGTCGCCTTTGTCGAAAGCGACAGGGAAAGCTCACGCGAAGGCGCGAAGGGTATTTTAACCGCAGATTGCGCAGATTGGCGCAGATTTGAATGGGATGTCTCAGACCAGGAGATGCCCCACTTTGTCGCTTTGTCGGCAACTTTGTCGCCTTTGATCGAAAGCAAAAGATTAAGCGGGTGGATGAAGCGTGCCGTTTAAGAGTGGGATTAAGTGTGGGTTTAAGTGGGTGCTCCTACACCTTGTCTCCGCACTTTGTCTCCCCACTTTGTCGGTTACGCTTCGTCTCCACACTATGTCCCTACGCTTTGTCGAAAGAATCGATAGAGTCGATGGATTCGAATGATTCGATTCGTTCGGATTGCTCGATTCTTTCGATTCGCACGACCACCCCCACCTCGCGACGCCGTCGACACTACCCCCTGTCCCCTGTCTCCTGTCTCCAGCACACGGTGGGGACGCCGCGTCTATCAGGCGGCACTGCCTACTGCCACTGCCTACTGCTACTCCCTGTCTCCTGTCTCCCGCCTCCTGTCTCCCGTCTCCTGCCTGTACCGAACCACCCCACCTGCCTCCCCGGCATAAGCTCACGGTACAGCCACCGAAAGGTAGGGCGAGCCGTCCCCGTCATGCCGCTAAGCGGTATTACCGGCGAGCCGCACACCGGCTTTGTACCGCCACCACCGCCCATTCCGCCGCCTATCCGCCATTGCGGGAACCGCCCCAGAGTAGCGCGGACATTCCTGTCTGCGCACGTCCACGAGGGCAGACAGGAATGTCTGCCCCACAATACCACGCTCCATTGCTGCGGCTAGCCGGGACGGCGTCGCCCCACCTGCGCTTGCGCGCCTTTGCCAGTGCATTCCCTGCACTCGACGACAACCAAAGACAATCGACAACGACTTGCATGTGGCAGACAGACGTCCTCTTCCATGACTATGTCCCGCCCCTTCAGGGCTAGCCTGTTTTTGCCTCGCTACCCAGGGCGTTGCCCTGGGCTGGTATATCTCGCCCTTTCAGGGCTCTCATTCACGTCTCCACCAGCCTCCCCGCTCACCAAAAAATCCGCGTAAACCCGCGTCATCCGTAGCTAGAATTCCCTTGCCTCCGTGCTCCGCCCGCTTTCCATGCCCTGCCCGCCCCCCCTGTCGCTGGCTAGAGCAGTTGGACGCGCAACGCGGCGTTGGTACGCGTATCCTCCTCCAGCATCGACCCCAGGCAGTGATAGACGGGGCCGGGACGACCCGTGCCGACCGGCTGCCCCTCGTACTCCCGTACCGCCACCAGGTTGAGGGTGGTGCCGACGATCAGCATCTCCGCCGCCTCACGGATATCCTGCTCCGTAATGTCGCGGTGGGCGACGCCGCTCAGGACGCCATCGGCCACCCGCGTGCGGGCCAGCTCGATCAAGCGCAGCATGGTGGTGCCCGCCAGGATGTTCTCCAGGCGCGGGAAGAGCAGCTCGCCGCCACGGGTGACGATGCCGACGTTCTCCGTCGGGCCCTCGGTCATGTGCCCATCGGGATCGAAACCGACGACGAAATCGACACCCCAGTCGACCGACTCGCGCTTCATGAGCACATTGGGCAGATAGTTGCAGTTCTTGATCGCGGCCATTTCGGAGGGCTTGCAGGGGATCAGGCTGCGGCGCGCAACGGCACCTTCGGGGTGCAATTCCATGAAGGGCCTACCCAGGGCATAGACGACAATGTAGAGCGCCGGGCGCGGCGATTCGTAAGGGGAGACGCCGAAACCGCCCGGCCCGCGCGCCAGTATGACGCGCACAGAGCAGTTGCGCCGTCCGGCGATGCGGATGGTCTCGTGGGTCAGGCGCAGGATTTCGTCGCGCCCGCCCGGCCAGGTAATGCCAATCGCGGCCGCCGAGCGCATCAGGCGATCCAGGTGCGCCTCGAAGTTGTAGAGGCCGCCCTCCACGCACTTGCCCGTGTCGAAGACACCGTCGCCACGGTGGACGAGGTGGTCGTCCAGCGGCAGCAGCATCAGCGCCGGATCCGTCACCACGCCGTCCAGCAGGCTGGAATACATGGCATAGTAGTTGCCGTACCAGGGTTGGCGGCGGGCATCGAGCGCCGCGGCAAAAGTGGCGAGATCGTATTGTTTCATGATGTGTCCCATGCGCCGCACCGGATTAGGGCGGCGTGATTAGTATGCCCCTCGCGACATGATACAGCAAGCCAAATGGAGAGCGGTAAGTAGTGAGTAGTGAGTAGTGAATTGTGAATTGTTCCATATCGTCCTCGTCCTCGACTCTTCCGACATAGTGCGGAAACGAAGTGTGGATACCAAGTGTAAGCGCGGCGCACCCACTCACCACTTACCACTCACCACACCTCCGCGCATTCTTTCGAGACCACATCTTCACTTTCGGCTTTCGCTTTTGGGCCTGATAGCCGATAATGGCTGCCAACGTCCAATTCAGGGAGAACACAATGAACGTCTTAGCAATCCTGGTCGTCGTAGTCGTAGTGCTTGCCGTCTTTGCCGTCGGCATCTACAACTCGCTAGTCACGCTGCGTCAGCGCTACAAGAACGCCTTCTCGCAGATCGATGTACAGCTCAAGCGGCGCTATGATCTGATTCCAAACCTCGTCGAGACCGCCAAGGGCTACATGAAGCACGAGCGCGAGACGCTCGAGGCCGTCATTCAGGCGCGCAATCTGGCCATGAATGCCTCGCAGCAGGCCGGTGCCGCCGTGGGCCAGCCCGACGCCATGCGCTCGCTCAACCAGGCCGAGGGACAGCTCAGCGGCGCCCTGGCGCGCCTGATGGTGGTCGTCGAGCGCTACCCCGAGCTGAAGGCCGACAAGAACATGGCCATGCTGCAGGAGGAGATCACGGCCACCGAGAACAAGGTCGCCTTCGCGCGCCAGGCCTACAACGACGCCGTCACGGCCTACAACACCAAGCGCGAGCTCTTCCCCGCCAACCTCTTCGCCGGACTCTTCGGTTTCCTGCCGGCCTCGCTTTTCGAGATCACCAGGGACTCGGAGCGTGACGCGCCGAAGGTCCAGTTCTAGTTCCGGCCGCCGGCATGGATTTTTTCGAGCATCAGGAACGGGCACGCCGTCTCTCGCGGCGCATGGTATGGCTGGTCGCCCTCGCGGTGCTCGGCGTGCTGCTGGTGCTGAACCTGCTCGGCGGCACGGTCTGGCTGATACTGATTGAGGAGCCGCTGTCGCTGCTGCCGCGCGTCCTGCGCGAGCCGAAGCTGCTGCTTGCCACCCTGGTCTTCGGCGGCGGCATCATCCTCGTGGGCACTCTGGTCAAGCTCTACTCCCTGCGGGGCGGTGGTGCGGCGGTGGCGCGCGCCATGGGCGGCACGGAGATACGCCCCGGTACCGGCAGTTTCGCGGAGCGGCGGCTCCAGAACGTGGTCGAGGAGATGGCCCTTGCCGCCGGCATCCGCGTGCCGCAAGTCTTCGTGCTGCGCCGGGAGAAGGGGCTCAACGCCTTTGCCGCGGGCTACTCGCCGGACGATGCGGCCGTCGCCGTGACCCAGGGTCTGCTCGACACGCTCAACCGCGCCGAGCTGCAGGCCGTGATCGGCCACGAGTTCAGCCACATCCTGAACGGCGACATGCGGCTCAACATCCGCCTGATCGGCGTCCTGGGCGGCATACTCTGCATCTCCGTGGCAGGGCGGGTCATCATGGAAATGGCCATCCGCTCGCTGCGCCACGCATCGGGAGGGCGCAGCCGCAACAAGAAGGACGACGGTACAGCCGTCGTCCTCTTCTTCGTGCTACTCGGTCTGGCGCTCTGGATCATCGGCTCGGTGGGTGTCTTCTTCGGGCGCCTGCTGCAGAGCGCCATCTCGCGCCAGCGCGAATATCTCGCCGACGCCTCCGCCATCCAGTTCACGCGCGATCCCTCTGCACTTGCCAACGCGCTCAAGATCATCGGCGCCGCCCCGCAGGGCGCGCGCGTGCGGGCCGGCCATGCCACCGAGGTCTCGCACATGCTCTTCGCCAGCGGCATGGCCAGCCTCTTCGCCACACACCCGCCGCTCGTCAGGCGCATCCGGCGCATCGACCCCGGCTTCGACGGCAACTTCAGTGCCGTCGGCAACCTGCTGGCCATCCGGCAGCAGGCGGCGCGCGACGGCGGGACGGAGCAGGCAGAGGAGGATGACGAGCGCCGCCTCAGGGAAGGCCTCCTGGCACCGGGCGGGGTGCTCCACCAGGCCTTGCGCGCCACCGAGGCCAAAGCCGCGGCACGTGCCGCAGCCGCAGGCGACCGCACCTCCGCATGGCTCACAACGGAGGAGCGTGCCGCCCTGCGCAACCCCACTGAAGCCGTCGGCTGCATCTACGGCGCACTGCTGGCACCCGAGAGCGCTCCCCTGCTGCGCGAGCGCCAGACAGCCTCGATCGCGGCGGCGCATGGAACCCATGGAGAGTCCATCGTGCAGAGTGCCACCGGCTGGCAGCGGCGGCACCAGAACCGGACGGCGCGCCAGCGCCGCATGGCCTGCGAACTGGCCGCCGAGCAGTTGCGCCACCATCCGCCTGCGGAGCGCGAGCGGATAGTCGAGCAGATCACGACACTCAGCCGCCTCGACAGCAATATCGACGACTTCGAGTTTGCGCTGGGCTACCTCATCCGCCGCCGTCTGCGTCCCGAGCCGCCTGCGGCACGCATGTCGAGCCTGCCTCCCGCCGCCCTGGCCGGCGAGATCTCGCTGGTGCTCTCGATGCTGGCGCACACCGGCCAAACCAACCCGCAGGATGCCGCGGCCGCATGGGAGGCGGGCGTGAGGGGGCTGACCGACACCACGGACGGCGCGTCACTCTTCCCCGGCATCGCCCTCGTCACCCAGGGCCTCGACGACCTGACGGCCATCGAGAACGCGCTCGAACGCCTCATCCGCCTGACGCCGATCTGCAAGCGCGAGCTGCTGAACACCGGCATGCGCATCATCAGTCACGACCACACCATCACCGATGCCGAGGAGAACATGATCGCGGCCATTGCCGACGCCATCCACGCCTACGGTTGGCAAATGGCCGCCTAGGAGCCCAACCATGGCACGCACGACCAAGACCAAGACCAAGACCGCGCCACCCGATCTCGCCACTATCGTCGCCGCCCTCGATACCGTGATGGAGAGCGAGCGCTTCCAGGACGCCTCCAACAACGGCCTGCAGGTATCCTGCAGCAACAAGCCGATCAGCAGGGTCTGCTGCGGGGTCGATGCCTCGCTGGCCTGCTTCGAGGCCGCCGCCGCGCAGGGTGCCGACCTGCTGGTCTGCCACCACGGCATAAGCTGGGGCAGTTCACTGAAGCACATCACCGGCCTCAACTACCGCCACATCGAGTTCCTGATAGCCCACGACATGGCGCTCTGGGCATGCCACCTGCCGCTGGACGCCCACATGGAGCTCGGCAACAACGCCGGCATAGCGCAGGTGCTGGGCTTGCGGCGTTGCCGTCCCTTCGCCATCTACAACGGCACGCCGATCGGCGTGGCCGGCACGCTGGCCCGCCCGCTGGCGCGCGAGGCCTTCGAGCAGCGCCTGGCCAAGGCGGTCAGCCCGCGGGTCGAGGCCATGCGCTTCGGCCCACCGCGCATACGCAACGTGGGAATAGTGGCCGGCGGTGGCGCCTCATCGGTATCGCAGGCGTTCGAGGCCGGGCTCGACACCTTCATCTCCGGCGAGGCCACCCTGCAAGGCTACAACCTCGCCCAGCAGCTCGGCATCAACGCCTACTTCTGCGGCCACTACGCCACGGAACGCTTCGGCGTCCAAGCCCTGGGGCGCTGGATCGAGCAGCGCTTCGGGATTCCCGCCACCTTCATTGATCTGCAAGTGCCGTATTGAACACGGCGACCGGAAACGAAAGCGTTTTAAAGCCAAGATGAGCACACACGTTGACCCACGTCCCGACTGGGACACCTACTTCATGGAGATCGCCAAAGTCGTCGCGCTGCGCGCCAACTGCACGCGCCGCAAGGTGGCGGCGGTGGTGGTCTCCGACCACCGGCTCATCTGCACCGGCTACAACGGCACCCCGCGCGGCGTGCGCAACTGCTTCGAGGGCGGCTGCGAGCGCTGCGCCAGCGACGCCCCCTCGGGCACCGGTCTGTCGGAGTGCGTCTGCTCGCACGCGGAGGAGAACGCCATCACGCAGGCGGCCTACCACGGCATCCGGCTGAAGGGTTCCATCATGTACGTGACGCTCTGCCCCTGCCTCACCTGCGCCAAGATGATCATCAACGCCGGCATCGCCGAGGTGGTCTACGGCGGCGACTACGTCTTCACGGAACAGACGCGCGCGCTGCTCGCCGAGGCCGGCGTCAAGTTCCGCCGCTACCACCCGGACTCGCTGGTGCCCCGCAAGAACTGACTGGCGAGGAGCAGTTATGACGCAACAAACCGAACGATCCCCAGGTGCCGCGGGCGGCGGGCAACCGGCTCCGTTCCCCGGCGGCGTGTTCCGTTCCGGCGATGCGCCCGCCCGCCTGACCATCGGCACGCCGCTCGCCGAGAACCAGCAGATCACGATCACCGCGCGGATGGAACGCGGCGGCTGGCTGCGGCTCTACACGGGGCGCGGCCGGGAGCATATCGGTTTCGGACTGACGCTGGACGAAGCCCCGCTGCTGCACACCGTCTATACCGATCCCATCGGTACGCAGAGGCAGCGGACGCTGCACCCCGCGGGCGAGGCGCGGCCGAACTTAGGCTGGACCGATCTGCTGCTCGACTGGCAGGCACACTACGACGCTCTGGCGGCTGCCCATTCCATCAGGCAGCGCCGGGTGCGACTGACGCTCCAACTGCGCGGCAAGCTCTGCCGCTTCCTGCTTGACGGCCGCCTGCTGCACGAATGGATCCCGACCGAGGATCTCTACGGGGCACGCCCAGTCGTGGAACTCGATCCGGGGTGCGAGGTGCAACCCCCGGAGATCACTTCCCTGCCGCCCGCCGACCCGCTGCACGAGCCCATTGATCTTTCGGCGGCCTATAATGCATCGGGGCTTGCAGGCGAGGCGCTTGATCCCGCCTCCCTGCCGCGCGGTACCGAGTTTGCCGTCGGCGGTGTGCCCTTTGTCGTGGGCGCGGCGGCGCGTCCCGGCTGCGACAATCTCGATATCGGGCTGAGCTGGTTCCGCGAGGGCAACCTGACCGGCTACGAGGAGCCGCACCGCGGCAGCTTCGGCGGCCGCTGGACGGGGTTCGCGGCCGGCAACCCGTCACGCTTCCAGTTTCCCGTGCCGCGGCGGCCGATCACCGCCCTGCACCTGCTGGCGGCCGCGGAAGAGCGCCCCGACAGCATCCCGCGCGTTACGGCCCAGTTCTTCCGCCCCGGTGCCGGCTTCCCCAAGAACTTCTCCTCCCCGGAAGTGCCGCTCGCCACGGCGGCGGCGGAGTCGGCTCCCGCATGGCCCGTCAGGACCGCCTCCGGCAGGACGCTGCACCTGTGGAAGGTGACGATTCCCGTCGAGCCGGGGCTGCTGCATGAGCTCGAGGATCTGGACATCATCGAGGTCGAGCTGACCAAGGATGTGCAGGTGTACCGCGCCTATCCCGATCCGAACCACTACAGTGGCTACGCTGCCGGTCTCCCCTCCTCCGTCCGCGTCTTCGCGATGACGGCCGAGTCGGCCCCCGTCGCCATCCGGTTCGACCCCGAGGTGCTGGGCAATATCTGGGTGGAGTCGTCCCCCTCCTATCTGGTGACGGCGCGCAACCTGACCGGCCACCCGGCAGATGTTGCGCTGACCCTGCGCACGGTCAGCCACGACGGCAGGTCTGGCCGAGCGGGTGCTGGAACTTCCCGCCAACGGCACGCGGCGCGTGCGCTTCGACCTTGAGTTGCGCCGCTACGGCCACCATGCGGTAACCCTCACCGCCACCTGCAACGGCGTCACGCAGACCTTCGAGCGCTCGCTGGCCCATCTGCGCCAGCGTGAATACAAGGCGCGCCCCTTTGAGGCCAGGGGCTTCATGTTCGGCTACTGGAACTGGCGCGGCGCGCATCACACGCCGGACGAGGCCCAGGAGCTTGAGCTGATGGGCAAGCTCGGCATGGAGTCGACCGGCGCCAACAGGGGAACGATCCGGGACAACGCCGAGACCATGCTGATCGCCAGCCGCTACGGCATCCGCAGCTTCTGGGTGGGTCCCTGGGGATCAAAGGGGGGAACGGCCGAGAACTACCAGGCGGATCCGGAGCAGTCGATCGCGGCGCTCAAGCAGAAGTGGCGCGTCAACGGACATCCCGACACCACGCCGACGCATCAGCCGGTCTACGTCAACATCTTCGCCGAGCCGGGCGGGATCGGCACCCACGGCGTCCTGCCGGAGTTCTACGGCGAGCCGCAGCACAAGCTCGACGAGAGCCAGCAGAAGGCCTTTGACCGGTTCCACGAGACGGCACTCGCCAGCGCCGAGGTGGCGCGTGAATGGGATCCCGATGTAAAGCTCCTCTTCCCCTGGGGCGACCCCAGCTTCGCGATCCCCTTCCTGCGTGCCAACGACAAGCTGACCAGGATGATGGACGGTGTCGGGGTCGATGTCGGCTATTTCGATCGCCTGCCCGAGATGCAGATGCACCAGTGCGCCCTGCACCGCACCTACCAGTTCACCACGGTCTGGAAGCAGTTCAAGCAGAAGCCGCCGGTCTGGCCCTCCGTCGAGGATCCCTGCATTGCCCCCGTCATGCCCGGCGCCCTGACGCCGCAGCAGCACGCCGACCACACCGTCCGCGCGGCGCTGATCCTCGCCGCCTATGGCGTCAACCGCCAGTTCGCCATGGGCACGCCGGCCGAATGCGCCGACTGGTGGGGCGAGCAGCACTACGGCGGCGGCATGATCAGCCGTCGCGCGGGGCTGAACCCCCACCCCGCCTACAGCGCGATCGGAGCACTGATCCGCAACCTGCGCCACATGGAGTTCGCCGGCTGGGAGCCGACCGGCTCACTTTCGGTCTATGCGCTGCGCTTCCGCGACAGCCGCGACGGCCATAGCCTGCATATCCTCTGGACGCTGCGCGGCAGCCGCGACATCACCCTCTCCCTGCCCAGGGGCACCCGCGTCGAATTGATCGACAGCATGGACAACTCGACTAATCTGCTGGCCGGCGACGACGGCCTGCGCCTGACGCTGACGACCTCGCCGCAGTACCTCCACGGTGCCGGCGAAACGTTTGCCGCGGTACTCGGCGAGCCCGACCACAGCGATGCCGTACCCGCGCCGCACACCAGGGAACTGGGCTGTGTGGCCACCCTGTTTGACACACAGGGCGACGATGCCGATCCCGGATACGTCGACGCCTTCCCCGATGCCGTCCGGCGCTTCCACGCCACCATGCATCTTGCGACCACCAGCGTGGCGGCGGAGTACGGCGGCACCGCCCTGGCCGTGACCCTGCCGCCCCAGGACAGGGACCGGGGCGTCATGCCATTCTACACGGCTCTCAAGCCGTCCGCCCCGGTTGTCATTCCCGGCAAGGGCACCCATCTGACGATGTGGGTGCGTGCCGCCTCGGACTGGGGACGCATCGTCTATGTGCTGCGCGATGCGCAGGGCGAGAAGTGGACCAGCGTCGGCAGCGTCGGCGAGTGGAACTGCGACGACACGCCCGGCGCCAGCTTCTTCAACTTCGACGGCTGGCGCCTGGTGCGCCTCGAGCTCCCCTCCCACGCGCCCTACGACTCGTTCCGCGAAGCGGGAACGACCTCGTGGGGTTCCTCGGGCGGCGACGGCATCGTTGACCTGCCACTGGCCATCGAGAAGATCTTCATCGAGCGGCGTCCGCGCGCCATGTACGTCAACTCGCTCGAGCCGACCGATCCCTCGCCGGTGCTGCTGGGCAGCCTGGCTGTCGAGTATGCTTCGACCGATGACATGGGCGAGGCGGCCATCGCGCGCAACCGCATCCGCATGGCGCCGCCTCCCGCCGGCTCGTCGCGCGTCAACCCCATCGCCGCGCTGGCCGCGGCGGGCACCCTGCCCGCCACCGCCATCACGGCCGTCGAGCACCCGGCGCACTACTACGACGGCACGCGCGGCATCTTCCGCTTCAACGAGGTGGAGGGTGCCATGCACTACGACATCTGGCTGGCGCAGCAGGCCGACGGAAGCGATGCGCTCAAGCTAGGCAGCCGACTGAAGCAGTCGGGCGCACAGGTGAACGGCTTCCGTGCCGGCACCACGTTCCACGCCTTTGTGGTCTATACCGACAAGACGGGTGCCACCTCGAAACCCTCGGCTCCCTTCGCCTTCAGCCTTAACAACCAGTTCGGTATGCGGTGAGGCACTCGGTCACGCCACTGGCGGCCATCGGTCGCCAGTGGCGTATAGGGCATCGCCATCACTTTGTCGCGAGCTTTGTCGGTAACTTTGTCTCACAGGACATAGTCCTTCCCGGCGCGGCCGGCGGCCTGTTCGCGGGCGCGCTTCTCGAGGTGGATGCTGCGTTTAAGCTGCAGGTCGGCGGTCTGGATCCGATCCGCGCGCGCCTCGATGAACTTGCGGATTTCGATCTCCATGTCCGCCGCGGCCGCCGCGTCGCCGGCCAGCAGGAAATTCCAGGCCTTGCGGCCGAGGCGGATGTAGCCGGCCCAGTCACGGTAGCGCTGCACCTGCGAGCCGTCGGGCAGCAGGCGCAGCACGTCGTCGAGATCGCCCAGCGCCTGCTCGGGAATGGCATCTGAGGCCTTGAGCGCGACCGATACGCCATCGACAGCATCGGCGAGCTGGCTGCCATGCGTGCCGCCCAGCGCCGTGTAGTAGCGCCGGCGCAAGGCGGCCACCGGCTCGTTGCCCCAGATCGAATGGGCCCAGGCAAGATCGGGGAAGGCGTCGGGCCACTCCCCGTGCTGACCGCAGAGAATCGCCAGCCCGACGCCGCGCGCGGCATACCAGCACGCCTCGTCCTCGCGCAATTGCGGTGCGGGGATGTGAATGTAGCGCTGGTGATCCATGCGGCCCGTCTCGTCAGGAAAGTTGCCATTGTACTCGAACACCGCCGGGACGATGCCCGCCTCGCGCCAGAACGGAAGCCAGTTTTCAAAGATGCGCCCGTATTCGCGCTCATCGACCGGGTTGATCCGGTCGGGGCCGGGGTAGTTGACACCGGTAAGCACCTGCTCCGCCCCGCCGGAGTCGTAGATGCGATGGCGGAAGCTGCGCAGATAGGGACAGAAGAAGGCGTAGAGGTTGTCCGCCGGGGGCAGCGGCTTGCGCGGCAGGTTAAGCATGTTGGAGTAGGCGATCAGCTCGAACGCCACGCCTCCGCCAACCTTCGCCCGCAGCTCGCGCGCCAGGGTGTGCATGTGCTCGAAGGGCGTGACGGCGCGGCAGGCGTCGCACTGGCACCAGTTGTTGACCCCGTCGTGGGGCCATATCCCGAAAAAGTCCAGGCCGGGCGTGGCTTCGAGCAGTTCCGCCATGCGCGACACGATGTAGCCACGCGCCGCCGCGTTGGAATAGCAGGGCTGGATGGTGGCAGCGGCGTTCAGGTGCGGACAATCGGGCAGCTCGACCGCGGCGCGCAGGCAGCGCTCGCCGTCGCGCAGGCCCATCCAGTCGGGATGCGCCTTCAGGACTTCTTCCGGCAGATAGGTGTGCATGGCATGTTCCGACAGCGTCGGATGGATGCCGCGCCGGGCGGCCTCCGCCAGTGCCGCCGCGCGGCTCCCGGCCGTCTCGCCGGCCCAGTGGGCCGCCCCCATCATGCAGAAGTTGAGCCGCTGCCGTCCGAACCAGTCCCGGTTGCCGCGGTACATGCCACGGTAGGCGATCCGCGGCACCTGCGGCGCCGCCGGCAGGTCGCGGACGGGCCCGAAGAGGGCCTCGTCCTCGTTCTGCGAGGCCCAGATCAGGCCGGTCAGGCAGCCGATGACCTCGTTGACGCCGTACATCACGCCGGTGCTGCCGCCGCCGATCACCCAGACCCCGTCCGGCCCGGCCACGATCTGGAAGCTGTCGCGCCGCTTCTGCCACTCGCAGCGGGCGGCCAGGCTGGCGGGCGCGGATGCTTCCGGGGTCTCGATGCGGTGGGGCGGCACGGACTGCGGATCATGTGCGTGGTCGAGCGCCACCAGCCGGAGCCGCAGCGGGGCAGGCGCCATGCCGCGCGCATCCGCCAGCCGCCGCGCCGCGGCGAGGTCGCGTGCCACGCTCTCGCCGATCTCCGGCGCCAGATTGTCGAAAATCACCTGTGTCTGCCAAGCCATGTCTGTCCATCCTTATTTGGCGACAGAATCCCGGTCAGGCATCCAGCCCGAAACGCTCGGCAAAGGCGTCGCGCACCTGGGTCAGGCCGGTGCGGATCCAGCCGTAGTCGCTGCCGATGTTGAAGAAGCGCCCGCCCATTGCGGCGAACCGGGCGGCCTCGTCGACGCCGGTCACGGGCAGGCCCCACCATTTGCCATGACGCGCCGCCGCCGCCGCGACCCGCTCGATGGCCTGCATGACCCTGGCATGGCGGGCCTGGCCGATCACGCCATAGCCGTTCGAGAGATCGCCGGGCCCCACGAACAGGATTTCGAATCCGGGCACGGCCGCGATTTCGTCCACGGCCTCGACCGCCTCGATGTCCTCGATCTGGAGCGCCAGGAAGGTTTCACGGTTGGCATGCCCGAGATAGTCGGCCGAATCTACCAGCCCCATGTCGGCATCGCGCATGACGTTCTCGAAGCCGCGCCGGCCGACCGGCGCATATTTGCCGTATTCGACCCAGCGGGCGGCTTCCTCGGGCGAGCGGACATGGGGCACCATCAGCCCCGCCGCACCTTCCTGCAGCGGACGCTGGAAGGTGACATACCCCTCCTGCTTGCGGATGCGCACCAGCGCATCCAGATCGCCGAGGCGGGCCGCCATCACCAGCATCTCGGTTTCGCGCCAGGTGAACGAACGGTGCTCCATGTCGAGCCAGACGGCGTGGAAACCGAGGAGGCCGGCCATCTCGACCGCCATGGTGTTGACCCCCATGCTGATGTTGGTCATCAAGACGGGCTTGTCCGCCCGCAGCCGGGCGAGAACCTTGCTTTTGCGCATCGTTTTTCTCCAGAGTGAAAGACGGGTGTCCAGACAAATGTGCTGTGGCCTAGCTCCACTGGCCGGCATCGAGATCGGGCTCCTGGTAGAGCTCGGTCAGCATCTTCTTCTCGACCACGCCGCCGGTCTCATCCTCCTCGGGCGGCGGGAGTTCCCACGGCTTCTCGGGGAAGACCGGTGTCTTGAAGTCGCACTGGCCGATGTTCTTGGCCTTCTCCTGGAACTCCATGCAGCCGCGGATGCAGCCCTTGGCACCGCATACCGCGAGGTAGCCGCAATGGGACGAGATCTGCTTGATGTAGGGGTAGCCCTGGATGCCGGGGAACTCGGGATTCTGCCGCCACCAGTTGGCCAGACCCAGCGAATGGGTGATCTTGTAGGCCAGTTCCTCGGACATCGTCGTCTCGGTGATATCGAGATTGAAGCCGGGGAAGTAGCGCTTCAGGAAGGGCGACGCCTTGTAGTTGATGCCGTGGTGGGTCGCCGTGCAGCGGCCCATGTGGACATCGCCCCACGAGTACTCCTGGTCGTCGATCCTGATCGTGATCTTCGGCCCGTCACGCGGCGGGATGGCGTTGCCGGGACAGGTCGGCACGCAGCGCATGCAGCGCTTGCAGATCGTGCCGGGCTTGATCAGGGGATCGGGCTCGAGTTCGGCGTCGGTCAGGATCGTGCCGATGCGCACGCGCGGCCCGTAGACCGGATGCAGGAAGACCTTCGACCAGCCGATCTCGCCGAGGCCGCAGGCCATGGCCGCGATACGCACGTTGATGGTGATCTCGGGCGATGGGCGCCCCGGCACGGGGTCGGGCTTGTTGGGGTAGATCTCGGGAACGCCGGGATAGACCGGCACGGCCTCGTAGCCGTGATCCTCGATGAAACGCGCCAGCTCGTTGGTCACCATCGGACGGAAGAGCGCGTTGAGGCGGTTGTAGGAGTAGTAGGTGTAGTTGCTCCAGTGCGTCCCCTCGGTGATGCCGCGGTAGGTGCTGCGCGGGATCGGCTGCACGAGCGAGATCACCGACTTGCAGTCGGGGAAGATGTTTTTGGGATGCATCCGCTCGGGTGCCGTGGAAAAGCGCGAGATCGGCGCGATGCCGACGACCTCCACGCCGCCGCCCCCGCCGCCGATCTCCAGGGCGAGGTCCTTGATCATCCGGGAAGTGAGTTTCTTGGTGGACATGGTGGGTTCTCCTTAGGCGATCGGGTTGCCGAGCAGGTCGCGGCCCCATGCGGGGCCCTGCCGGAAGGGGGTTGCGAACTGCTCTTCGAGGATGCCGCGCTCCTCGAGCGCGGCGATGCAGGCGCGGTTGCAGGCGGCCGCCATGCGGTCGACCGTCTTGAAGCGCCCCTCGCCGGTCTGGATGGCGCCGTTGCGGCAGCGCAGGCAGCGGGAGTTGTCGCGCGCCGCGACGTTGCGCTCGTAGCCCAGCAGGCCGTAGGGCTTGCCGGTGGCGGCATCAAGCGCCGCCAGCGGGCAGCCCTTGACGCAGGCGCCGCAGTCGTCGCAGATGCGCGGCTTGAAGGGCTCGTCGGCCTCCAGTTCGGCATCGCTCACCAGCATGGCGAAGCGCTGGCGCGGGCCGAACTCGGGGGTCAGGAAGAGACCGTTGAGCCCCGTCTCGCCCAGACCCGCGGCCTGCGCCAGCAGGCGGTACTGCAGGATCACGTTCGGTGCCGGCTTGCCGGGCGCGACCGGCACGCCGACGGCATCCTTTTCCACATCGTAGGCGAAGAGCGGAACGGCCTCGAAGCCCTGCCGCTCCATCCAGATGACCACATCGTAGGTGGTCTTGGCGAGGAAGTTGTCCTCCAGCATGACGAATCCGAACTCCGGGAAGGAGTTCTCCATCTCGGTACCCTGCTCGACACCGCGCAGGGTGCCGCGCAGCACCTTGCGCCCCAGCACGATGACCGATCTGGCACCCGAGTGGATCGAGAGCGGGTTGATCTCGCTGGGCAGGTCGCGCAGCACGTCGATGGAGGCGATACCGACGAGGTCGGCGCCAAAACCCTTGGCGGCCGCTTTCAGTTCTTTTGCTGTCATGGGAAGCGGTTCCTTTCTACTTGGTGTCCAGGGGGTGTACGGTACAGCGTCCCTCGAGGTCGCGCGTCCAGACGGAACGGCGGCGGAAGGGCGTGCCGAAGCGGTTCCCGATACGGTTCTCGAGTGCCACGAGGCAGGCACGGCCGCAGGAGGCCGCCAGGCGGTCGAGGCGCTCGTAGGCATAATCGAATGTCTGCATCTTGCCATTGGCGCATTGCTGGCAGAGCTGGGTGTCGATGGCATAGACCTCACCGCCCTTGTCCGACAGCGCCTGGAGCGGGCAGGCCTTGAGGCAGGCGTCGCAATCCTTGCAGAAGTCGAGGTCGTCGACGGGGTCGCCTTCCAGCTCGAGATCGGTGAGGATGAGCGCGAAGCGCTGGCGGTGGCCGTACTGGCGCGTTAGGAAGAAGCCACCCTTGCCGACCGAGCCAAGGCCCGCCGCATGGGCCAGCGCCTTGGTGTCGAGTTGCACCTCGGCCTTGGCCGAGGCACCGCCGAAGAGGGGCATCGCCTCGCGGCCTGCCGCCTCTATGGCGCAGGCGGTCTGGTGGACGGTGCGCGCGAGGAACAGGGACTCGTTCCATAGCAAGCCGTAGTGATTGTAGGTCGAGGAGAAGTTCGTGCCCTCCTCTATGCCGCGGAAGGAGCCGCGCAGCACACGCCGCCCGATGACGATGACCGAGCGGCAGGCCGGCATGATGGTTCGGGGATTCCGGGCGGTGGGCCAGTCGGCCCACCGGTCGGTCGGGGCGATGCCGACGAGATCGGCACCCGCCTCGCGCGCCACTTGTTTCAGATCATGTGTCTTCATGCGGATCCTTTCGTGTTGTTGGTGGTTATGGTGAAATCACTGTGACAAAGGATAACCGAGACCAAACGAGAGCGCCTCGGCAATGCGCTTGAGTTCCTGCACTGCGTGCTCATCCAGAACGGTCTCCCGCTTCAGGAAGGCACCCAGGGCACCGCAGAAGCGTCCGCCGGCCTGGAAGAGGGGCGCGGCAATGGCCAGTATGCCATCCTCATCTCGGATAGCAAGCCCCTTCTCACGGATCTGCGCGAGCTCGGCCAGCCGGGTCTTGCGCGGCTCGGGCGAGCCTTCCGCTGCCAACTCGTCAAAAATCCGCGCACGTTCCTCATCGGTCGCATACGCCGCGCAGATCTTGCCGCAGGCGCTATGGAATACACTGTGGATATTGCCGACCACGATGCCGGCATCCTCCACGAGGCCTAGCGGGTAGGCCACATCAACGATGATCGAGCGCCCCTGCAGCGGTTGCGAGAGGAAGGTTGGTGCCTGAAGCGATTCGGCAAGCTGCATGGCAAAGGGACGTCCAATGCGCCGGAAATCGAGGTTCACGAGACGGGCGTTGGCCAGATTAAGCACCTTGAGACTGATACGGTAGCGCCGCGTCTCCGCACTCTGCTCGACGTAGCCGGTCTGGAGCAGCGTCTTGAGCAGACGGCAGACATTGCTGGGGGGTAGCGCAGCCTGGGCGGAGAGCTCGGTAACCGAGACTTCGCTTCCGCTGGCCGCCAGCAGTTCCAGCAGCTTGAAACCGTTTTGTAGCGTGGTGTTCACGTGGCGCAAAAATTCCGCATTTCGGAATTTACGGGCATATTATTCTAAATGCCGGAATTTGTCAAGAGGGGCAAGAGATGTTCTGCCACCGGGCGGCGCAAGGGCAGCGCAGCGCTTTTACCCTACTAAATTGCGAGCCACTGTGTGGTCGCAATAACTGCCACTGCATACTGCCACTGCCTACTGCCTTCTGCCACCGGACGGCGAAAGGGCAGCGCAGCGCTTTTACCCTAAATTGCGAACCACTGTGTGGTCGCAATAACTGCCACTGCCTACTGCTACTGCCGCCGCCACCGGGCAGCGGCGAACCATTGCCACCCGCGCGGGGCTTGTGGTAGCATTATGGACTTGAACGAACGAGCGGTGGCCGCGCCTCTGCGACCGATCCGCCGTGCTCCCTGCGGCCATGTTATCGCGACACAAAAACTGGATTCTCCTCTGCTGTTTCGGCCTGTTGATCTGGTCATGGTTCACCTGGCCGCTGCCGCGCCATTTCGGCAGCGCCATACCCTGGACCGAGCGCCAGCATGAAGGTGGCTCACGCGTGCGCGAGCTCGTCCCCGGCGACCACCTCCAGCTCTACTACCACTTCTGGCTGACCCGCGACATGCTGGAAGGCCATACGCCCGCCTTCTGTCCCCCCTACGAGTTCAACATGGGCGGGGAGCAGCGCGCACAGCGTTTCGACCCACACTATTTCCCCTTCTCATTTGTCTATGCCGTGGCCGCTCCCGCCTTCGGCGGCCCGGCGGCATGGAATCTGGCCGGACTGGCCTCCATCCTCCTGGGCATCTTCGGTGCCTTCTGCCTCGCCCGGCGCTATGCGGGATCAACGGGAGCCGCCTTGGCCATCGCCCTGCTGGCCACCGCCTTTCCCTACCGCTGGATCACGCTGCTCGGCGGCAGCCCCACCGGCTACGGCATGGGCCTGATCCTCTGGCTGCTAGCGGGACTCGACCGCGCCATCCGCGACCGCCGCCCTTCCGGTGGTCTGGTTGCCGGCTTGGCCCTGCTCTGCGCCTACGCCTCGGACCTGCACTGCTTCTACTTCGCGGCGCTCCTCACGCCCTGCTGGTGCCTGCTGGCCTGGTGCCTCGACGGGCCGCTCGACTTCTCGCGCCAACGTATCCGCAGCACCTTCACGGCCCTGCTGCCCACCCTGCTGCTGGCTCTCCTCGCCCTGGGGCTGAGCACGCTCGCCAGCCGTCATCTGGCAGCCACCGACATGTCCGGCGGACGCGGATGGGCCGATGTACAGCGCTTCTCGCCCATTGCCAGCGGACTCTTCCGCAGGCAGCCGCTCGGCCCCTCCAACCACATCTACACAGGCGTCGCACTGGCGCTGCTGACCGCGCTGGCCCTGCTCTTCCACGGCCTCTCGCGCCGACACCAACGCGCGGCAGAAGCCGCAGCGCAGCAGCCGTCGGCAAGCGCGACCTCGCCCCTCTGGCTGCCGGTGGTGCTGCTTCTCGCCCTCGCGGCCATTCTGATGCTGGCGCTGGGTACCAATGGCCCCGCCGGAGGGCTACCACTCAAGCTCGCGCGCCGTCTGCTGCCCAAGTTCACCATGATCCGCCAGACCGCCAAGATATTCTGTCTGGTGCCCTCGCTGCTGACCGTGCTGCTGGCGGTCCTGCTCGCGCCTCTGGCCGCATGGCCATCCCGCGCCCGGCACCGCTGGACGACCCTCTTCGCACTGCTGGCACTGGCCTCGGTCGTCGAGATCGGCCTCTGGTTCCGGGCGGGGCTCTGCGCGCTGCCCGATGGCATGCCGGCCTACGCGGCGGTGCGGGAACACGCCGAGGCACGGGACAATCACGCCCCCCTCGCGCTGGCCCTGCCCCTCTGGCCCGGCGATTCCCATTATTCGTCGATCTACGAATACGGCATCGTCCACTCCCGCGTCCGCCTGCTCAACGGCTACGCGCCGGCGATTCCCGACGGCTACCGCGAACGCGTGCTGGAGCCGCTCGACAGCCTCAACCACGGCGTGCTGGATACGGCGCAGATCGCGCATCTGCGCACCCTCGGGGTGGGCTATATCATCTTCCATGAGCAACCCTATCCCGCCAAGGTAAGCCTCTTCCCCTCCGCCATCGCACTGCGCCGCCTGCTGCAGCATGAATGGCTCGAACCGCTGGCCACCGACGGTGCCATCCGCAGCTTCGCCCTGCGCGACACGCCACGCCCGGCGGCCGAGATTCCGCAACTCTGGGGCCCGCCACGCTACCTGCCCGCGCACCACTGGACACCGCGCCGCCAGCCTACCGCCGAAGACAAGGACTTCGCCTTCCCGCTGACGCTGCGGGCACCGGCCGCCCCGGCTCCGTCACTGCGCTATCTCCTATGCCTCTCCGGCGGTGGAACGCTGGCCGCGGACGGCGGCACGCCGCTCACCGTCCCCACCGCGACCACCTGGCTCGAAGCCCCGTTTACGCCGCCCTACGGCGACATCTGGCGTGTGGTCGCAGGGCAGCCGCGCATGGAGCATGCACTGATCACCGCAGGCGAGGAGTGGACGCTCGAGCCCGGCGAAACCATGCGGTGGGCGGCGGCGGATCTCTTCCATCTGGGTGTCACGGACACGCGCGACGGCAGCGTAAGCCTCGATCCGCTCCGCGTGGCGCAGGGCATGGCCCTTTACGGTCCCTGTCTCCCCTTCCCTGCCGGACGCTATCGCGGCACGCTGGTGATCCATCCGGAACAGGGCAGCGATCCCGATGCCGAAGTGGGCCGGCTGCAGCCCGACACGATGGGCGAGGGAGAGCAGCGACTCGCAGATGTACCGGCGCTCGACATCGCCACAAACACCTGCATCTTCGACTATGACGGCACACGCCCGCTGCGCCTGGAGTTTCACTTCCATCGCCGCCTGCCTGCGCAGATTCTTGCCCTGGAACTCGAGCGCCTGCCCGAGGAGCCCTGATGACCACCCCAAGCACCAAGCCCCCGCCGCCGCAACGCCACGAATCACTTGTGGGCATCGACTCGGACGGGTGCGTTTTCGACTCCATCGCCGTCAAGATCCACCAGCACTTCCTGCCGCTGATCGTGCGCTGGTGGCATCTCGAACCGGTCGCCGGGATCGTGGAGCAGCACATCGCCCGCATCAACCGCTTCTCCGAATACCGGGGCAGCAACCGGCTCCTCAACCTGAGCCGCCTCTTCGAGGCGCTGGCCGCCGATGAGAACGTTCGCAAAAGCGGTGTGGCTCTGCCCGATCTGACGGCACTGCAACGCTTCTGCACATCAGGCGCGGCGCTGGGCAACGATTCACTGGCAGCCGCCACGGCCACCGACCCCGACCCTGAACTGCGCCGCGTGCTCGAGTGGAGCCGTGCCGTGAGCCATGATATCGACACCCGCATGGTACCCGTACCGCCCTTCGCCTGGGCCAGGCTCACGCTGGAGCTTATGGCGCAGAGCAGCGACCTCGTGGTGATCTCGCAAACGCCCGAGGCGGCCGTCCGGCGCGAATGGCGGCTGCACAAGATTGACCACCTCGTGGGCTCCATCGCGGGACAGGAACGGGGCAGCAAGACGCGGCAGTTGACCGAGGCCAACGGCGGCCGCTATGCGGCGGGGCGCATGCTCATGATCGGCGACGCGCCGGGCGACCATCAGGCGGCCGTCGAGAGCGGCGCGCACTTCTTCCCCATCCTGCCCGGCGAGGAAGAGTATTCCTGGCAGCAGTTGCACAACGAAGGCTACCCGCGTTTCCTCGCCAGCACCTTCACCGACGACTACGCCGCCCGGTGGCTGCGGCGCTTCGAGGAGAGTCTGGGGATGCAGCGCTAGGCGACGGACACGGAGATCCATGCCCCCACTTTGTCGCGAGCTTTGTCGGTAACTTTGTCGAAAGCAACAGGGAAAGCTCGCGCGAAGGCGCGGCTTCCCCACGCCCTTTTACCCTCTTCTGCGACACAACTGGGTTGTGTCGCAAACGGTTTTCTCCCACCTGTACCGAACCACCCCGCCCGCCGGGCCTGCACAAGCTCACGGTACGGCAACCGGAAGGTAGGGCGAGCCGTCCCCGTCACGCTGCTACGCGGCGTGACCGGCGAGCCGCCCGCCGGATGGCTTCAGCACAAGCATACGGTACCGCTACTGAAAGGTACCCAGGTGATGGAGCGCAGCATGGCCTTGCAGCCGTGGGCTTGCAGTCCTACCCTGCGGCTTCCTCTTCAACCCCATCCGCACACGGCGGGGACGCCGCGTCTACCAACCACGCTCCGCCGTTTGCGGCGGGCATCTCGCAGACAGACGCCATTTCCAAGACTATATCCCGCCCCTTCAGGGCTAGTCGTCATTTTGGCATATTCCCAAGGGCGTTGCCCTGGGCTGGTATATCGCGCCCTTTCAGGGCTGTCATAAGCCTTGGCACAAGCCGCTTCTTGCAACGGACACGGAGATCCGGCGCAACGAGAATGGCCCAGCGGTGCCGGGCAGGGAGTAAGCGGGTGGATAAAGACAGCGTGCCGTTTAAGAGTGGGTTTAGAGTGGGTGCTCCGCACTACACCTTGTCTCCACACTTTGTCTCCACGCTTTGTCGGATACGCTTCGTCTCCATACTTCGTCCCTACGCTTTGTCGAAAGCTAAAGATGGGGCGGCTAGTGGTGTCGCAGCCTAGCAGGCCTGTTCGTCCTCGTCCTCGTCCTCGTTCTCGTCCTCGAGCCCCGGTACTGCCGGAACTACCGGCACTGCCGTCCACCATCAACATAGTACCGGGGAGGACTCCGTATCCCCCCTACCCTCCCTTCCTGTCTGGCTCCAGCTCCCGTTGCAGCATTGCCATCTTTCCCCACAGCGTATAAACTAGGGGATTCACTAACGTACAGGTCTATCCATGCCTCTAGCAGTCGGAATCGTCGGTCTGCCCAATGTCGGCAAGTCGACTCTCTTCAACGCCCTCACACATACGCAGCAGGCGGTCGCGGCCAACTATCCCTTCTGCACCATCGAGCCGAACCAGGCCACCGTGCCGGTGCCGGACGCACGCCTCGCCGCCCTCGCGGCATGCGTGCATCCGGGCCGCATAGTGCCCGCCATGGTGGACTTTGTCGATATCGCCGGACTCGTCCGCGGCGCCAGCAGGGGCGACGGACTCGGCAACCAGTTTCTCGGGCGCATCCGCGAGGTCAGCGCCATCATCCACGTCGTCCGCTGTTTCGAGGACGACGATGTCGTGCATGTCGAGGGCGGGGTCGATCCCGTCCGCGACATCCAGATCATCGAGACCGAACTGCTGCTGGCCGACCTGCAATCGCTGGAGAAGCGGATCGACCGCATCGGACGCCAGGCCCGCGCCGACAAGGCGCTGCGTGCCGAGGTGGCGGCCATGGAGGCGCTCAGGGAGCACCTCAACGCCGGTCGTCCCGCCCGTCTCTTTCCGCGTTCTGCCGGAGACCCCATTCTGACCGTCTTCTCCGAACTGCACCTGCTCACCGACAAGCCCGTCATCTACTGCGCCAACCTTGGCGACGGCGATCTGGCACAGCGCGACGACTGCCCTGCCCTGGCCACCCTGCGTGAATATGCCAAGGCTGACGGCACAGCCGTGGTCACGATCGACGCACAGCTCGAGGCCGAGCTGGGTGCCATGGACGAGGCCGAACGTGCCGATATGCTGGCGGCCTACGGACTGGCCGAGAGCGGCCTCGACCAGACTATCCGCATCGCCTACAGCACGCTGGGGCTGATCAGCTTCTTCACGAGCGGCCCGGTGGAGGTGCGCGCCTGGACCGTCCGCGAGGGTACGCTGGCACCGCAGGCCGCCGGCGTGATCCATGGCGACTTCGAGCGCGGCTTCATCCGCGCCGAGGTAATCAGCTACGACGACTATATCCGCCACGGCTCCGAGGCCGCCTGCCGCGCCGCCGCCGCCCTGCGCGTCGAGGGCAAGGAGTACGTCGTGCGCGACGGCGACGTCATGCACTTCCTGTTTAATGTCTAGCGGCAGGGGTGCGCATGAAAAGTGGACGGAATGCGGATGGCTCGTCCTCGTCCTCGTCCTCGTCCTCGAGCCCCGGCACTGCCGGAACTGCCGGTACTACCGGGACTGCCGGCGGGCGGGCAAGCGTCTGCTTGCCCGCGTACCCGTGGACGAGCAGACGCTCGTCCCTCCCGTGGCTGCGGCCATGGCGTTTGGTTTGGTGCCCTGCGCGCGGCTAGCCGGGACGGCTTCGCCCTTCCTGTGCTGGCGCGCCTTTGCCAGAAGCTGCCCCCAGAGTGGCGCGGACATTCCTGTCTGCGCGGGGCTGCGCGGGCAGACAGGAATGTCTGCCCCACACTACCACGCTCCATCACTGCGGCTTGCCGGGACGGCTTCGCCCTACCCGTGCTGGCGCGCTTCTGCGGGAGCTGCCCCGGCACTCGACGACAGCCGACGACAGCCAACGACAATCGACAACGGCTTGCATCTGGCAGACGGACGCCCTCTTCCATGACTATACCACGCCCCTTCAGGGCTAGTCATTTTTTGACCCATTCACCAGGGTGTTGCCCTGGGCTGGTTTATCGCGCCCCTTCAGGGCTGTCCTGAACTTTGTCGCGAGCCTTGTCGGTAACTTTGTCGCCTTTGTCGAAGGCTACAGGAAGAGCTCACGCGAAGGCAAGTGGAGGGGGTGGGAGAGAACCGTTTGCGACACACGTTTAGAGTGGGTGCTTCGCACCTACACTTTGTCCCCACACTTTGTTCCTACGCTTTGTCGGCTACTCTTCGTCCCAACACTTTGTTCCTACGCTTTGTCGGAATCACTTCAGCCGCTAAATTTTCGACAATGTGTGGAGACAAGGTGTGGAAGACAAGGTGTATTGTTGCTCCCCTGTCGCACCCCTGTCGCAAACCTCGCAAACCGATTACCGCAAAAGGATTACCGCAAAAGGTTGATTTAAGCTATCACTTCCCTTATGCTGTAGATTCATGTCCGTATCCCTCAAACACCGGCTCGAGTATGCCGCGCTGCTGGCCATCGCCTGGCTATTCCGGGTGCTGCCGCATAAGGCGGCATTCGCCGTGGCTTGGGCGGGTGCGCGGGTGGCATTCCACATCTTCCGCTTCCGGCGGCGCGAGACCCTGCGCCGTATCGGGTTCGTCTTCGGCGACACGCTTACCCCGCGCCAGCGGCGCCGCGTGGCATGGCTCTCGCTGCGCAACCTCGCCTTCAACATGGTCGAGCTGATGCGCGCCGGGCGCTATACCTACGCCTGGCTCGACCGCCACATCGATAACTACGCCCCCATCATGGCACGCCTGCGGGAACTCGTGGCGGAGCACGGCGGACTGGTCATCGGCCTGCCCCATCTGGGCAACTGGGATCTGGCCGGCATCGCGGTACACCATGCGGGTATCAAGATCTTTTCCGTGGCGGGCGTGCAGCGCAACCAACTGACCAATGACTGGCTCAACCGCCAGCGCGGCTTCGGACTGGATATCATCCCGCGCGGCTCGTCGGCACTGCGGCAGGTGGTGCGCCGCCTGCGCAATGGCGAGATCTTCGCCATCCTGCCCGATGTCCGCACCCGGCGCCCCGACTTGTCCATCCCCTTCCTGGGCGGGACGGCCAACCTGGGGCGCGGCATGGCGCAGTTTGCCCGCGTGGCCCGCGTGCCGGTGCTACCGGTGATCGTACGGCGCGTGGGCTGGTTCCGGCACCGTTTCGATGCGCTGGATCCACTCTTTCCCGACCCTGACGCCGAAGCCGATCAGGATCTACTTCGAATTACCACTTGCATCATGCGCCAGATCGAGGCCATGATTCGTGCCGAACCGGGACAATGGTTCTGGTACAACCGGCGCTGGGTGCTCGATCCGCTTGACGCGGAAGAGCCCGCCGGCGAATTCGCGGAAGAAGCGCCGGATGCCGACCATTCAACCCCACCACAGGAGACCCCATGATCAAGATCAACGAAAACTTCGACAAGCTGCAATCCTCCTATCTCTTCTCGGAGATCGCGCGCCGCGTGCGCGAATACCAGGCCACCGAGCCGCCGCGGCGCATCATCCGCCTCGGCATCGGCGATGTCACCGAGCCGCTGCCGCCCGCCTGCATCGCCGCCATGCACCGCGCCGTTGATGAGATGGCCTCGTCCGCCACCTTCCGCGGCTACGGGCCCGAGCAGGGCTACGACTTCCTGCGCGAGGCCATCGCCAGGCACGACTACCAGTCGCGCGGAGCCGACATCGCGGCCGACGAGATCTTCGTCAGCGACGGCGCCAAGTGCGACACCGCCAACATCCAGGAACTCTTCGCCCGCAACATCCGCATCGCGATCCCCGATCCGGTCTATCCGGTCTATGTCGATACCAACGTCATGGCGGGACGCACTGGCGCCGCCCGCAACGGGCGCTACGGCGGCCTGGTCTATCTCGCCGGCACGGCGCGCAACGGCTTTGTGCCCGCCCCGCCCAAGCGCCAGGTCGATCTGGTCTACCTCTGCTACCCCAACAACCCGACCGGCGCCACGGCAACGCGCGAACAGCTTGCCGAGTGGGTGGCCTATGCCCGCGCCAGCAAGGCGCTGATTCTCTTCGACGCCGCCTACGAGGCCTTCATCCGCGATCCCGCCCTGCCGCGCTCGATCTACGAGATCGAGGGGGCGCGCGAGGTGGCCATCGAGTTCCGCAGCTTCTCGAAGACGGCCGGCTTCACCGGCACGCGCTGCGCCTTCACCGTCGTGCCGAAGAACTGCATGGGCTACACGGCGGCCGGCGAGCCGCGCCAGCTCCACGCGCTCTGGAACCGCCGCCACACCACCAAGTTCAATGGGGTAGCCTACCCCGTGCAGCGCGCGGCCGAGGCGGTCTACTCGCCCGAGGGACAGCAGCAGGTGCGCGCCCTCACCGACTTCTACCTCGGCAATGCCGCCATCATCCGCAAGACGATGAAGCAGTTGCGCATGCCGGTGACCGGCGGCGAGAACAGCCCCTACATCTGGGTGCGCACGCGCGACGACTCCTGGAGCTTCTTCGACCGTCTGCTGAAGGAGGCCCAGGTGGTCACCACGCCCGGCGCCGGCTTCGGACGCTGCGGCGAGGGCTACATCCGCATCAGTGCCTTCAACAGCCGCGAGAACGTCGAGGAGGCGATGGCCCGCCTGCGCGAACTCGCCTGAACGATATGGATGACGACGACTACCAGCGCTTCATCTGCATCGAGCCGGCCAACACCGGCACGGACGCCATCACGCTCGAACCCGGCGCCGGGCATATCCTCGGCATGACGTTCCAGTCATTACCCATATAGAACCACCGCCACAGCTGGGCAGTGGGAATAGGGCCATAAAGCACTATGGAAGAGGAGCAATCCGAATGAAGTAGTGTAAGCGTACACAGGGAACTCCGCAGGCCGCAGGGGGGATGCCCCCCCCGAAGCGGTTCAGCCCCGTTATGGAGTGATACGCAGGGCGACATGTTCGAGGACATGGAAGCCGGCAACAAGGATGCGCAACCGGCTTGCATCCGGTGACATGGTGTAAGCGCAAAGCACCCACTTAATCCCACACTTAAACTCACTCTTAATCGGCACGCTTACTCCACCCGCTTACTCCTGCCCCGGCTTCGCTCCCCTGCTCTGCCGGGGCATTCTCCTTGCACCGGATCTCCGTGTCCGGTGACTGGAGCAGCCTGTGCCAAAGCTAATGAAAGCCCTGAAAGGACGCAATATACCAGCCCCGGGCAACGCCCTGGGAAATGAGCCAAAAATGACTAGCCCTGAAGGGCGGGATATAGTCGTGGAATTAGGCGTCTGTCTGCCAGATGCAAGCCCTTATCGATTGTCGTCGCCTGTCGTCGAGTGCTGGGGACGCTCCGGCAAAGGCGCGTAAGCATAGGAAGGGCGACGCCGTCCCGGCTAGCCGCAGCGAAGGAGCGTAGTATTGTGGGGCAGACATTCCTGTCTGCCCTCGTGGACGTGCGCAGACAGGAATGTCCGCGCCACACTGGGGTATTACCCGCTCTAAGCGCCCATCGCCCCCTTGTCACTAACCGCTACCCGGCCTATTGACGCCGCCGTTGATAAAAGATACCTTTGCATTTAAGCAGACCTTGATAGCGAGCGCCACATGGACAAGATGAACATCGATTTTACAAAAGAGACAGGCCCGATGAAGGATCTCCACGGCGTCAACAACGCCCCGGTACGTCCATGGGCGGGTGCCGGGCAGCCTGAGATCCGTGATGCGGGCATCCCGTTCGTCCGCACCCACGACACCGCGCGCATGTGGGGCGGCAAGCACTATGTCGACATCCCCAACGTCTTCCCCGATTTCGACGCCGACGAGAACGATCCCGCCTCCTACGATTTCGCCTTTACCGACGCCTACCTGAAGCCGATCGTCGCGGCCGGCGCCAAGCCGTTCTACCGCCTCGGCGTCACGATCGAGAACTACCATCACGTCAAGGCCTACAACATTGCCCCGCCCGCGGACTTCGGCAAGTGGGCACGCATCTGCGAGCACATCATCCGCCACTACAACGAGGGCTGGGCCGACGGTTTCCGCTGGAACCTTGAATACTGGGAAATCTGGAACGAGCCCGAGAACCCGCCCCTGTGGCAGGGGACGTGCGAACAGTTCTTCGAACTCTACCGCGTCGCCGCCAACCACCTCAAGTCGTGCTTCCCCCGCATCAAGGTGGGCGGCTACGGCAGTTGCGGCTTCTACGCCTACGACGATCCCGAAAGGGCAAGGGACAAGTTCTACTACAGTTTCATAACCTGGTTCGAGGATTTCCTCGACTACGTCCAGGCGCCCGCCACCAGGGCACCGCTCGACTTCTACCCATGGCACATCTACACCGACGCCATACACGGTCCTGAACGCATCATCACCCATGCCAGGTACGTCCGCGAGCGTCTCGACGCCGCCGGGCTGACGGAGACCGAGAGCTACCTCGACGAGTGGAACGACTGCTCCGACGCCTGGGCCGGCCGCGGTTTCGAGACGATGAAGGAGATGCCCGGCGCCACGACCATTGCCGCCGCCATCTGCCTGATGCAGCACGGCCCCGTCGACAAGGCGATGTACTACGACGCCCTGCCGACGCGCTCCTACTGCGGACTCTTCTACTACCCCAGCGAGCGCGTCACCCCCACCTATCGCGCCCTCCAGTACTTCAACGCACTCTACCGCCTCGGCACCTCCACCAGTGTAGAGGCAGAGGGCGCCAATCTCTACATCCTTGCGGCACGCACACCCGACGGCTCGGACAAGGCCTTTCTCCTCGTCAACCGGCGCGACGAGGCCGTCGAGCTCACCCCCGCCATCACGGGTGCGGATGGCGACACCTTCACGCTGCGCCTCCTCGACGCCGACCACCCCGATACCGCCGTCACGGGCACCTTCCGTGCCGGCGATTGTGTGTCGCTACCGGCCAAGTCCATTCTTCTGGCGACCACCGAGGCCGAGCCCATTCCCGCCTCATCCTTCACTCCCGCGCCACCGCCACCCAGGCCGGCGCCAGCCCCCGTGCAGGGCAGCGTTGAAATCGACTTCAACAGCACCACCGGCGCAGTAAAGCCCCTCCACGGCATCAACAACCCGCCGGTACGCCCGTGGAAGGACGCCGGGCAGCCCGAGCTGAAGGAGGCCGGCATCCCCTTCGTCCGCACCAGCGACACGAGCGGCGAATGGGGCGGCACGCACTACATAGACATACCGAACATCTTCCCCGACTTCGATGCCGACGAGCACGATCCCGCCTCCTACGACTTCGCCTTCTCCGATGGTTTGCTAAAGGGAATCGTCGAATCCGGCGCCTCCCTCCTCTACCGCCTCGGCGTGACCATCGAGGAGTTCTGGCAAGTCAAGACCTACGAAATCCTCCCGCCCGGGGATCCCGCCAAGTGGGCCCGCATCTGCGAGCACATCATCCGGCACTACAACGAGGGCTGGGCCGACGGCTTCAAGTGGGACATCCGGTACTGGGAAATCTGGAACGGGGCGGAGAATCCCGCGCTCTGGCAAGGGACACGCGAGCAGTTCTTCGCGCTCTACCGCATCACGGCCAACCACCTCAAGTCGTGCTTCCCCGGCATCAGGGTGGGCGGCTACGGCAGTTGCGGCTTCGAGACCGCCGAGCCCGACCCCCTCACACACCGCAAGGCCGGCAGCACGTGGTTCGGGGAGTTCATCGCCTACATCACGAACCCCGCCACGCAGGCGCCGCTCGACTTCTTCTCGTGGCACCACTACATCGAGGCACCCCGCGGCCCCGGGCGTATCGCGGTACATGCGCGCCATGTCCGCGAGCGCCTCGATGCGGCGGGTCTCGAAGAGACCGAGATCATCCTCGACGAGTGGAACGACTGCAGCGACGCCTGGTCGGGTCGCGGCTTCGACTCCATGAAGGAGATGCCAGGTGCCACCACTGCAGCAGCAGCCCTCTCCATCATGCAGACAAGCGCCGTTGACAAGGCCATGTACTACGACGGACAGCCAGGCAGCCGCTATGGCGGGCTCTTCTACTTCCCGAGCGGACGCGTCACGCCCACGTACCGCGCCTTCCAGGCCTTCAACGAGCTCTACCGCCTCGGTACAGCCGTGTGGCTGCGTACCGAGGGGCCTGGCCTGTATGCCTGTGCCGCCCGCGACGGCGGCCGCCAGGCCTTCCTGCTCGTCAACCGCGGCGAGGCCGAACTGCGCCTGCACCCTGCGCTTGAAGGCGCTGCCGCCGCCTTCCGGCTCAAGCGCCTCGACGCGTCGCACCGCGACCTCGTGGAGTCCGGCACCTTCCGCCCCGGCGACGAGCTGGTGCTGCCGCCGCAGTCGCTTCTGCTCGCGACCACCGATGGCGTGCCCGTCGCCGCCCCATCGTCGCCGGATGCTCGTCCCGGCTTCAACGCCGCCGGCCTCGACAGCGCCGGCCGCAAGTAGTCGCGTACGCAAGCCCGGCACCGTCCACATCCGCGCCGCCAAGCCCTTCAGACTGGTTTACAAGGGCACCGCGCACGACTGCCAGGCGGGCGTGACAAAATTGCATGTGTAAGAATATCAAGGGTGCGATTCAACATTGTTGAATCGCACCGAATTCAGAATTCAGTATCCAGAATGTTGCATGGAAACAAATTGAGATTTTTGCCATCCATCCATGATGTTGCATCAATTGTGCGGACAAGAATAGAGATGCGAAAAGAGGTGCTTATATTCTTGAATTCTGAATTCTGGCTTCTGAATTCTGGGTGCGCATCCACGATTGTGGATCGCACCCCGGGCCGATTGGGCGCCACAAAACCAGTTGCAACGAAAGCCGCTGGGGAGTACGATACTAACGTATTGCACCCAGTTTTCTATCGACGGCAACGAAGCATGTCGGGAGTGTTGACTTATTGCAATTCCATACTGGTTTTTTATCAGGAACTCATGAAATCAGGAATTTGTTTGTGGAAACCGCGCATTCTTTCACCCTTCTTGAGTTCTTGAGTTCCTGATTAATACGCGCGGAGAATTAATCACCAGTCCCGCATGTCGGCGGAGAACGGGGCTTGATTTTGCATGTCCGGAAGGAACAGAACAGAAATGAAATGAAATGAAGAACGACGGCACAGGGAACGTCAGGCAGGGGCTCCTGCTGCTCCTCGCGGCAACGTTAGCCGCGGCGGGTATCATTCTAGCCTCGGGCCATTCATGGGCGCAGGGTAGCGCGGCAGTCGCGCGCCCCGCCCGTGCGCCGCGCCCGGCGCCCGCCACACCGCTGGAAATGGCGCTGCGGCTGGAGCGCGAGCTGGCAAGGGGCGCGGGCATCCTCATGCCGGATCCGGAGCGACCGGTGAAACTGGGTGGGGGTATCATACCCCTGAACGGCAACAGAGGCGGCTTCCCGGACGACTTTCTGGACGGTCTCGTGCCCGAGACCCGCAACGGCGTCGACGTATGGCACGCGGTGCTGCGTGCGGATGATGCCAGCGGCGACATGCTGTTCTATAATGCGGCCGGCGAGCATTTCTGGCCTGTCCCCGCCAATGGCGGCATCTGGTCGGCGGACTGGATCGCCAGACTCCACACCCCCGACGGCAGGGTGACGGACTTCTTCGCCACCGAACAGAGGTATCAGGAACTACGGGCGCGTCCCTCGCGCGTAGAGGTGCCGGACAAGGTACTCCGCCGTTCGGCGTGGTTTGACACGCGGCAGTATTTCCGCCCCTCGCGCGTGGAGATGACCTTTACCTTCATCCTACAGGACGACCTTGCCGACTATCGTTCGGCGGCAGCGTCATCACGCTCACAGGTATCAGGCGGCGCCCCGGTGCGCTCGCCCGCCGCGCTGGCCGGGCTGTCGCTGACCGGCATCGCCTGCGGCACCAACGGCGTCACGCTCTCCGCCGCATGGCCGACTAACACGGTTATATCCGGCGATGCGCTCGACATCTTCTTCAGCCGCAGCCTGCTCCCGCAGGCGTGGACGA
>JAAYLN010000252.1 GCA_012521875.1 Lentisphaerota bacterium | reverse complement strand
GCCAGCAGACGATGATACGCGGACTTAGACGCTTCCACACCATGCTGTTCGGCTACTGCAAGGGCTACATCAAGGGCTTCCTCATAGGCTTCTGGATAGGAAGGGGAGGGTCCCCGTAGTCGTGGTTTTATAGGGCATTCTGTGGGGCACGTGCAGGGGCTAGCCCGCAGAGATAGAGCGTGGGGAAGTTCTAAAGTTCGGGAGTTCTAAAGTTTGAGACTGGCGCCTGTACCGAACCGCCCCGCCCACCGCGCCTGCACAAGTTCACGGTACAGCCACCGGAAGGTAGGGCGAGCCGTCCCCGTCACGCCGCTACGCGGTGTGACCGGCGAGCCGCACACAGGCGATGTACCGCCAAGACGCCAAGAACGCCAAGTTATAAGTCAATATTCCGACTTGCCGCCCCGGCTGGAGTACATCCCTGAAGGGACTGATGATTCATTCCCCGCGCGTATTAATCAGGAACTCAAGAACTCAAGAAGAATGAAAGAATGCGCGGTTTCCACAAACAAATTCCTGATTTCATGAGTTCCAGATGAAAAACCAGCAGGGAATAGCAATAAGCAACGCTCCCTGAAGCCGGTACTCCGACGCGACTGCGCCCCTTTGCAGGAATGTACCGCCCGCCCAGTCCGTAAAGCTCGCGACAAAGCACGAGCGTCTGCTCATCCTTGGATGCGCGGGCAAGCAGACGCTTGTCTATCCAGCCGGTAGTACCGGCAGTTCCGGGGCTCGAGGTCGAAATAGTGTGCAGCCCCTTGCAGTTGTGGGCTTGCAGTCATGGGGTCATTGCAGCGCTCCGCGATACTATGTGTTGATATTCGTTTAGCAGCCTAATATAATGCCTTGAAAGGACTCCGCTATGGCTACGAATCGCATTCGGCACTATCTTCTCGCTGTGGCATTCGCCCTCGCGCCGCTTGTCGGCGCGTATGCCGCGACCTACTACGCCTCGCCCACTGGGACGCCCGATGCCGCTTGCACGGAGAGCGACCCCGGCACGATCCAGGCCGCCGTGGACAAGGCCGTTCCGGGGTCGTCCTGGACAAATTGCGACGAGGTCCTGCTGCTGCCCGGAACCTACGACTTCTCGGGCACCGAATGGAGCGGCAAGAACGCCGTCGAGATCAAGTCCAGGAACTATCTCACCATCCGCTCCGCCAACGGGCAGCGCGACTCCGTCCGTCTCGTCGGTGCCGGTGGCGGGTCCGACTTCTTCGCACGCGCCTTCTACGCAACTTGTGTTTCCCGCATCCGGGGGCTCACGATTTCGAACTTCTTCGGCAATGCCAACTTTACCGGCGTCGCGGCCTATTCGAAGAACAAGGATCAGCTCCAGCTTGTGGACTGCGTCGTCGCGGGCAACATCGGCACCAACGCCGCGATTGTCTACGCGGCCACGGCGGACGGCTGCCTCTTCGCCGCCAACACGAACCGCACCGGCACCGGTGTCTGCTACTACACATCCCTGATCACCAACTGCACCTTCATCGGCAATTGCGCCTATCTCGGTGGCGGCGCGAGCCACTGCTACGCCATCGACAGCCTCTTCTCGAACAATGTCGCCACCGCCTACGGTGGTGCCTTCGACGGCAATGCATCAGGTGGCAACTCCGGCCAATACACCGCGCGCCGCTGCACCTTTGTCGGCAATTTCGCGGCGGGTGGCGGCGGTGCAGTCTCCTACGCCATCGTTGACGGCTGCACCTTTATCGGCAACAGTTGCCCGTCGAACAAGACCGGCGGGGCGGTCCTGGCGTCCGGCGGTGCCACCGACTGCACCTTCATCGGCAATTCCGCCGGAACCGGCGGCGCCCTCTCCGGCGGCACGAGCACGCGCTGCCACTTCCAGGACAATATTGCATTTACGCGTTCTGGCGCTATCGATCAGGGCTACGCTTACGACTGTGAGTTTATTGGCAACTCGTCGGACGGATCTGCGGGTGCCATCTATCTTTACAACCGTACGCTTTCGGTGTGCCTCTTCTCCAACAACTGGCAAGGACAAGCGCAGGGGCGGTTCTCGGAAGCAAGAGTTCCGTCTCGGTTTCGGATAGTATCTTCGTTGCAAACGGTGCCGCTTCAGGAGGTGCCGTCGACAGCTTTTACGGACGTTCAATCCGCAATTGCGTCTTCATCGGCAACGTCGCGACGAACGGCAACTACGGTGGAGCAGGCGACGCCGCTTGCAGCGACTGCCGGTTTGAAAACAATTCGGCGACGGGGCAGGGGGGTGCCGGCTATATGAGCGCCTACGGCTGCGAGTTCATCGGCAACTCGGCAGGAGAAACGGCTGGCGCCGTCTACCTTTACAACGGCACGGTTTCTGACAGTTTCTTCTCCAACAACTGGGCAGCGGCCACTGGCGGTGCGCTTTTGGGAAGCCAGAGTTCCATAAGTGTAGTAGGCAGTCGCTTCGTCAACAACAGCGCCGCCACGGGCGGTGCGGTCGGCAGCTATACGGGACGCTCCATTAGCGACTCGGCTTTTATCGGCAACGTGGCCACCAATGGCAACGCCGGCGCCATTGATAACGCAATTGCCTACCGCTGCGTCTTCGAGGGCAACCGCGCAACCGGTACCGGTGCCGCCGCATACGGGGCTTCGATCAATGATTGCCTCGTCATCAGCAATCAGGCGCTCCAGGCAAAAGGCTACATCGTGACGGCCACGGCCAACAACTGCACCTTTGAGGGCAATCAGTGCGTTGACCGTGCCGCCACCCAGACCGCCACGGTCAACTGCCTCTTCCACGCCAATCTCCCCTGTGACATCGGCGGTGGCACGCACAAGAACGCCCTGTACGGCACGACGACCGGTTTGCCCGCCTTCACGGACAGCATCCAGACCGGCGACCCGCGCTACAACGCCGGCCTGGATCCCAGGGCACCCTGGTTCGCTCCCCGCAGCGGCTCGCCCGCACGGGATGCCGGTATGGAGCGCGGCTATACCGAAAGCTCGCTTGACCTCGCCGGGCGGTTACGCCTCAACGGGCCTGTTGATATCGGCTGCTACGAATACTGGCCCGGCAACTTCGGAACTATCTTTGGTGTGCGCTGAGGCGCAGGAGAATTCCCTATGATGACCAACTTTCTCATTACCGATTTCGGCGCGAAGGCCGAGACGGACTTTATCAACACCGAGGCTATCCAGAAGGCCGTTGATGCCGCCGAGGCGGCAGGTGGGGGACGTGTTGTCGTGCCTGCGGGCACATGGACCACCGGCACGATCTGGATGAAGAGCCGCGTCGAGCTGCACCTCGAACGGGGCGCGACGCTGCTTGGCAGCGTCCGTGAGCAGGACTACAACCCGGACGACGCCTTCCCCGAGAACTTCCATAGCGTGGGTGAGGAGTGGAGTGGCGCACACCTGATCCTCGGCTACAAGGTCGAGGATGCGGCCATCACGGGCGAGGGCGTCATTGACGCCAACGGACCGGCCTTCTTCGGCGAATGTGACCGCGACTCGAGCTTCCCGTGGTACAAGTACGGTCTCAAGCTGCACCCGATCGACCGGGGCTGGTTCCGTCCCGGCCCGATGCTGGCCTTCTTCCTCTCGAGGAATATCCGCTTCGAGGATGTGACGTTCAAGAACACGACCGGCTGGACGGCGCATATCCGCTGCTGCGATGGCTTTACCGCGCGCGGTGTGACGATTGATGCCGACCGCACGATCGCCAACTCCGACGGCTTCAGCATCGACTGCACGCGCAATGTCGAGATCGAGCGATGCCGGCTCCTCACGGGGGATGACGGCTTCGCGATCCGCGCAAGCTGCCGTCTGCATGCCGATCAGCATCCCTGCGAGCATATCCGCATCCGCGACTGCGATGTCTCAAGCTGCTGCTTCGGTGTCCGTTTCGGTGTCGGTACCGGCACAATCCGCGATGTGGAGTTCGACAACTGCCGCTTCCACGAGTCGGCCATCGGCTTCGGCTTCACGCCCGCCTGGATCAACGCCGGCAAGAACGTCTATATCGAGGATGTGGCCGTCCGCGATTGTGTCTCGCTCGAAAGCGAGCGCCCCGTCCACGTTGCAACGCCTGCGGGCGATGCCCGTGTCAAGAACATCCTCTTCGAACGCTGCCGCTTCGAGGCGCTGCTGCCAAGCTCCATCATCGGCAACGACAATAGCTGGCCCGAGAACATCCTCTTCAAGGATTGCTCCTTCAAGCTGCTCGGGCATGTGAAGGTGCGTCAGAACATGCACTGGTTCTCGCACTGGCCCGATCGCCAGAATGTTTTTCTGGAGACGCGCGGCAAGGTGGTCAATGTGCGCACCGAAAACTGCACGCCATCGCCTGATGCGGTGGTGCCGGGCGCACTCCTGCTCACCTTTGACGACCGCAACTTCGATGGCTGGCTGGCCGCGATTCCGCTCTTTGAAAAGTACGATGCGCACGCGACCTTCTTTGTCTCGGGCCAGATCGACAACGCCGTTGTGCGTGCGATGAAGACACTGGCCGGCAAGGGTCACTCGATCGGCCTGCACGGCCTGCACCATGCCAATGCCGACGAGGAGATCGCGGCCAAGGGCGCCCAAGTCTACTGGGATGAGGAGGTCTGGCCCCAGCTCGACACCTGCAACAAGTGCTACGTCAAGATCAGCGGCTTCGCCTATCCCAACTGCCGCCGCAGCGAGGAGTCGGACGAGCTCTTCTTCAAGCAGGGGTTCAAGCGCATCCGCGGCTGTCTTAAAAACCTCACGCCCTACGACCCCGAAGGCAGGATGCAGGCGGATCGCAAGCCTCTGGCGACCGACGATCGCGCCTTCTTCCCGGCCACGGAACTGGCCACGCGCAAGCGGCTCGACACGCTGCTCGTGGGCGAGGCCTACCATACCGATATCGAGGACATCCTTGCCTGTGTCCGCCGTGCCGCCGAGCGTCGCGAGGTGCTCGTCATCACCGCGCATGATATCGCGGACGACGCCAAGTGGATCCACATGAAGACCGAATGGCTTGAGCGCATTCTCGCCACCGCCAAGGAGTGCGGTCTCGCCACCCTCGGCTTCGGTGAACTCCCATGATGAGCCGTCTCCAATGGCATAAATCATGCTAGACTCTTGCAAGCCCCTGGCCGGGCACACGTGGCACGGGCATCCTGCCCGTGTTTCAAGGGCGGAACGCCCTTGCCACGAGGGGCAAGAGCCTCACGCAAAGCTTGCACAGGAACCACCAGACATGCACGACACTTGTAACACCAGCCGTACCGGCGTTATTCTCGCCTTTTCACTTCTTTTTGCCGCCTTGGCCCCCATGTCCGTTCAGGCCGCGCCCCAGCCCTTTGTCCTCGCCAGTGGCGGACGCGCGCAGGCGGTCATCGTGGCCCATGGCGGCGATACCAACGGCATCGGCTATGCGGCGCAGCAGCTTGCCAAGAATCTGGGGCGTCTCTCGGGCGCAACCTTCATGGTGGCGGACAAGCCCGTCGCGGGCTACAGGACGATCCACGTCGGCGCGCCCTACAAGGCCACCAAGCGGCAGGAGACCTGTGTGCGCGTCAAGGACGCCAACACCCTCGAGGTGACGGGCGACGGTGCCATCGGTACAGCCTATGCGGCAGTCGATCTTGCCGAGACGCTCGGCGCTGTCTTCTGCGCCCACGACTACACCTATGCGCCGCGGCAGTCCGAACTCTCCCTGCCCGGCGACTACGCCAAGATCGATGCACCCTGCATGACCTGGCGCGAGGCCGGTTGCGAGGTGCAGTTCCAGGGCCACTTCGACCACGCCATGAACCTGCGCATCGTGCCGAGCCGGGGGGATCGGCGCTGGAAGTGGTTCGACCCGACCCGCGGCGAGAACATCGGCCAGACCGTCTGCACCCACTACGTTCCGCGCAAGAAGTTCGCCGAGACGCACCCCGACTGGTACGCCTACGTCGCGGCCACCCGGAAGCGCAACTTCCACTGGGTCTGCGTCTCCAACGAGGGCATGCTCAATCAGCTCTACAGCGAGATCGACGCCGAACTCGCCAAGGATCCCACCATCCGCGAAATCTCCGTGGGCATCGACGACGCCTACACCTACTGCGAGTGCGACAAGTGCCTGGCGCTGGCGCAGCACTATGCCGATCCGGATGGCTCGACCCATCCGGCGCTCCAGTGTGTCGTCCTTGCCAACAAGGTCGGCGACCATTTCGCCGCCAGGTATCCGCACGTGCGCTTCAATTTCCTCGGCTATTTAGGCTTCGGCGATAGCCTGCCCATCACCGGGGAACTCAAGTTCTCGCCCAACGTCGGTGCCGGTGTGGCCGAGCTATGGCGCAACCACGGGCTTCCGGCGGACTGCAACGAGCGCTCCGACATCTTCTTCGGACGTCTCGCCCGCATGTCCAGCGCGAAGCACGGTCTCTACGTCTGGGACTACCTCGCCAACTTCAGCGACTTCTGCATCCCGTTCCCGAACCACCGCATCTTTGGTCAGACGGCGAAGTTCTACAAGGAGAGCGGGGTACAAGGCGTCTTCTGCCAGACGCAATTCTCGACAAGCATCGGCGACATGGCCGCGCTGAACCTCTGGCTCTTCGCCAAGCTCCTGTGGAATCCCGACCTTGATGTCGATGAGCTTACCGCCACCTACGTCAATGCCGCCTACGGACGCGGCGCCAAGGGCATCCAGGAGTACCTCGGCCTGCTCGAGCATGCGCGCCTGCGTCAGCGCTGGACGTGGCTGGGCTGCTACGTCGCCGATACGTCGCACTACCTCACCGGCGACGACTGCGTCAAGATGCTGCGCGCCCTCGACAACGCCTGGAATGCCGGCCGCGGCGGTCCCGAGGCGGTCATGCTGCGCCGCGCGCGGATCGCCGGCTACGACATGGCCCTGCAGCGCTACAACGACATGATCGAGCCCGCCCAGCGTCTGCGCTACAAGCTCATGCCGCGTGAGGAGATGCTGTACCGGTGGAAATCGCTCGTCGAGGGCGAGACTTCCCGCGGTGCCTACGGCGAGCTTGGTGAAGGGCGCATGCTGGGCACCTTCGAGAACATCTTCAGGCACTCCTTCGAGTCGCCTGCCGAGCCCACGGTATATCCGCGCCGCTCCTCGGTGATCGTGGCTCCCGCCGCCAGGCTCACCGGCGGCAAGCGCATGACGCGCGGCAAGGATCCCGACGGTACGGAATACTGCCGTTTCCAGGTCAAGCTCGGCGGCGAGACCGAGAGCGTTTGGATGAATCCGGACTTCGCTGAAATCGGCTACTCGATCGAGGATGACGATGCCGGCTGGTGGTACGTCTTCGCGACCGTCCGCACCGCCGCGAGCGTTGATGTCGATCCCGCCGTCAGCTACATGGGCATCTACCAGCCGTGGTACGTCAACGACTACAAGGCCGCGGGCGGACAGGAGATTGCCAACCAGGCCATTCAGGGCCGCAAGGGCGATACGGCCTGGAAGACCATCTGCGTCGGCAAGCGCCGTCTCTACAAGGGCAGCCGCATCTGGGTGATGCCCGGCATCCTCCACCCGAGCGACTGGTGCGATGTGCGCGAGGTGCGTCTCGTTGATCCCGTGCTGATCGAGAACGGTGCCGCCGCCCCGAAGGACGCCAAGGCCAAGGCACGTGCCGTGGTCGTGGCTTGCGACAAGTTCGCCAAGGATCGCAACGTCCGGATCGAGACCGATAACATCGACAACTTCAAGTATGCGCGGCTGGCCGGCTTCGATACCAACGCGCCTGTCCACTCGATCTCGTGGAGTGTTCCAGCCGATCTCGCCGGTGAGTGGGAACTCCTGCTCGACCTCCGCAGCGGCGCCTCGATCCCGCTCGATCAGGAGGCCGCCGTCGCGTATGTCACGGACGATGCCACCTGCACCGAATGCGGTGCGCTGCAGCGCGACAACCTGCGTCACGTTACCGGCTCGCGCGGCGACGAGTCGTGGCAGATTGTCGGACTGGGCAGAGTTAATCTCGAGACCGGCATGCGGGTAGTCCTCGAACCCGGCGCGGACACCAACTCACTGCCGCGCTTCACCGACCTGCGGCGCATTGTGCTGCTCGATCCCGACTATGCTGGTAAAACCCAGCCCGCGCTACCCGCGCCACCCGCCGCCAAGTAGTGTGAATCGAACCGCCAAGACGCCAGGAACGCCAAGGGATTTTAGATTTGTGATTTGTGATTTGGGCTGTGGCCTCCCGTTCGCTTCCGATGCGCTCTGGGGCAGACATTCCTGTCTGCCCGCGCATACCCGCGCAGACAGGAATGTCCGCGCCACTCTGGTGTGACTGCCTTTGTCGCAGACGCATTCGCCCTCTCTCGATCCTGTCGCTACTTGTCGACAGTTCCGTTCTCCGCGTTCGCTTCCGATGCGCTCTGGAGCCCGCGGTCTCCGCTGTAAGTTGGAAGGCGCATGAGTGGAGAACGTTACCGCCGGGGACGGCGTGCTCCAGCGTTGCGGCCTCGCGTCCACCAGGCTGCGTCTGTACCGAACCGCCCCGCCCGCCGCGCCTGTACAAGCTCACGGTACCGCTACTCGAAGGGCGACGCCGTCCCGGCTGGCCGCAGCGATGGAGCGTGGTAGTGTGGGGCAGACATTCCTGTCTGCCCGCGCATACCCGCGCAGACAGGAATGTCCGCGCCACTCTGGTGGGACTGTCTTTGTCGCAGACGCATTCGCCCTCTCTCGAGCCTGTCGCTACTTGTCGTCAGTTCCGTTCTCTGCGTTCGCTTCCGATGCGCACTGGAGCCCGCGGTCTCCGCGGTAAGTTGGAAGGCGCATGAGTGGAGAACGTTACCGCCGGGGACGGCGTGCTCCAGCGTTGCGGCCTCGCGTTCACCAGGCTGCGTCTGTACCGAACCGCCCCGCCCGCCGCGCCTGCACAGTTGATGACCGAGGCCTTGTCGGACGCAATGTAAACCTGGGCCTCGCGGTTCGTGTTGCCGACAAACGTGCAGTTGCGGACGATCCCGGGACCCTGCAAGGTGATGGTGCCGAAATTCTTTGTGGTGTTGTTATAGAAGAGGGTGTTCTCGACAGTTCCTCCATCTACCAAACGCACCATGGAATGCTGATAGTCGTTGTCCCCGGGCTCAAGGTTGTTGTCAATAATACAACGGGAGATCAGACCCGCGCTCATGTTGGCCACCACGCCGCTGCAGTAGTTCTTCGAGGCTCTGGAGTTGCCGGTGATGCGGCACTCTGAGATGGTTCCCCCGCGCGAGGCGAAGGAGGCAACGGCACCATGGATGTAGACCGATGTGTCGAAGTACACACCTGTCAGGGTCATCTTTTCCGCCACGGCATCCTCGTGGTTGAAACTCAACAGCCGCATATTGTCGGCGCCTGGTTTGAGGATGGTGCTGCCGATACCCGCGCCAGCGAGCCGGATACCCTTGCCGAGGAAGACGGTGTTGGTCGTGATATGGGAGCATACCGAGGTGTACGTAGTCTATTTCGACTGCGATGCCCTGCATTTTGATTCCGTCCGCTATAGCGTTTTCGGAGCGTCATCTTAGAGCTGCCTTCAAGCGCCGGATGGGAGTATCGCCGGGCACCTACCGCGAATGGCAGCGGCGCCATCTGATCAACAACTACCTCTGCAAGTCGGATCTGCCCATTAAGACAATTGCTGTGCGCATGGGCATCACCAACACAGCCTTCCTCTCGACCTATGTCAAGCGCGTCACGGGCAAGACACCCTCGGCCATACGCAAGGAGGCGTGCGGGGGAGGGGATTTTTGATTTGTGTTTGCGGGCATGGTAATCCCCCCCGGCCTCGGATAATACAAGGCAGAGTACGGAGTCACATGTTGTGCTGAAACGGTGTGTTTGATGGAAGCGATAAAGTCGATGGATTCGACTGAATCGATTCGCTCGATTCTATCGACTCGCTCGATTCACTCGGCAAGGCTCGTATTCACATCCCTGGCAACCGATTACGGCAACCGATTATGACGGCAACCGATTATGACTTGAACTTACAAGGCATGGCGTGATAGTCTTACATTCAATGAAACGCGAAGGCGAATATGCCGTAGCGCCACATCCTAAGGAACTAGAGGGAGACGAACATGCCCAGTATCACAATCTGGAACGAGTTTATGCACGAGCAGGCGGAGAGCGATTATGGCAAGCTTTGCCGCAAGCACTACCCCAAGGGCATCCACGCCTACCTGAGAAGGGTACTTCGGCCGGAGCTGGAGGGTTGCACGATTCGCGCCGTGTCGCTCGACATGCCTGAGAACGGATTGCCCGACAAGGTGCTCAACAAGACGGATGTCCTCGTCTGGTGGGGCCACATGGCGCACGACAAGGTGCCCGATGAGCTGGTCGACCGCATCCAGAAGCGCATCTTCGGCGGCATGGGGCTGGTGGTGCTGCACTCCGGTCACATGTCGAAGATCTTCCGCCGCATGCTCGGCACGCCCTGCACACTGCGCTGGCGCGAGATCGGCGAGCGTGAACGCGTATGGGTTTGCGACCCGGCGCATCCCATCGCGCAGGGAGTTCCCGAGACCTTTGCCATTGAGCAGACGGAGATGTACGGGGAGCCGTTCGGTATTCCCAACGACGGCCACGTGGTCTTCATGTCGTGGTACGCGGGCGGCAACGTCTTCCGCAGCGGCGTGACATTCCAGCGCGGTCTCGGCAAGATCTTCTATTTTGCGCCGGGTCACGAAACCCTGCCGATCTACCACAATCCGGCTGTGCAGCGCGTGCTGGCCAACGGCATCCGCTGGTGCATGCCGGCCAACGGCGTCGGCGACGCCCCGGTCTGCCCTCACGAGCGCGAGCCTTTCGAGCCTGTGAAGTAGGCCGTCGGATTAGGCCCGGACCCTACTTTGTCGCAAGCATTGTCGGGAGCTTTGTCGAAAGCAACTGGGAAAGCCCACGCGGAGGCGCGGAGACGCGGAGAATTGTAACCGCAGATTGCGCAGATGTCCTGCTGCGCAGGCGCATATGCCGCAGATTGAATCGGTTGTCTCAGGCCAGTCCGGCATCATTCTCCACGCGTTCCGCGCGGAGAATGACGGGCGAGCCCAAGAGGGCTGTCAGGCCGCAGGCGCGGCAGACGGCTTCGAGCCCTGCCGAGACAGGTGCGCACCGTAGAGCGCGGTGCAGCACCATCGGCAGGGCGAATTGCTTGCGCCGCGCCACAATACGGTAGCCCGCCGCGGCGAAGGCTTCGTCCACCTCGGCATGACGGAAGAGCCGCCAGGTGCGCGTGTTGCGCTCGATCTTCTTCTTGGCGGCGAAGAGCGCCGGCGCGATGGCGTTGACGCTCTGGCTGGTGGGATAATCCACGATCACCGGACCGCGCGAGACGCGGCAGAGCTCCTTGACGAGCTGCGGCCAGCGCTCGCAGTGCGTCAGCAGACGGAAACAGATCACGGCATCGAAGTGCCGGTCGGGGTAGGGGAGTTCAATCACATTGCCGACGGTAAAGGTGCAGCGCTGTGCATCGACCAGTGTCGCGATGCGCTTGCGGCAGCTCGGCGCGCTGCCGAGCACCTCGATCTTCCATCCGTCATCCGCCAGCGGGTAGGCCAACTGCCCGTGTCCGCCGCCGACATCCAACAAGGTGCCGCGCGGCTGGTTCTTAAGTAGAGCGCGCGTCAGGCGCGTCTGTACCGCGAGCATCCAGGCCCCCGTGGCGCCCTTGAAACGCGTGGCGTAATCGTCGTTAGACGTTTCGATGTCGGCCGTTTCGGGGAAAGGTGATGCGGCGTCGGGTGCGGCTTCGTCCATGTCGGGTTTGTGCATGAGCTTAGTGTAGCATGTGCCACGGAAGGCTGCCACACTTAGTCACCACACGTGTTTGCGTGCGGTTGACGGTACAGATAGGGGACAGGAGACAGGGGACAGGGAAGTAGCAGTAGGCAGTGGCAGTAGGCAGTGGCGTCAGCAGGAGTCTCTCACAGAGGCACGGAGGCACAGAAGCGCGGGAAGGGGAGACAGGGGACAGGAAAGTAGCAGTAGGCAGTGGCAGTAGGCAGTTGGAATGGGTCAGAGACACACTTTGTCGCCACGCTTTATCTCCACACTTTGTCGGCTACGCTTCGTCTCCACACTTCGTCCCTACGCTTTGTCGAAAGCGAAAGAGAGGGCGGCTGGTGGTGTCGCTGGTCAGGAGCAGTAGGCAGTGTCGATACTGTCGTTCACAAGCCTCGATGGGGGTCGAAGGGGGTTGACGGGGGTCGAAGGGGGTCGGGCGCCTGGGAAGTTTCCACAAAAGCGCGCCAGCACAGGAGTAGGGCGAAGCCGTCCTGGCAGTGCTGGAGCGTGGCAGTGTGGGGCAGACATTCCTGTCTGCCCTCGGCGACGTGCGCAGACAGGAATGTCCGCGCCACTCTGGGGGCAGCACCTGCAAAAGCGCGCCAGCACAGGGCGACGTCGCCTGTCCTACGTAGCCTTGGCTATGGGGCGGTAGCCACGCGGCAGTACCGGCAGGCACGGCAGTACCGGTAGTACCGGGGCTCGATGACAATGACGAGGACGACGAGGACGAGAAAGCGCCCCGCTCTCTGCCCGGCTCCGCCGGGCCATTCTCGTGGGGACGGATCTCCGTGTTCGCCAACAGGGACAGCTCTTGACAAAGCGTAGGGACTAAGTGCGGCGACTAAGTGTGGAGACTAAGTGTAAGGCGACTAAGTGCGGCGACTAAGTGTAAGGCGACTAAGTGTGGAGACTAAGTGTGCGGCAGGGAGAGGGTGGTAAAGCTCGTCAGCGAGAGGGCCGGCAGTGTCACACTGGCCGTTCCGTCTTTGCAGGTTATAGCCCGCCTGGCACTAAAACAGACCCCCTGCGAGGTTTCGAACACATTCAGCCGCCGTATGCGGGGCGGGAGGCCGGTAATTGTCATTGCGGCATCCGTACCGAAGTTGGCCACGTGCAGCGTGTATCCCTCGGCCTTTCCCTGCGGAAAGGCGAAGGCGGCGGCAGCGACCTCCTTGAGCGGTGAGTGGCAGGCGATAGCCGCCGCACCTGGCGGCGTCAACGATACCATGTGCTGCTGCAGGGCGAGGCGTTCGCTTTCGGGGTGGCGTTCGCGCCACGTCTCCGGCGGCAGGAGCGCGTAGCTGCCGCCGTATTCCCAGTAGAGCACCTGCTGCGGCCGCGCCATGCGCAAGACATCCAGATAGTGCGCCATCTCCCGCAGCGCGTAGTCGTAGCCGTGCAGTTGCACCTCGCGCCAGTTGTGGTCGACTCCGATCTCGCCGACGATGAGCGGCAGTCCGGTCTGGTCGGCAAGCGTTCGCCATGCCTCATAGTCGGGCTCGCAAGCCGCCTGCCAGGCGTGGAAGGAGAGTCCGGCGGCCCGCGCCATCAGGGTCTCGTTGGTCAGTACGGGCGCCAGATAGTCGTTGCCGGAACCGGCGTTGGAGAGGTCGCCGATCATCAGGCGCGTCTCAAGGCCGTGGCGCTGCAGTGCCCTGTTGATGGCGAGCAGGGCGTCGCGGTACTCTTCCGGGGTAAAGATGACGTTGGCGCCCCAGTCGGGCTCGTTGAAGGAGAAGGTCTCGGGAACGGCACCACGCGTGAGGCGCATATAGTCGAGGTAGGCGGCGACCATGCCGGCCAGAGTATCGTAGTGTGCGGGCGCGATATGGTTTTGGTCGTGCATGGGTGGATGGTCAAGTATCCACTCCGGCACGCGCCATGTGCTGATCTGGAGGCGTGTACCGTCACGGTGCAGCGTTTCGGCGAGTCCCAGATTGTACCACAATTCACTCCACGGACGGTCGGCCAGCGCCAGCATGCGCAACCAGTCGGTGTGGGGGTCGCGGCTGCCGGGCGGCGGCGGACGCAAATCGTCCAGATGCATGCGGAGTCGCGCCACACGCGGACGCAGCCTGCGGCGCACCTGCTCTGCTACGGGCTCCTGCAGGCTGAAGCAGAAGTTGCCACCAAAGCCCTCCAGGGGGGCTCCTAGGTGCTTGTCCGGGTCGAGGGTCAGGATACCCGGTGGTGCCGGAGTCGGCAACTTGCCAAGTGCCGAGAGAGTGAAGTGGCGGCGCAGTGTGCGTCCGGGTGGCGGGGTACCCACGTGGAGCGTGGCTAGCACCGAGAACTCGGGGCCCCAGCGGCGTCCATCCTGGATCAGCAGGCGCAGGGGGGTGTCCGAGCCGAGCGAGACGCCCTGTGTGGCGTCGGCGTTCCAGAGGGTGCATTGCGTACCGTCGCCTATGCGCAGGTGCGGCTTGCCGGGAACCAGGGGTAGCTCGCCGCGGGACTCGTCGATGCGGAAACTGCCGCCGGCGAACTCCGGTGCCGGAACATTGAGCAGCAGGAAGACACCGGCCAGGGCCTGTGTGCCGAGATTTGCAATCTCGAGATCCACCAGCAGATCGTTGCCGATGCGCCGGACACGCTGCTCCAGCCGCCCGCCGCCGCCGAGGGTGCCGGGCGGGAGTTCGGCATGCCAGAGGGTGCCCGCCACATGCTCCTCGCGCAGCAACGACGCGGCCTTGTCCAGATAGACCACCTCTTTCCAGGCCGGCGCGACAATCGCAACCCGCAGGTCGGCCGGCACCCATTGGGTATCCAGCGGCAAACGCCCGATGCGCGGCGAGTCATACGCATGTGCTACGAGACTGCCGATAGCGGTTATAAGCACCATCCAGAGCCAAAAAGCGCGGATGCGAGGGTAAACGCTCATACTTGGTTTTTACGCATTTCCCGTGCCAATACGTACATGGTTGACAATCACGGCGCTTTTGTTACGCTCTAATCATTGCGCGAAAGTAAGGCGAGAGTCTCGATTGTCGCGTGCAGAGGAGATGAGTATGGTGCCGTATGCTTTCTGGCTGGTATTGGGTCTGATGCTTATGATTGCCGAGGTGGTAACCCCGGGCTTCATTCTCTTTTTCTTCGGTCTCTCCGCCATTCTGGTGGGTTTGCTCTGTTTTATTCCACCCATTGCAGCCTTCGGCACATTGCAACTGATTCTCTTCGCGGTTTTCTCCGTAGCGACGCTGATGCTGTTGCGGCGGCATGTGAGGGAGATCTTCACCGGTCGTATCCGTGACGGTCAGCCAGATAGCGACGACCCATTGATCGGAAGCCATGCCGTGGTGACGGAGCGTATTAACGAGCCACACGACGGCAAGATCGAACTAAACGGTGTCATGTGGTCGGCTACAGCCGACGAAATCATCGAGGCGGGAGTTCCCGTAGAGGTTGTCGGCCGGGATGGGCTGACGCTACGGGTGCGCCCGCGGGTTAAGTGAGGCAGGAACAGGAAAGGAAATAGGCCATGGGTCAATTCATTGCACTGATTGTAGTTTTCTTTGTGATCGTGACGCTCTTCAAGTGCGTCCGCGTCGTTCCGCAGAGGAGCGCCTACATCGTCGAGCGCCTCGGCAAGTACCACAAGACGCTCGAGGCAGGCTTCCACCTGCTGATGCCGATCATTGATCGTGTCTCCTACCGGCACACGCTCAAGGAGCAGGCGATCGACGTGCCGCCGCAGATGTGCATCACGCGCGACAACATCTCGGTGGAGGTGGATGGTATCCTATACCTCATGGTGATCGATCCCGCCAAGGCCTCGTATGGCATCGCCAACTACCTCTTCGCCTCGACGCAGCTTGCGCAGACCACGATGCGTAGCGAGATGGGCAAGCTCGATCTCGACCGCAGCTTCGAGGAGCGCATGCACATCAACAGCGAGATTGTGGAGGCGGTTGACAAGGCCTCCGGTCCCTGGGGGGTCAAGGTCACGCGCTACGAGATCAAGAACATCACGCCGCCCCAGACAATCCGCGACGCCATGGAGAAGCAGATGCGCGCCGAGCGCGAGAAGCGCGCCATGATCGCCGAGTCGGAAGGTGATCGGCAGGCGCGTATCAACCGGGCCGACGGTGAGAAGCAGGAGGCCATTGCGCGTTCCGAGGGCGAGAAGATGCGCCGCATCAACGAGGCCGAGGGTCGTGCTGCCGAGATCAAGATGGTGGCGGCGGCTACTGCTGCCGGTATCCGCGAGATTGCGGAGGCTACACAGGCCGATGGTGGTATCAACGCCGTCAACCTGCGCCTGGCCGAGCAGTACATCAATGAGTTCGGCAAGCTCGCCAAGACGGGCAACACGATGATCATCCCCACCGATCTGGCCAACGTCGCCGGGCTGATCAAGACCGCCAGCAGCGTAATCCAGAACGTTCCGGCTAAGTAGGCCGTTGGAATAGGCGGGGACGCCACTTTGTCGCGGGCTTTGCCGGCAACTTTGTCGAAAGCTCGCTCGTGGCATGGGCGTCCCGCCCATGGGCCCGTGCCTCGCTGCAGGGCTAGCCGCAGCGATGGAGCGTGATAGTGTGGGGCAGACATTCCTGTCTGCCCTCTGCGACGCGCGCAGACAGGAATGTCCGCGCCACATTGGGGCAGCTTCTGCGACGCGCGCAGACAGGAATGTCCGCGCCACATTGGGGCAGCTTCTGCGACGCGCGCAGACAGGAATGTCCGCGCCACATTGGGGCAGCTTCTGCAGAAGCGCGCCAGCGCAGGTAGGGCGAGCCGTCCCGGCGAGCCGCACACGCGGGGCGCTGCACTGCCCGGGCGCCTATATCTGGCTCTGTCTCGCTTATATCTGCCGCTATCTCGCTCACGTTGAGCATACGACTCAGTCGTATGATCGCGGAGTGTAAAAGGAGAGGTGATAGACGCTGCGGGGCGCCGCGTGCGTCCGGGCGGGAGGGACGAGCGTCTGCTCGTCCACGGGAACGCGGGCAAGCAGACGCCCATCAATCCGCCGGCAGTACCGGCAGTTCCGGCAGTACCGGGGCTCGAGGACGAGGTGAAATAGCGTGATCCGAGACACCGCCAGCCGCTTTCGCTTTCGCTTTCGACAAAGCGTAGGGATGAAGTGTGGAGACAAGGTGTGGAGACACGACGTGGGGCAGGCAGCACTGTACGGGCGGCACGCATGCCGCCCCGCCGCCATGGCGGCGGCCACTGCCTACTGCCTACTGCCACTGCCGCCGCCCTGCAGGGCAGCGGCCACAGGCGCCTCACCAGTATGACTCCTCCTTCTCTTCCCTCTCCTCATCCCGCCTGTCATCCGGTCTGGAATAGGGGGAGGTGGTGTAGGGTAGGAAGTAGTCGTAATCCGGCCAGGGTGGCGGATCGGGTGGTCGGCGGATGGCCTCGGTGAACGGGGGATCGCTCCAGCGCACATCGCCGCCGTGCGTCACAAAGCCCGCCGCCACGGCCACGTTGTAGCCCCAGCGGTCGGCGGCGTTGGTATAGACGATGACGTCGGGGATGCGGTCGTAGCGGTGGTTGTCCGAAGTCCAGCCGCCCCACGCGATTCCGGACTGCACGACCGCCGTGCGGTTGGTGTTGAAGGGGTTGCGTCCCGTGAACCAGAGTCCGTGTTCCGCGTCGCGCGGCAGCTCGCGGCCGGCGATCAGGAACTTGTCCGGCATCACGCCCACCTTGCCGGTCTGCAGGATGCGTGCGACGAGTGGGCTGGTCTCCGGCTCGCCGAAGACGAAGAGATTGCAGTTGGTGGCGAGCGCGGGCTCGAGTGCTGTCTCCAGCGCCATGCGCGGCAGGGCGAAGGCAAAGCGCCGCCACTCGTGCGCCCGCTGCCGCAGGTTGGTTAGACTGTGGCCGGTACCGCCGTCGTCCCCGCCGACAAAGACGAAGGGCTTGAGCAGCGCATCCTGCAAGCGGCTGCCGGTGGTGCCGATGTAGGCGCGGGAACGGGGCGGCGGCTTGGGATGGATCTGCGTCAGCACGGTTTCGAGGAACTGCTGCCAGGGCGGGTAGTACCAGGTGGGGGCGAAGATGTCGTGCCCGCCATCGGTGAAGGTGAGGAGGCGGGCGCTCGTCGAGCCGAGGCGCCGGAGTTTCTGTACTGGGAAGGCACCCTGCTCGTAGGTGACAATGTCATCATAGCGCCCGTGCGTGGCGAAGACTGGGGTGTTGAGCAGCCGTCTGAGGTAGAGGGTGGCAAACTGGGTGTCGACCAGCTCGCGGTGCCAGCCGGGGATCTCGGCGCGGGTGAGCTCGTGCCAGACATAGAAGTCGCCGCGTCCGCAGATGGGCATCAGGGCATTGAAGCGGTCGGCCCAGCGCGCGCCGATGTTCCAGACGCCGAGTCCGCCCATGGAGTTGCCGCAGAGGACGACGCGCTGCGGATCGGCATGGTAGCGCAGGCGCATCTCGTCGATGACGCGCAGCACATCCTGCTCGCCGATATGCTGGTAGTCGGTGTTGCCGCGTCCGAAGGGGGCCGCGATCAGCGCGCCGGTGCGGTTGGCCACGTTCGTGAAGCAGGTGGGGAAGCAGGGGAAGGAGGCGAAAGTGATGGAGGGATCGTAGCCGTGGAGGAAGACCAGCAGGGGGGGCGGGGGGGAGGCCGGGGTGAGCGAGGGCGGCAGATAGCGCCAGAAGGGTTGCGCGGAGTCGTCGATCTCGCTGATATAGGCCTCGATGTGGATGCCGGGCTGCCACGGCGGCGGCGTGTCGCGCTCCAGTTCCAGGAGGCATTGGCGCACCTCATCCTGCTCGCGCGCGATGGCGTGATCAAGCGCGTAGCCGTCGTAGTAGTAGCGCCGCAGGTCGGCGGCGCGCTGGACGTGCATGCGGATCTTGGCCACCGCCCAGTCGCGCCACGGCCTCTCCGCGCCACCGGCGGCCTGCGCCAGGCACAGAAGACAGAAGACCCCCGCCAGCCACGCCCGCGGGCGCGCCGGCAGGGGCGGGTTTAGCCGTCGGAGGCTCTTCCAAAACCCTTGCAGGCGCACGTGGCAAGGGCATCCTGCCCGTGTTTCATGGGCGGGACGCCCATGCCACGAGGGCTTTTGCAAGAGGCTCCGGCGGTCAACTGGCATGCGTGGCACGCCTATGCCAGAGTGATGTTCTGGCTCGATTCCCAGAGTCCGTGGATGTTGCAGTAGGTGGTGGCGTAGATGGTGCCCGAGGTAAGCAGGCGCACACGTACCGTCACGCGGCTGTCGGTATAGACCGGGCCCTCGTTGGCACCCTTGGCCGACTGCCCATGCGCCGAGAACTCGAAGCGGCCCAGCTCGTAGGAGAGCTTGGCGCCCTCGGGGACGAAGTGGATCGCGATCCAGCTCATGTGGTGCTCGGTGGTGTTGGGGTGGGGGATATCCTTGCCCACCGTGACCGAAATCTCGACCCAGTCACCGGCCTTGGCGGTTGCGGGCGCCTCGATCGCCGGAACATGCTTCTCGTTCTTCCAGTCGTCGGCCTTGACGAATTCGTTCAGTCGCTTCATTGTTATGTTCTCCTGCGGTTGTGCTTGAAATGCTGATGCGCCGCAAAGCGGCTTCAAGAGAGGGTATTGTATATTGCCTAGTGGTACCACGTCAAGCCAATCGCGCCACCAATCGCGCCACTCGAACGCGATTATTGCGACCACGCAGTGGCTGGCAATGTGGAGGGTAAAAGCGCTGCGCTGACCTTGCGCTGCGAAAGATTAAGCGGGTGGATGAAGTGTGCCGTTTAAGAGTGGGATTAAGTGTGGGTTTAAGTGGGTGCTTCGCACTTGCACCTTGTCTTCACACCTTGTCCCTACACCTTGTCCGCTGAATCGAGGACGAGGACGATCCATCCTCATTCCCTCCACGCTTCATGCGCACCCTTGTCACTAGACGATTAACCGCGCCGCATTGGGGCGCTACGGCACGCGGTCGGTGAAGTAGGCGGCGGCGGCGGGCGAGAGGCGCTGCTCCTTTTCGAGATCGGCGATGATGGCGCGCACGGCGCGGCGCTCGAGGTCGCGGCGCTCATCGGCCGATTCCTCGCTCTGCTGCCCGACCTTGACCAGCACATCCAGCCGCTGCAACGCCAGACGGCAGCGCTCAAACGCCTCCGCCACGGCGGGCGGCGGCGCCAGCGTGCCGCTCTCGATGCCGATGCGCTCGCGTTCGGAAGGCGGAAAGATGGAGAGCGGCAGGCTGCGTGTGGCACCGCCCGGCAGGCGGAGGGTGACGTGCCGGGCATCGGCGGAGACCAGCGTGCCGGCCAGCACGTGCCCGGCATGATTGGTGTAGCCCTGCGGCGGAACGCTGGAAATGGTGTTTGTCGCAGCCACGGAGGCGGCGGGTGAGGCGTAAGTGAGCACAGCCGCGGCGAGGAGTAGCAAGGCTCTTGTAAAACGCCTAGTGGCATGGGAGCACGTGGCACGGGCATCCTGCCTGTGATCCGTCCATGGGCGGGACGCCCATGCCACGAGGGGTTTTGCAAGCGACGCTAGTAGCAGACGGCAGCCGGGGGGAAGGCGCTGACGGCGGGAGGGATGCTCAAGGCGGAGGGGCAGGGAGGTGTCTGGGGGGCTGGGCATGTGGAAAGGGCGACTAAGTGTGGGGGACTAAGTGTGGGGGACTAAGTGTATGGCGACTAAGTGTATGGCAACTAAGTGTGGGGACTAAGTGTTATGGCTGGTGACGGAGTCGAGGGTTGGGCGCAGTGCCCAGTCATGGGCGTCGAGGAGGGCGACGGCACGGGCTTCGCCTACACCGAGCTCTTCGCGGACAATGCGGATCATGCGCGCGCGGAGCTTGCGGTTGGTCGGGCGCAGGTTGATCATGAGGTTGCCGCGCACCTTGCCGGTCTTGACCATCGCGCAGGTGGAAATCATGTTGAGCACCATCTTCTGCGCATTGCCGGCCTTCATGCGGGTGGAGCCGGTCACGACCTCGGGGCCCGTATCCGTGACGATCGGCAGATCCGCCTCGCGCTCGATGGCCGTTCCGGGGTTCGAGGAGAGCGAGGCCGTGACGGCACCGTGTTCGCGGGCTGTCCGGAGCGCGGCGGCAACGTAGGGGGCGCCGCCGGAGGCTGAGATGCCAAGCACGAGGTCGTGTGGGCCGGGCTTGAACGCGAGCATGTCACGACTGCCGGCCTCGGCGTCGTCCTCGACGCCTTCGACGGCACGAAAGACGGCGTCGCGTCCGCCCGCCATGATCGCGACTACGGTTTCGGGATCGACGCCGTAGGTCGGCGGGCATTCGGCGGCGTCCTGCATGGCTAGCCGTCCGGAGGTACCGGCACCGACGTAGATGATACGCCCGCCGGCGGCAATGGCGCTTGCGGCAGCGTCCACAACACGGGCAATCTGCGGAAGCGCCTCGTCGACGGCCTCGACCGAGCGGCGGTTGGCGTCCTGGATGAGGCGGAGCATTTCGTTGGTGGAGGCCTGGTCGAGATGCGCGGTGGCGGGGTTGCGTTGTTCGGTGCTAAGCATGGCAAAAGGTGTGGGTTCAGGTGGTCTTGAGAAAAGCAGGGTATGAGGCTGCGAAGCAAATCGTAAAGTCGTCCCCCGGTGATCCGGCGGCAAGGCGGCAGGATCCGAAAACCGGTGGCAGGGTGGGGACGATGATATCGGGGGCATCCGGCTCCAAGGCCTGGCGGAGCGTGGGAACGAGCAGGTCGGCGCGGGCGGTGAGCCCGCCGCCGAGGATGAGCGGGCCGGGGCTGGCCTGCGCCGCGCGGCTGTGGCGGACAAGCGCGGTGACATGCGCCACGGCGTGCGCCAGAATGGCGCTGGCTGCCGGATCGCCCGCATCGCAGGCGTCGAAGACGAGCGGGGCTAATTTCGCGATGCCGGTACAATTGTCGCCGGAGAGAAAATGCTTGAGCGTATTGAAGGCGCTGCCGCCCAGCCGCGCACCGACGGTCTCCACAAGAGGCCCCGGCAGCGCCATGCCGTCCTCGAAGGCCAGCCGCGCCCGGAGGGCTTCGCGCCCGATGGAGAATCCGCTGCCCGCGCCATCGAAAAGCCATCCCCAGCCCCCGGTGCGGCGGAGCGCGCCGCACCCGTCGTGCTGGAACACGACACACCCGGTTCCCAGGATCGCGGCCGTGCAGCCGCCTTCGTGCGGCACGCTGGCGATGCCGGAACGGCTATCGGAACCGATCTGCGCCGAAAGCCGGGGGAATCTGGCGGCAAGCCCGCTGGCGAGCCGATCCCGGTTGTCGCCGACAGACACCCCCGAGACGCCGATGAACGCGTGGACGTGCTCCTGTCCCGGCGGAAGAACCGCATCAAGCCCTGCGGCGATTTCCGCAACGGCCCGCTCAATCCCGACCGCATTGGGATTGCTGGGCCCCCGCAGATTGCGCTGCAACACCTGTCCCTGCGGCGAGCACAAGACCAGTTCGGTCTTGGTGCCGCCACCGTCTATGCCCACCAGCAGCGCGGCGGTTTCGGGGTTCAGTGGGGCCGCCGCCCCTGCGGGGCGGGTGGAACAGGTGAGAGACACGTTTTCAGGATGTTTTGGGTCAGCCTCCGCTGTTATTTTGACAGGATGACAGGATTTACAGGATTATTTTGGATGGCCGCTGCGCGGTAGGATGAAGCTACGGATGTCCTGCTTCGCAGGCGCATGTGCGCGGATTTCGCGGATTGGCATGGGGTGTCTCAGACTAGTCTGGCCGCCGCCCCTACGGGGCGGTTGGAAAGGGTGAGAGACGCCACTTTGTCGCGAGCTTTGTCGGAAACCTTGTCGACTTTGTCGAAAGCGAAGGAGTAAGCGGGTGGATGAAGTGGAGACAAGGTGTGAAGACAAGGTGTGGGGGACAAGGTGTGGGGGACAAGGTGTGTTGGGAATCACTCCGCGACGATTTGGTAGAAGCGGGCTGCGTCCTGGGGAACCAGATAGATGGTGGCGGCCTCGGCCTGGTCGCTTGGAGTGTGCAGATAGGTCTGCGGGGTTGCAGCGGGGTTGACGCGGAAGGGCTCGCGGACGGCATCACCTGTGGCTTCGAGCCTGGCCGTGGCCCTGACCGAGTAGGTGCGTCCGGCGGCGGTTACAAACGTGATGGCGAAGAACTCGTCACCCCCAATGCCGGGCTTGTACGCACTGGCGGCGGTGATGGTGAGTCTGTCGGCGGCATTGAGCGGGTCGGTGCCGGCCAGGTACTCGGCGCGGTTGGTGAAACCATCGCCATCGGTGTCGGCCTCGGGGTCGTAGGGGCCGGGGATGTCTTGCAGGTACATCAGGTAGGAGATGTAGTTCTCATACTGGTCGGGGATGCCGTTCTCATTGGCGTCAACGGAGAGCGAGAAGTTGACGACGGTGATCCCGCCGGGCTTGCCCACCACCGACTGGTCGGCGGGGACGAGGCTGGTGTAGGTTGTGCCGGCACCATCGTAAACCTCGAAAACCAGGCTCTCGCCGGTCGTGGCGTAACCGGCGGCTGGCGCGCTGGCGACGGGGATGGTGAGGCGGTAGTTGTAGGGCGACTCGGTGGTGACGCGGATGCCGGCCTTGGCCAGCAGTACACCGCCGAGGCTCTTGACGCGGATTTCCACCAGGGCGTTGGTACCGTAGGGTATGCCGGAGTAGTTGCTGACCTTGCCGACAAATGTATAGGGAGGCAGGGCGCCCGCCTGACCGAAGGCGTGCGTGGCGGCGGCAAGCGAGAGGAGCAGCGCGGCGTGCGCCAGCCGGCGCATGGCGCCGGTTCCGGCGCGCGCGCACCCATTGCGGTGGTTGTTTGCGGTTTTTTTCATGGCTAGTTCCCCGAGTGGGAGTAGGTCCTGAGGCCGAGGCGGATATCGGTTACCCCGGAGAGATCCGTGATGCCGTCACGGTTGGCATCCTTGCCGCGGATGAAGGTTTGCAGCGCGTCATCGCGGTTGGCGTTGAGCGTGCCTGCCGGTATGATCAGGAGCCAGCGGGTGTTCCAGGCGCTGCGTCCGACGAGGCGTGGGCAATCCAGTTGCCCATTGTCCGGACCGCCGGCGCCGAAGTAGGCGCGGAAGGAGGGGTACTTGCGGATGCGCGCGGCGAGATCGACACCGCCGGTATAGCCATCGTAGAGTGGTATCCAGTCGGGATCGTTGAGGTGCGTGCCGCCGACGGTATAGGGCAGCGGAATCACCTGGTCGACGACGCGGAAGGAGAGCGCCGTGCCGTCGGCCAGTCCCGGAGCGCGCATGCGGTCGTCGCCAATGGGGATCAGGTAGACGGTCGGGGTCAGCGCGAAGGGCGCAGTCCCGGTGTAGCCGTTGAGCTTCTCGTTGTAGCCGTCGAAGAAGACACCGGCCGCGGCGATCTTGGTCGCGAAGTAGGTCGAGTCAAGGGCGCTATCCTCGCCGGCCAGGTCGTTGCCGAAGAAGTTGCGGGCAAAGTCGATCACGGAGGAGAAGGGGATCACGAGACCGGGCTCCTTGGCCTGGAGGCCGTTAATAGCCTGGAAGGGCTGACAGTAGCGCCGGTATTCGGGCAGTGTGAGGAGGTCCTCGACCCAGTACTTGGCCAGTTCGGTCTGCCAGGCGCTGTCGCCCTGCGGTCCGGGCAGGATGCGGAAGAGCTCCTGGCGCAGCGAGAACCAGGTGGCATAGGCCTGCGGGTTGTTGATGCCGAGACGCGTCTTCAGGACAAGCCAGTTGCCCTCCATGCGGGCCATGATGTCGGCGAGGCCGGGGTCGCCGACACTGCCGCCGACGACCGGGTTGCCGGCCGCGTCGAAGACGCCCAGCGCGCGGGCGCCGATGACCTGCTTGAGGAAGGCGTCGCCAGCCGCGGGGTCGGACGCGAGCAGTCCGGTCTCGTAATCGTAGGCCTTGGCCGTGAGGTAGACGTACTTCTGTGCGAGGTCGAAGGCCGCCGAGTAGCGGACGAGCGACTCGTTGCGGCTCTGGCGGAAGAGCATGTCGTGGTAGCGCAGCTTAGTCAGGGCAACCACGGCCTGCTGGCGCTCGAGTTCGCGCGAGTCGAGTAGGCGCTGTGCCTTGGCGACGACCGTCTCGTAGGCGGCCTGCGCGGCGAGCATCTCGCCCCAGGCCGATTCGAGTTCGTCGCGGGCTGCCAACTGCAGGTAGAAGGCATCGAAAACGGGCTGATAGGCGGCGTCCATGTCCGCCATGTAGCCGGCGGCCATGCTGATCGTATCCTTGATGAAGTCGCCCCATCCCTTGCCAATGTCGTCAACCAGCGCGTTCTGGACCAGCAGCCTGCTGGCGAGAAGCGAGCTGCGCGTGGCCGATTCGGCGGGGGCGAGCGCGGCACTGGCGATGGCTGAGGGATCGACGTTGACAGTCAGGCCGGCGCCGGTGATTTCCGGCATGCTGTCGTCGACAACCTCGCTGAACATCCCGATCATGTCGAGTCCGTAGTTGATCGAGTTGAGCGATATGTTGAGCAGATGGCGCTTGGCGGCCGACACCTTGTTGAATATGGCGACGACTTCGAGGACAACGGCCTTGACCTCCGCGATGGTACGTTGGAGTGCGGCGGAACCGATCTTGGTTTCCAGGTCAGCCGTCCGTTGCTCGTAGAGGTAGAGGGCGCGCTTGACCTTGGCGTAGACCTGCAGGTAGTTCCCGTAGGCTTGCTGGATCTCACCCGGCGCGCGCCGGGCACCGGTGACGGCTGCCGGTTTCTGCGCCAGACCGCTGGCGGAGAAGTTCAGGGTGAACGTGGTGGAGGCGCTCTCGGAGGCAAAGGCGTTGATCCACATGGCGAAGGCCTGGCGCTCGAGAAAGGAGGCGAGGCGGTAGGTCTTGGTGGCGACGCTCTTGGTATCCTCCACGTCGGTGAGTCCGTAGGGCGCGGTGTCCATCCACATGTAGTGGATCAGGTCGGGGCCGTCGTAGCCCTGCGCATAGGTGCCGGAGGGGCCGATGTCACCGGAGTAGGGATAACCGAAGAGGGCGATGAGTTCGCTCTTGTAGGCGGCTTCCATGGTGTCGAGCTGGTCGGCATAGCCGGCGCGCGCGTCTTCGATCTGCCGCAGGCGCGAGCCGTTCTCCTGCGCCTGGGCCAGGATGGTGGCGGCGTTCTGCAGCGCGACGCGCGCACGGTCGCGGATCTGCTCGAAGTGGGTTGCGCCTGCCTCGCCCGTGCCGAGCGGCGAGAGGTCGAACGGAATGGCGCCATCGGCAAGACCCAGCGGGTTGAGGCCGGCGTCGATCGCATCGGTCTTGACCTGGAGCTGGTGGACGCACGCGGCGAGCTCGCTGAGTTCCGTCACCGTGCCGCGGTCGATGCGCATCAAGCCACGGTCATCGAGCGTCGTCTGTGCGGCCGACGCCTGAACCACGCGCCAGAACACGTCATAGGGACTCCAGGCCAGGCCGGAGACCGCGTCGATGAGCGTCGTGTCGTCCTCGGATGCGGCAGTCATGGGCAGGGATGAAACGAGCCTCTGCGCGGCAGGTGCGACCGTCTCCCAGCCGGCCACGAGCGCCTCGTCGGAGCGATCATCCGCCCAGAAGCGGAAGTTGGCAAGCGTCCCTTCGAAGTTCACGCCGGCGGTGACGTAGCCGCCCGTCAGGTCGGGCATGGCGTCGATCGCGTGCGTGCATGAGGCGATATTTGCGCCGTTGGCGTCGAAGACGCGTAGATCGATGGACTGCGTGCCGCCGCGGTGGCTGAGCGCCGCGAGGTAGGACCGGCCGGGGGCGAGCGCCACAGGCGCGGTGTCGAAGGTCCAGGCGGCATCGAGGACGTAGTTGGTCTCGGTCGTGCCGTCGGCGTCGACGATCGCCAGTGCGTTGGTGTAGAGGCCGGCACGGAGGATGCCGTCCGCCGCGAGGCTCAAGGTGAGTGTCTGTTCGCGTGACTCGCCCATCCACACGATCAGGGAGGCGTCACCAGTACGCGGCGCGTCGGCATCGGCCTGCAGGCGGAACTCCAGCGTCCAGGCGTCGGCCGCGTTGGTTGTTGTGGCGTTGGCGGGCAGTGTGCCGGTCAGCATCGAATCGCCGCCGGTGAACTGCATGCGGTAGGTGTTGGTGACGCCGCCAGCCTCGGGCAGGAGCGAGTTGGCGACGACCCAGTGGCAGAGGGCGCCGAAGCCGCCGCGGGAGGCCCACTCGCCGTACCCGAACGCGCGCGCGGAGTCGCTGTCGAGGTAGCCTGCGCCGGTCTCCGCCTCCTTCCACGCCTTGCGTCCGGTGCGGTCGACGATGTCGACCGCGGTCCTGGCCACCTTGGCGGCAGCCTTGGCAAAGGTGGACTCGTCATAGTAGTCGACGTTCACCACGCTGTCGGCGACGACCATCTCGCCCATGGCGGGTGTGCCCCAGCTGAAATAGGGGTTGTGCAGCAGGCGGTAGTAGCCGGCCAGCGCGGAGAGGTAGTGCCCGTAGGCGTCGCCGTGGCCCTGCGGGAAAGCCGCGGCGGCCTGCTGGTAGTCGATCGTGGCGGTCTTCTCGCCGCTGATGTTGTAGTTCACGGCGTAGGCGACCTCGCCGGCGGTGATGCCGCGGGTGAAGTTCCAGACGAGGCGGTTGTAGTAGGGGCCGATGGTGGTGCCGGGCGCATTGGCGCCGGAACGTCCGCGCAGGAGCGCCAGCTCCTCCTCCAGCAGGCTGGGAAGCTGGTTGTCGAAGCAGAAGAGTCCGCTGGCGAGTGCACCGTAGTCGTAGCCGAGGCCGAGGCCGCCCTCGAGCGCCCCGAAGTTGGCGCCGATGGAGATGGTCGGGTTCATGGCGTCTGTGTAGGCCTCGTCGCCCAGAATGGTGTAGAGGTCGGCCAGACGCTCGACGGCGAGGAGGAGTTGCTTGTTGGCCTCGCCATCGTTGGTGCGCTGCAGCAGGCTTATGGTTTCGGCCTTGTTGAGGATCGTGTGATAAAGCTGGATCAGTCCGACGTTGCTGAGGTTGTCCTGGTTGAGGGCCACGTCGCCCTCGTAGGGAGCGCCGGCCTGCCGAATCATGGAGACCGCGTCCTCGGCCTCGTTCTCGTAGAGGTCCCGCATGCGCTGGGTGAAGGGGGTGATGTTGTTGAGCACGCGCTGCACCCAGCCCTCGGCCAGCGCGGGCGGTGCGCACCAATCGCTCCACTGGTCGCCCATCACGGCATAGGCGGGGCTGGATGGGCCGGCGGCGCGGTAGCGGACGATGTAGTAGGTGTTGACCATGTTGGCGAGCGTGTCGCCCTGGCCGCCGATGACGAAACGGGTGAGGCCGTTGGAGTCGGGGAAGCGCGCCTGGTAGGCGGTGTCGTAGTCCTCGGGAATGGTGCCGTCGACGTTGGGTGAGGCCTTTTTCCATTGGAAGGTGTAGGCGTCGGCCCTGCCCGCGAAGGACTCCTCGTAGAGCACCGAGAGTTGCTGCGACAGCAGGTTGACCGGATCTTCGCGGGTCACGATGCGGCCGGTGTAGTAGCGTGGCGCCACGCGCAATACCTGCATCGAGATGGGGTCACCGGGATTCACGCCGGTGGCCCGGTTGGTGGCGTCGTTCTCGATCAGCACCACGTAGTTGGTCGCGCCCATGGCGGTGAGCGCGTAGTGATCGACCGGGCGGTAGTCGATCCGCAGATCGGTGTTCTTGTCAAAATGGTGGCTTGTCGGCACCACCGGCGAGGTGGCCAGGGAGACAACGGCCGTACACCACGCATTCCAGGCGGCTCCATCCCGCAGCGATGGATCCACCAGATCGCGGAGCGTCGCGCGCTCGGCGTCGGCGAGGACATTCACCTGCAGCAGTTCGACGCCGCCGGGGTTCTCTTCCTTGACGCCGATGCAGACGAGGCTGCCGGCGACGGGGTCGACATAGACGCGACTGCTGATGGCGGGCGGGATATCCTGGAACCAGTACTTCCCCTGGCGGCTCAGGAGCTTTTCATTGGGGCCGGTCTTGAGGCCGAGGGCGGCGAGGAGGTTCGGGTCGAAGGCGACCGCTTGCGCCACGGTCGGGTCGTAGAGTAGGACGGTATCGCTACCATTCGTGGAGGAGGGATAGACGACGGCCATACTCTTGGCGTTCCAGACCTCGGGCAGGCCGCCGGTGGGCAGCGTGAGCGTCTGGCCGATACCCATCTCGGGCACCTCCTTCGGCCAGGTGGCGCGCCAGGTCCAGGTGACCGGGGCGGCGGCGTTGGGATTGGGCGTCTGGCCGACCACCTGCGAGAGCCAGGGAATGGGCGTGCCGACGGCAGGCTGCTGGTTCGCGGGCAGGCTCGGGAACCAGAACCCTTCCTGCATGCGGTAGTACATGTGGATCGGCAGGATGCCGGCGCAGCGGGCCCAGATCTGCTTCTTGCGGTCACGGAATCCGGCGGGTTCGGCCTGGCCTGCCGGCAGGTCCCAGTAGGTTTCGTCGAGCCACGGATCGTCGAGGTAGTCGAGCGGATGCGGTCCGGGAAGCTGCTGGCCGGCGACGCAGTCCGCCGCCAGTTCCGGATAGACGGCGTTGGTCAGGACGACCGCGAAGTATTGCATGTGCGCCCGGCCATCTTTCTCGTATTGCACCAGGACGGCGGGGCGTGAACTGCTCGCGGTGTTGAGATCGCAGCGCAGAGCCCACGCCACGTGGCCGCCGCTGCCGACGCGGATAGAGGCATGCTCTTCGTTGGGGTTGTAGCCGATGGCGCCTGGATCGGTCTGCGCGTAGATGGTCGGCGTGTCGTCGGCGTCGATGATGCCGGTCCCCAGGGCGGGGGCGCCCGGGGTGCGCAGCAGCACGTCGCGGCAGACGCAGGGGTGGTTGTGGATGCGCTCGTACGCGGTGCGCAGATTCGAGCCCGGCACCACGGAGAGATCGCGTCCGTCTTCGAAGGCGAAATACCCCGTCAAGCCGGAGGCGGTGACGGCGGGCCTGTGGTAGGCGAGCGTCCGGAACGCCGCGGCGTCGAACGGTTGGTTCCAGCAAGAGACCTCCGTGATTTCACGGTTCGGGCGCGCCACCGCCCCGCGGGCGGCGCCGAGAAAACCATCGGCCAGGCAGGCGTCGAAGTCGCAGATGGCAAAGGTGGGGAGGTCGCGCGCGAGGACCTGTTGCCCGTCGAGATAGAGGCGGAAGGTCGTGCCGTCGCGCGTCAGCCCGACGCTCACCCATTGGAAGGTGTCGAGCGCATCGCGGGATGCCTCCACGACCACGTTGGTTGGCGTCTCGGGATCATGCCACCCTGCGAGTGTCACCCGGAACGTCTCCGTGGCGGGAGCCCCCGCGGAGATGCTCGCGGCGATGGTCAGCGAAAACGGCAGGTCGCCGTCGCCGCGAAGGTCGATGAGCTGGCCGTAGCCGGGATCGGCATCGCAGGCGCGCGTCCAGAAATGGATGGCGCCGCCGTCATCGGTGAAGTAGGCGCGGGCGGGCAGCTCCATGCAGGCGTTGGTCGAGTCGAAAACCAGCGCGCCGCCCTGTTCGTAAAGGTTTTCGTTGGCGCTCCCCTGCTGGCTGGCAAGGACGATCTGCGGCACCTGCGAGACCGTCGGCCACACCGGGGTGTAGACCTGCGGCAGCGACGGAACCGCGATGGACGTGGGCATGTCATCCGCCCGGAACTGGGTGCACCACCAGACTTCTAATGGTTTCCCATCCACCGTCACGGGGAAGATGGCGGAGGGTAGCTTCTCTTCGGCACCCGTGTCCGTGCCGTCCGGTTGCGGCTCGTGGTAGAGGCTCGGATGATAGGACGTGCCGGACGCGGCCAGGTAGAGATAGCCCGGCAGGGAAGGATCGACCGTCGGCGCGGACCAGCCCGGCGCGACACCGGCGACCGAGCCGCCACGCAGCGTCGCCTCGCTGCCGACCTCAAGCTCCGAGGGTGCAAGCGTGAAGCGGGCCGGATCGTCGCGCAAAACGGAACGGATGGGGAGGAACCACACATTGTCCTCGGCGGAGAGCCGCAGCAACGACCATCCCGCCCCCTGCGTAACGAAGGTGCCATCGGCCGTCACGGCGCGGGCATGGCCCTCGGGCTCCTGGTAGGCCATCAGGGTCGCGTTGTAATCGTCCGGAATGAAGAGCGGGCGGCCGTAATCGACGGCGCCGTCCGTGCCGGCCAGCGTCCCGCGGACCAAGACCGGCGCATCGTCCGGCCAGTCACACGCGTACTGGCAGACCTCGAAGGGCCATTGAACCTTGAGCTCGTCCGTCTCCATCCAGTACACCTCGGCGTTCCAGCGCGCCCCGACGGTCGGCCGCAGCGGATAGACGTTGCCATTCTTGGGACTGTAGGAGTACTCGCCCTTGTGCTGATAGAGGTAGGGGCCGCGGTTGTCCGTCTCGAGCACCACGGTCGGCAGCGCGCGGAGGCCGTCGGTATTGTAGCCGCCGCCGTGCGGACGCAGGGGTTCGCCGATGCGGCCGGCCATGGGAATGACCTGCGGCCGCGCCACCTCGACGACCTGCACCAGCAGCGGGGTCTCGAAGGTGCCGGAGTCGTAGTAGACCATCAGCACCTGTCCGGAGAGCTCGCCGGCCGCGAAGAGCTGCTTCGTGGTCTGGTCCAGGTAGAGACCGCGTGTGATCTTGTTGGTAATCACCTGCGAGATGCCGCCGGTGACGTTGGTGACGACACCATAGCGCGGCGTGAGGATCTCGGGGTTGCCGTAGAACCTGACGAACGTGCCGGCGAGGTTGACGGGCGGCGCCTGGTAGGGCCAGTCGGTCCAGAAGATCCGCCGCGGACGCCCCTGCGCGGCTGCACCGATGATGTAGACATGCGCTTCCGTCTGCCCGTCCGTCAGCACCCAGGTGAAGTGGGCCGGGCCGCCGGCGGCTGCATAGAGGGCGGGGGTGGCGGTATCGAAGAAGAAGCTGCCCGGGTTGGGGTTTTCAGCGTGGAACCGGGCAAACGTCGCGTCCCAGTCGACGTGATCCGGCGCCATGATGCGGTCGGCGATCCAGTACATGGGCCTGCTGCGCTCGACGGCAAAGCCCGCCTCGGCAGCCTGCAGCCGCACAACCTCCTGGCCAATCATCTCTGGTTCGAGCGTCGAGACGGCGTCCATGGACGCCACGCCCAGCGCCATCGCGGGATAGGCGTCGTTGGCCGAGAGCCAGGTATTCCCGGCGGCGTTGGCCGTGACGCGGAGCACGGGGGCGCCGGGAATGCCGAGCGAACAGCGAGACGGCTCGGCCAGCGCCCGCCCGCCCGGCAGGGCCAGCGCCAACAGCGCCAGCAGGCACGGAAAGCGCCTGCGGAGCGGCGGCTTGGAACAGCTTCCGTTCATGGCGACCCCCGTCTAGAGCTTGATGATGTAGCAGAGGGCATAGTAGGGCGGACGGTTCTCGTGGGCCGCGCCGCTACCGGTGGCCGTGGTGGTCTTGGTTCTGTTGCCGTTGTTCTTGTCCTTCCCTTCGCCGCTCATCGCCTCCATAGACCCGTTCCAGCCCGAGGTGTACCCGACAGTCGCGAACGTGGTCGAGTGGGAGTGGGATGGCATCTCCGCGACCGTCAGCGCATGCTTCTCCTCGCCGCCGGTGGCGCCCACGCTGTAATTTCTGCCGGCACCGACGATGAAGCGGTCGCGCAGGTCGGGGCGGCCGGATCCACCGTCGCAAAGCGCCCAGCCGGCAGGAATATTGTTGACGGCCCCCGACCACATGACGATGACGCCCGCGGGCAGCAGGTCGTTGCCCCTCTCCTTGACCTTCCCGCTGACGTTCAGGTTGCCGACCACCTGGCCGCTCACCGTGAGATTGCCGGCAATCGTGGCCTCGCCACCGGTCAGCTCAATGCCGCCGCGTGCCGTCAGCTTGCCGGTCAGATCCGAGGTTCCGGACACGGTGAGCGTCTTGAGCGTGGCCGTGCCCTCGACATGGAGTCCGCCGGTGACGGAGGCGTTGGCGGTCGTGACGCGCCCCGCCACGGTCAAGTCCGCGGCGGCGTTGCGGACATCGCCGGCCATGACCGCATACGGGACAGGCAGCAGCTTCTGGCGCGGCAGGATCTCACCACCCATGCCGTTGACCGTCAGCCCGATGTAGAGGGTGTCGTTCGCCGCGTCGGCGAGGGCATCCTTGAGCGACGGCTGCGAGGCGCCTTCCACCGCGTTGCCCGCCGCGTCGGAGAGCTCGACGTTGAACAGGCCATTGGCGTCGAGCAGCACGGCATAGGTGCGGCCCCACAGGAAGTCGTCCCCGGTGGGTGTCTTGTAGAGCTTGAAGGTCACCGTCTGGTTGAGCTGTACCAGCGATTGCCCAAGCTGATCCTTCAGAGCACCTTGGTACGCGAAGGCGGCGGACTGCGCGCGCGCGACGATGGCGCTGAGGGCCATAGCGACGAGGATGGCGACGGTGATGTTGCTGGTTTTCATGGTGTGGTGTGGGGTTGGCGGGTTGAAGTCTATCCGGTTACGTGAGTCGGTGAAGGGTGCTGCTCATAATCCTTCAACAGCAGGATGCGGGCTGACGCGCCGCATGGTGAAGCGGCCTTGGGCGCGCAGCGTGCCTTCGCGGCGCAGGCCGTCGAAGTCCCAGCTGAGCTTCCCCTGCAACTTCTCCTCCGGGCTCCAGGGGGCGGCGCCGGCGGGAAGGACGTCCCAGGTCAAGTGGATCGTGTTGGCAATCGAGAAGAGCTCCGGTTTGACCTTGGAGACGTAGTTCTCGAAGTCGTCGCCCAGAGGCGCCGGGGTCTGGAAGTCGGCCGCCAGTCCGTCGTGTTGCGGGTGGAGCGCATGGCGCAGCGGATTGGCGGCCGAGTGGGCTCCCACGGCGAACCCGAAGCGGGCGTCCGCGCCGAAGGTCCCCTCGCCGGCGATGACCGGTTGGTCGACAGGCAGGCAGACGGCGCTGATGCGCATCGACTGGTTCGCCTCGGCGGGAATGGTCGCATGGCCGGCGTAGAGCGCGGTCGCGATCGTGCCATCACCGTTGGCGGCGCCGGCGACCACCACGCGCTGGAGCAGGCGCATACGACCCTCACGATCCACATGCAGCGGCAGGCGCATCGTCATGTTCCCACCGGCAGGGATCGCCTCGACCAGCTTGGAGTGGTTCACCACCTGCGTCACCTTGTCGAGTTTCACATCGGCTACCCAAAGGCCGGCGGGCCAGGCGGACGCGCCGGCGGCGCCCCCGTCGGAGACGGCGCTCAGCGGGACTGTGGTGCGGAAGAACGAGCCGCCATCCACGTCCTCCACGCGCAGCAGACCGCCAACACGTGTCCCGGCCGCGACGGCGGCGAATTGCTCCCGGTTCAGCGCCAGCGTCAGTTTCCAGACCTCCCCCGGCTGCAGGCTTTTCTCGATGTGCGCCGACAGCGTCTGCCAGTCGGTGTAGGTCGCCCCGCCGGAGACATCGCGGTAGAGCACGTCGCAGCGGGGCGGGATGTCCACCGCGTTGGCCGCCTCGCCGGGCAGATAGGAGATGCGCGCGCGCCGCACCGTGGCGGCATCGTTGCGGATGGTCAGCGGCTGCAGTGTCGCCTCGCTGCCGAAAGCCACGCCGTGCAGCGGCGAGACGTGGAAGACCCCGCTCCAGTCGACGGTCTTGTCGGCCGTCATGGCCAGCACCATGCCATTGGCAACGGGTGTGGTGGGGGGGACGGGGCCGAACCCGACCGCCTCCGGGTTCTGGCCGTACAGGACTTGGGCTCCCAGAGCGCCCAGCTTCAAGCCCGAGCAATAGGCCGTCAGGCTCGGTGTGGCTCCCGGCGCGACTGAGAACCCGATGTAGTTATAGACGGCCTCGGGACCCGTTGGATGCCACGCATAGCGCAGCGCTTCCGGCGCGCCGTAGATCATCGTGTCGAAGGAGTCGGTGGCGAAGCACAGCAGCACCGCGTTGGCGGGGATTGCAAAGACCTCCGAGTCGCCCGGAAGCTGGCGGTGCCAGACGCCGACCGCCCGGCTGGGCAGACCCTCGGACGAACCCGTCGCGTCGAACTGCCTGGTGCGGGCGAACGCGGCGGCGTCATAGACACCCACGCTCTCCACAGGCCAATCGGCGAAGAGATCGTCCGCCGGCAGGCCGGGTGAGATCTTGAAGCACACGGCGTTCCAGCCGCGCACGAGCTGGATCTCCTGGGACATCTCCTGGGCGGAGACCGCGGCGTGGAACATGCAGCACAGGCCCGCCAGCAGCGGCGGCATACTTCGGCATCGCTTCAAAAGGTGCATCACAGGACTCCAAATGTTAAGAGTGAGGTGCTCCACGGAGAACCGGACTCCCGCGGGGCATCTGTGGGCCACAGGCGATGGGGAAAGGCGCATTATGCTATCCTTCGTGTACAGGTAAACGAGGCAAGCTAAACAACACCGCATCAACGCACTTATCTTACCACGCGGCATACAGCACGGCAAGGAGCAAAAGTAAAAGTAATCGGCTAGTGGCTAGTGACAAGGGGGTGTGCCCACCGCCCCCCCCTGTCACTAGCCGATTACGCGATTGCGCGCGCGTTTGCATTGCGCGCGCGTTTGCATTGACCTGGATGCACAAAGAGTCTAATATATCATGTTTGTTTACTTTGTAACCACTTGTGTTGATAGCTTATGCCGAGACCGATCCATCCGCTTGCCCGGGCGCTCAATGCCGATCTTGCCACGGAAGGCAGTGTCATCCCTGCGCTATTGTCGCGCAAGGGACTGCGCGCCTTTTTCCCCTCCAAGGGCATTCTTGGACAGAGCGCGGAAGCCAGGCAGTCGAAGATCAACGCCACGATCGGCACGGCCTTCGAGGAGGACGGCACACCGCTCTGCATGGAGTGCCTCGAGGAGATGGTCCGGTTGCCGTCGACCGCCTTTCTCTATGCGCCGAGCGCCGGTATTCCCACGCTGCGTGAGGAGTGGAGCGCGATGCTGAGCCGCAAGAATCCCTCGCTGGCCGGGCAGATCCATAGTCTGCCGGTGGTGACGCATGCCCTGACACATGGGCTCTTTGTGGCCGGCCAGCTCTTTCTCGACCCGCGCGAGAGGCTTATCCTGCCCGACCTTTACTGGGACAACTATGAACTGGTCTTCGAGGAGTGCTGCGGCGCGCGGCTCAGGACCTTCAGGACCTTCCAAGGGCAGCACTTCAACGTCAGGGGGCTGGAGCGCCTCGTGATGGCGGCGGGCGACAAGAAGGTGGTCCTGCTCAACTTCCCCAACAACCCGACCGGCTACACGGCCACCGATGAGGAGGCGCTGGAGATCCGTGATGTGCTGCTGCGTGCGGCGGAGGCCGGCAAGCGGCTGGTGGTGATCCTGGACGATGCCTACTTCGGACTGGTCTACGAGAAGGGCGTCTTCCGCGAGTCGCTCTTTACCCTGCTGGCCAGTCTGCACCCGAACCTACTGGCGGTAAAGCTCGACGGCCCCACCAAGGAGGACTACGTGTGGGGGCTGCGCGTGGGCTTCGTCACCTACGGTATCAAGGGTGGCACGCCGGTGCACTACAAGGCGCTCGAGGCCAAGAGCGCCGGCATCGTGCGCGCGACGATCTCCAGCGGCAGCAATCTCAGCCAGCAGTTGCTTGCCCATGCCTTTACATGCCCAGGGTACGCGGAGCAGAAGGCCGCCAAGTTCGCCACGCTGGAGGCGCGCTATAGGCGCATCCGCAATATCCTGCGCGAGCACCCCGAATATCGGGAGTCGTTCACGCCCATGCCCTTCAACTCGGGCTACTTCATGTGCGTGAAGCCCGTTGGCGTCGAGGCCGAGACGGTGCGGCAGCGTCTGCTCGCCGAATACCAGACCGGGACGATCGTCCTTGGCGGGCTGCTGCGGCTTGCCTTCTCGTGTGTGCCGCTGACGAGCCTCGACACCCTGTTTGCCAACCTGCATGATGCGATCCGCACCCTGAAGTCCCAGCCGTGAAAGAACCCAGTGCCCTCATGACCCCCCAAGGTACCGCCACCCTGGCCCTTGGGGACAAGAACTACTCCCTGCCCGTCTTCGAGGGCAGCGAAGGCGAGAAGGCCATCGATATCTCGACCCTGCGCAAGCAGTCCGGGGCCGTGACGCTTGACTACGGCTACCAGAACACCGGCTCTTGCGCCAGCACCATCACCTATCTGGATGGCGAGAAGGGCATTCTGCGCTACCGCGGTTATCCGGTCGAGGAACTGGCCGCCAAGTCGCGCTTTGTCGAGGTGGCCTACCTGCTGATCAACGGCAAGATGCCGGATGCGCAGGAGCGCGAGGAATGGTCGCTGCTGCTGAACCGTCACTCGATGTTCCACGAGGACATGCGCCACTTCTTCTACCGCTTTCCCGACCGCGCCCACCCGATGGCGATTCTCTCGGCCATGGTGGTCTCGCTCTCGGCCTTCTACCCCGAACTCTCGCAGCACAGGGGCGATGAGGGCGAGGAGGCGATCAACATCGCGGCGACACGCCTGCTCTCGAAACTGCGCACGATCGCGGCCTTCTCCTACAAGAAGTCGATCGGCGAGCCCTTTGTCTACCCGCGGCACGATCTGAGCTATTGCGCCAACTTCCTGAACATGATGTTCTACTCGCCGGTGCATCCGTACGAGATTGATCCGGTGGTTGTCCAGGCGCTCAGCGTGCTCCTGATCCTGCATGCCGACCACGAGCAGAACTGCTCTACGGCCGCCGTGCGGCTGGTCGGCAGCGCGCGAGTGAATCTCTACGCCGCCGTCGCGGCCGGCATCTGCGCGCTCTGGGGGCCGCTGCACGGCGGTGCCAACCAGATGGCCATCGAGATGCTCGAGGAGATGATGGCGCGCGGTATCACGCCGCGGCAGCGCATCGAGCAGATCAAGAACTCCAAGGGCAAGGATCTGCTCTACGGCTTCGGTCACCGCGTCTACAAGCACTACGACCCGCGCGCGACGGTCATCAAGGAGACCTGCTACCGCGTCCTCAAGGCGCTGAACATCCAGGATCCGCTCATGGATATCGCGCTCGAGATGGAGGATCTGGCGCTGCGGGACGAGTTTTTCATCTCCCGCAATCTCTATCCGAACATCGACTTCTACAGCGGCATCATCCTGCGCGCCATGGGCATTCCCAAGAACATGTTCACCGTCATGTTCGCGCTGGGACGCCTTCCCGGTTGGATCGCCCACTGGAAGGAGGCTCACGAGGATCCGCGCTTCAAGCTGCAGCGCCCGCGCCAGGTCTATGTCGGGCCCACCCTGCGCCACCTCGAGCCCGGCCAGTGTACCACTGAGCCGTCCCACATGCCGCTGGCGCGCTCGCGCTGATTATCATCTCCCTGCCGCCGCATCATGATCCTCGTCCTCTCCCGCGAAGGGATTCAAGCGGCGGAACAGTCCCACCGGGAACTGGAGCGCGCGTAGCGGCGACTCGTCCAGCATGTTGCGCAGCAGCACCCGTGTGTGGACGGCTTCCGGCTCATGGATACGGGATATGAAGAACTGCGTGGACATGCGCAGGAGCGCGCAGATGGCGAAGATGATGTGGTAGTTGATCCACGTGCGGCCCGCGAAGTCGAATGAGAAGCCATCCAGCTTCTGGAGCAGCGCCCCGCTGACAATCACGCTCAGGCCGCCGCAGATACCCGACAACCCCGTCTGGGCGGCGATGAACATCGAGCGGTTGCGTTGCGGCGACATGGTCAGCAGATACCCCTGGTTCGCCAACTCGTAGCCGGCGTTGGCCAGTCCGTCGGGAAACAGCAGCAGCGGGATCAGCCAGTACATGTTGGACGGCGTCGCCAGCAGGTAGCCGATAAATAGCACCGGCTTGAAGCCCACGCAGAGCCGGAGCACCGGCTTGTGGCCGAAGCGGTCGGCCATCTTGCCCCAGAAGCCCGACGCGATCGCGCTGCCGATCCCCTGCAGCGACCAGTAGAGCATCACCAGATAGGGTGGAAGCTTGAGGATCTTGAGACTGTAGACGACAAGGAAGGTGGAGCCGAACTGCAGCGCGATCGACCAGAAGCAGGCGTAGGTGATGAAGCGCTTGAAGAGCGGGTTGCGTGCCGGCTCGATCAGGTTGCGCCAGAGATTGCTGTCGCGCACGGTGGTGTTGGGCGGATCGGGCAGCCGCAGGTAGAGCATGATGTCTATGGCACCCGCGATAAGCGCTCCCAAGACCAGCATGGGGGAGAGCCGCGTTGTCGGCCCCTTTTCGCCGGCGGCCTCCCTGACCTGTGCCGCGTTGCCGGTGAAGGCGACGGTCACTGTACTCCACGGGGTGAGGTGTGCCGTCGGCGTTTCGCCGGGGAAGAGGTCAGTCGCGACACACACGCGCACCTCGCGTCCATGCGTCTCGCGCAGGATGGCCTCGTTGGCGCGGCCATTATCGGCACGGCGGAAGGCGATGAGCGAGACGTTGGGCGCGTTCAGGCGGAAGCGGGAGCGTACGCGTTCCATCCCGGGCTCGATCCAGCGTGCGGCGAGGGCGGGCACACCGGCCTCGCGCCAGGTTCCGCGGTACGAGGTGATGGCATAGCGGTAGCAGAGGCGCAATTCCCGTGCGCCGGGCACCTCCGCGAAGGCCTTGGCGTTGTTGAAGAGGCAGGGGTAGATGGCGGATGAGAGAGCCCGCCCCGTCCGCCCCTGGATGTCGCGCGCGATTCCGCCGAACTCTGTCAGTGCGGAGTCGTGCATGACAAGCCCCACGCCCCAGCCGTCGCCATCCGCCGCGCACCAGTCGCGGACGGCGACAAAGGCGTCCGACGACACCCCCGCGATGTCGGCATGCGGGTCGATCACCGGCCCGCAGAGTTGCGCGGCAAAGGTGAAGTCCGGCACGTCGAAGGGGAAGGCAAGGTAGCCGAAGCGGTCGGATATCTGTTCGGGATGCCAGAGGTCGCGCGGGTTCTCGATGAGTGTCTCGACATGGACAGCACGCTCGTCGCCGCGCAACGCGACGCGCCGTGTGATGGTTGCATCAAGTGCCTCCCCGCCCTCGAAGGTCTCGTTGCCGTCGCGCGAGTAGATCAGGCGGTTGGCCGGGGCGGCCAGAAGCTCGCGTGCCAGTTCCTTGTCGAAGATGCTCTCGATCTCCCCGGCCGCGTTGAGGCGCACGCGGTACCAG
>JAAYLN010000251.1 GCA_012521875.1 Lentisphaerota bacterium | reverse complement strand
CCACGAGATGGACCCAGTCCGCCGAAACGTCGGGGATGGTGAAGTCCGCGCTCTTCGAACTGCCGTAAACCCGGACCTTCGTCGCCGACTGCAGCTGAATCATCCACGAACTGTCGCTGTTCCATTCCTGTTCGGACTGTCCGATCACCCGCAAACCGTTGCTGTAGTATGCGTTCGTCGGCATCTTGATCCAGGTCGAGACCGTCATATCGCCGGCCACGCCAAGGCTTTTCCAGCCGTCGACCAGAAAGCTGGAAACCGACTGAGTGCTCGGGCACCAACACGTTGCGCCCTGACCGACCGGCGAGGAAACCGCCGGACACCGCCGCGCAGTGCCGCTCACGGCGGCGACAAGGCCCTGCGCCGAATCGACGGCGTTCGCATCGCCGGAACGACTGACGTCGCCATAGTGCCAGACCGCCGCATAGTTCGCGCCGGACGCGCCGGACCAGACCGAGGCGACCGGCGGCGCCGAACCGTCCGCGCCGCCGAAGGTCATCGCAAAGGTCGTTTCCGCATCACCGAGCTCCGGCAGCCGCACCCAGACGATGGACTCGCCCTTTGGATTCCATGTCTCGATCTCGTGGGGATACGCAACGGAACCGTCCGCCGACCCGAACCGCAAGTCGCTGCCGTCCACGGCGCATTTCGCATAGTCAAAGCCCGCCGGACTGTTCTCCGAGAGCCGCACCGCGACGGGGAACCCCGCAAGGGCGGTCGTTCCCGCATATTCGCTCGTCTTGAATTCCACGCGATAGATCGGAGCCGTCCCCCCGAACGCCGCGGACGCGAGCAGTGCAACGCCAACCAGCAGGTTTTTCATAGGGTCATGTCCTTTCTCATTTCACTAGCATCCCATAGGCAATGCCGGAAGCAGTCCGGCATCCCGTGGTCGGCACTCATTGTACGAGGCGAAGGCGAAGGCGTCAACCCTCTTCAACCCGCAAAAAAATGCTGACCTCGGGGCCGTCCGCCTGTAGCCTACAGGCGCATGAGGCTCTTGCAAAACCTCCTGCGAGGCAGTACCTGACGGCTTGCGTCGCGAGGCGTTTTGTAAGCTGAAGAGACGCGCCGCCCATCGTGGGCTCGCCTGACTCCCCAGCCTGACGTTCCGTTGTTTTCTGCGTAGCACCATACCACGCCCAAAACAACAAAGAGCAATATTACACATTTTGAGACGTTTGTCAACCCCCAGCCATCATTTTTTTAAAAATAGTTGTAGATTGTTGCGGCGCAATATGTTATAAAGCATCAATTACCTGAAAAAACAGGTATGCACATCGAAAAAGGAGCTTTGGCGCATGCAGACACAATCAAAGCACAGACCACTCGGCGAACTCTGGATGAGCATCCAGTCGTGGCTCTTCCCCATTCTGGAGGACGAAATCGGAGTGCTCGACGATAAGCATCGGCAGTTCGTGGCGGTGTGCGAGCTGTGCGCTCCGCAGGATCACATGGCTGCCTACCGTTGGTGCGGCAACGGCTGCCCGCCCCACGACCGTCTGGCGCTCTGCAAGGCCTTCATCGCCAAGGCGGTCTGGGACTTCACCACCACCCGCGACCTGATCGATGCGATTCGCCACCGCCCGGCCCTGCGCCGGTTGTGCGGCTGGGAGTCGCTTGGCGAGGTGCCCTCGGAAGCGACGTTCTCTCGCGCCTTCGACGCCTTCGCCCGCGACGGTCGTCCGCAACAAATCCACGAGGCGACGATCAAAGCCCACTATGGCGAGAAGATCGCCGGACATATCAGCCGCGACGCCACCGCCATCCATGCCCGCGAGAAGGCCGAGGCCAAACCGAAGTCGCCACCCAAGCCCAAGCGCGGCCAGCGCGGCCGCCGCCACAAGGACGATCCCCCCGTTCCACCACCGGCCCCCACCCGGCTGCAACGGCAACTCGAACGCGATTTGCAGGCGAATCTGGCCGATTTGCCCACGGTTTGCGACTGGGGCTGCAAGAAGAACAGCCAGAGCAAGAAGGAATGCTGGCGCGGCTACAAGCTGCATCTGGACGTGATCGACGGCGATATTCCCGTCAGCGCGATCCTGACCTCGGCCAGCCTGCACGACAGCCAGGTCGCCATTCCCCTGGCGCAGATGAGCGCCGGACGGATCGTCAATCTCTACGACCTGGCCGACGCCGCGTACGACGCCAAGGAAATCCGCGCGATGTCCGCCCGTCTGGGACATGTCGCCATCATCGACGACAATCCGGGCCGGGGCGAGAAGCGCGAATTTTCGCCCGCCGAAGCCGTGCGCTACCGCGAGCGTAGCGGCGTCGAACGGGTCAACTCCCATCTGCACGAGGAGCACGGCGGACGGCATGTCCGTGTGCGCGGTCCGGTCAAGGTCGCCGCGCATCTCGCCTTCGGACTGGTGGTGATCGCCGCCGAGCAGATGCTCAAAATGCTCGCCTGACTTTTCCCAGGCCGGACGCCGGTTCCCGAAAACCCGCCTACGACAGGACGGTGACGGCGGAGCCGGCCTCAAAATGGATCAGAACCGGATTGATCGCCTGATCCAGTCCGTTTGTTGCGAGCCGAATCCACCGCGCCAGCCAAAAATCCTGCAAATCCCCCCGAACGCTGCGCCTACAGACTGGTTTAGGTTGTTAACATGCGTAGGTTGGCGCAGCGTTCGGGGGGTTTTGCAAGAGCCTCACAGTCAACATAACCACTCCGCACATTTCAGTCAATTATCTAGCACATTTTCCCGGCACAAGTAATGTCATTCTGCAAGAAATAATGCTATACTTGCGTCATGGCTTTGAAAACGCAAAGAGACCGCATCTTCGACATCGCCGTGGTCATCAACCTCATCGGCGCGTCGGGACGCAATCTGCTCGCCGGGGTCTCGCGGTACGCCCGGGAGAACTGCCACTGGCGAATCCACCTCTTCAAGAACGGCGGCGAGTTTTCAGCGAAGGTTCTTGCCGACATCGAGGTCACAGGACTCGACGGCTTGATCATCAGCGACGATCCGGCTCCCGTTGTCCGCGAAAGAATCAAGGAGATTGGAATCCCCGTCGTCGTCATCGGCATGGGCGGGGTCTGGTTCGACGGGCGGCTGGACGCCATCTGCAGTGTCCGCAACGACGACGAGGACATCGGGCGCTTCGGCGCGAAGTTCTTTTCGTCGCTCGGCCGGTTCAGATCCTATGGTTATGTCCCCTGCCTGGACCGGCGTTACTGGTCGCTGCTGCGCGAGAAGGGCTTTCGCTCCCAGCTCAGGCGTGTCAAAGACTCCGATGTCAGGGTATTCAGACATTCACCGGACACGGGCGCCAAGAAGGACCAGGATGAATTGTCCGCATGGCTGACAAGTCTCCCAAAACCTGCCGCCGTCATGGCCGCCTATGACGACCGGGCCACCAATGTGATCGAAGCGGCCGCGCGCGCGGGCATAGCCATGCCGGAAAACCTCAACGTCATCGGCGTGGACAATGATGAACTGCTGTGCGACTTCACCTCGCCGATGCTGACCAGCATCATGCCGGATCACGAGGCGCTCGGCGCGTGCGCCGCGGCGCAACTGGAAAGACTCCTGGCAAGGACACGCAAGCCGATGGCGCGGACCGTTCTGGTCAGGCAGAAGAAGATCGTCGAGCGGGAATCCACCGGCGCCACCACGGCCTCGGCGCACATCATTGAACGCGCCCTCGCCTTCATCGCGCAAAATGCCAGGCGGGACATCACCCCGGTCGATGTTGTGAAGCACCTGAGAATCTCGCGGCGCCTCGCGGACCTCAGGTTCCACGAGCAATACGGCACGACACTCGCCGCGGCGATCGGCAAGGCAAGGCTTGAGCATGTCGCCATCGAACTACGGGCAACCGAATGGCCGATCAAGCGGATAGCCTCCTCGCTTGAATTTGGAAACGTCAACTCGCTGCGCAACCGCTTCAAGGCCCGTTACGGGATGTCGATGCGCGCATGGCGGCGCGGTCATCACGGAGCCAAGTTAAGGCTGATCCGGGGCCTTTGATTTCTCAACCAGCGTCGATGCAACCTCACCTGACCAGAAAAATCATCGCGCTGCGGGCATTGAGCTCGTAGCAGCCGAGATCCATCCGCTTGCCGAAGAGACGCGGATTGCCGTCGAGATCGACCTGGGTCGGCGGAACGCCCCAGGCGCAGTCGCGGCACGGCGAGGACAACCTGAGCCGGTAGTTTCCCTGCTGCGGCGCCTTGAACCCGGGATCCTGCGTCAAATCACGTCCGGTCGTGTTGACGCCGATGGCGACCGACGAGCAGACGTTGGTAACCTTCGTGGACGGCGTGCCGGAAAGATCCGGATTCGTGCCGGTCGTGATGTTCCCGCGGATGATGCAGTCGCACATGCCTTGCGCGGGATAGCTGCTCTGCCAGTTGAGGCCTCCTCCGTCGGATCCGACATTGCCGGTGATTGTGCAGTTGCGGATG
>JAAYLN010000250.1 GCA_012521875.1 Lentisphaerota bacterium | reverse complement strand
TCGGTAGGCGGTAACCCAAACTCCTGCAAGGGGCGGCATGCCGTCAGAGCCGGTTACCCGCCCCGTATTGCGGGACGCTCCTGCCTGCGAGGCTTTGATGCCGGAGATTGTCTCGCCCTCGGCTACTATAATGTCCGTGGCCTCGTCAACAGTCTGCGCACTGTTGTAGAAATTAGTGTAAACTTCAGTAAAACTATCTGCGTACCCAACCCGATACGTTCCGGCCGACAATCCCCCGATGTCGTAGTCGCCATTGGCGTCCGTTTGCACTGATTTCAGCGAATTCCAGCAACTCCCCGCATTGTTCCAACGGTAGACGGCAACCCAAACTCTATCAAGTGGCGTCGTGCCGTCCAATCCAGTCACTCTTCCTGTGATGCGGGATGGGACTGCCAGCGAAGCGTTGATGTTGGAAACCGTCACGCCCTCGGCCACCTGAATGTCCTCGGCTTCACCAACAGACTGGGCATTATTGTAATATTCGCCAAGATGGCCGGAAGAAATTTCCGAGAACCCAATCCGGTATGCCCCGGCAGCCAAACGCCCAATGTCGTAGTCGCCGTTGGCATCGGTACACGCTGAACTCCACCAATCCCAGCCATCCCCTTCGCTGTAGCGGTAGGCGGTGACACAAACATTTGTCAGGGGTGTCGTACCGTCAGGGCCGGTCACCCTGCCTTTGATGTGGGAAGCGGCGGCCAGGGATGTGTTGATGCCGGAGACCGTCGCGCCTTCGGCCACCGGGATGTCCGTTGCCTCGTGAAGAGAGTAGGCCTTGTCGTAGTATTCGCTGGCATGGTCGAAAATGAAATCGCGGAAGCTCATTCGGTATGTTCCGGCCGAAAGCCCCCCGACATCGTATTCACCGTTGGCATCGGTAAACGCCGAGTTGGCCGGCATCCACCCCCATTCATTGTTACGCCAGACGGCGACCCAGACATTGGTAAGGGGCGTCGTGCCGTCCGAACCAGTCACCCGCCCCGTGATGTTGGCGGCATACGACGGGGCTGCCAGCAGCGCGCAAAGGCCAAATGACGCCAGAAGCGCTCTGGCTGGTTTTGATAGCATGTCGATAATCGAGTTCATTCCTGATAAGGCTCTTGCAAAATCCTCGAACCGCAGCACCTGACGGCCTGCGAGCGGAGTGTTTTGCAGGCTAACGGTCCCACGCCGCCCAGTGTTGGCAGGCATGACGCTCCAGCTTACACGCCATCGTTTTCTGCACAACACCCTGCCGCATTCAAAACAACAAGCAACTTGTTGCACATTCCGGGGTGTTTGTCTATCTTGGATGGCACGGATTGAGATGGGAGTATGGATCATGAAGAACATGCAGCGCATTAGCCACCACGTAACAATCGCATCATGCGTGAGTATCCTTGTCTTCCTGTTCCTGCTTTGCGCGGGCTCGTCTACCGCGGCCGCGGCGGATCTGTATGTATCGGCGACGGGAGAGTACGATGGTCAGACCGCCTACACCAACTTGCAGGAGGCCGTTGACGCCGCCGCCACCGGTGACACCCTCTGGGTCGAGGATGGGTTTGTCTGTGCGTCGGGCGCGACCACGAACGCCAATGGTGCGAGTCGCATATATGTCGGCAAGCGCCTGACGCTCCGCAGCCGCTCGGGAACGCTTGACAATCCGGTGATTATCCGCGGCGCGTGGCACAGCGATGATGCCCGCTTCGGCGAGAACGCCGTGCGGTGCCTTGAGACAAGGGCCGGCGGTACACGGATCATCGGCTTCCGGCTGGAAGGCGGCTCCGTCAACACCAATCTGACCGGCGACGCCCGACTCGCAGGCGGCTGGCTCGGAACCGGTGTCCTCTCGAACTGCATGGTTACGGGGAACTCGGCCGTTGAATGCGGTGCCATGTACAGCCATATCACGGCGCAGCCTCTCACGGCCTATACGTCACTGGTATCGAGCAACTACGCGCGCAGCTCGCGCGGCTCGCACTATGCCGGCTCCTTCTACTCCACACAGTTCATCGGCAACTCGTCGGATGGTTCCTGCGGTGTATTCTATTATGGCACCTACTCGAACTGCCTCTTCGCCGGCAACTCGGCCAAGGGGGGCGACGGGGTGGGGGTGCTGGTCGGTACGGCGATGTACGACTGTATCGTCTCGAACAACACGGCGGGTGGCGAGTGCGGTGGCGTCAGCTACACGCCGCGACTCTACCGTTGCACCTTCATCGGCAACCGGGCCATGGGCGGTGCCGGCGGGGCGGTTCGCGGCGGTGCGGCGAGCGCACGTGCCATCGCGGTGGATTGTCTCTTCCAGGACAACGAGGCGTCGGGCTCCGGTGGTGCCGCGCAGCACATCGTGGCGAGCGGCTGCCGTTTTGATAATAACCGTTCAGGGGGTAATGGCGGCGGCTGCGATGGCGGTATCTTCACCAACTGTTTCTTCGGTGGAAACATCGTCTCCAACTCCGGCTGGGGAATCTGCAACGGCGGAGGCGTATACGGCGGTACACTGACGAACTGCGTTTTGGTAGCCAACAAGGCCTGGAATAGTAATTCAACATGGCCGGCGCATTACGGACTCGGCGGGGGTGCCGCCGAATCGAAGCTCCACGGCTGTGTCGTCTCGAACAACTTTGCGCGCTTCTCCGGCGGTGGCCTGGGCAATTCGAGCGGGGCGGACAATATCGTCGTCTTCAATACGAGCGGCTACCAGGGCGGCGGTCTAATGAGGGGCACCCATGCGCGCACGCTGGTCGCGCACAACACAAACCTCTCGTCAAGCGGCGTGACTGCGGGCGGAGGCGCGAGCCTGGTCACCGCCACCGACTGCACCTTCTCGAACAACTTCTCCTTAGGAACCGCCGGCGGCGTCAACGAGTGTACGCTGACGGATTGTCAGGTGGTTTGCAACACCGCCTCGAACGGAACCGGCTCCGCCTGGGGGGCTGGTGGTATCGGCGGCGCCAGCAAGGGGCGCCTCGTGCGTTGCCTGATCGCGGGAAACATGGCGACGAGCGACGCGGGCAACACCTCGCTCGGGCATGGGGGTACCGGGGGCACCAGTGGCTCGACACTGATCGAGTGCGTCGTCTCCAACAACACCGCGCAGCAGCGGACAGGCGGCGTTTCCGGCGGCACGGGCTACAACAATCTGGTCATCAACAACTACTCCGGTGCCGATGGCGGCGGCATCTTCGGCGGCACGCATTACAACACACTGGTGGTCGGAAACGTGGCGCGCCGCGGTGTGGCGGGGGTAGCCTGGGGTACGGTGCTTTACAATTGCACGGTCACGGGCAACACATCGCAAAACAACTCCAATGGCGGCCTCAACACCGGACGCGTAACGAGCACGATCTCCTGGGGCAATGTCGGCGCAAAAGACAGTTTAACCTATGCTACCAACTCCTGCAGCAGTGCGGTGAAGGATACCCATGGCCCCGGCAATACAGCGGCCAATCCGAAGCTCGGAACGGTGGGCCGGCTCCAGTATGTACCGATGCCCGGTTCACCCTGTCTCAATGCCGGAGTCTATCAGCCCTGGATGACGGATATGGCTGACGTGCGTTCGCATGACCGTCACGGACGTCGGCGCATCATCGGTTCGGCCGTTGATATGGGCGCCTTCGAGGCGCCGACTTGGGGTACGGTGCTGCTGGCGAGATAAACCTGCTGAAGGGAGTGTTGACTTGTTGCGAATCCCTACTGATTTTTTATCAGGAACTCATGAAATCAGGAATCTGTTTGTGGAAACCGCGCATTTTTCCACCATTCTTGAGTTCCTGAGTTCCAGATTAGTCCGCGAAACCGGAAGAAAGCGATGAAGAAGTGCATATCTCTCATTCTGCTGGCCGCATGCGCTGGGGCGGTTGTATTGGCACAGGATGTGCCGGTCAATCTGCCGTCTGTCATTGAGCGTCCCGTCGCCACGGTCGCGCCCGGTAC
>JAAYLN010000249.1 GCA_012521875.1 Lentisphaerota bacterium | reverse complement strand
TCGCCTCGTGCGAGCCCACGCTCAAGGGCCAGACCGCCACGGCACGCAACAAGACCGCGCACACCGATACCGGGCTGGTGGTCCATGTGCCCGAGTATGTGACAGAGGGCGAGTACGTCCGCGTAGATACCCGCACGGGCGAGTTCCTCGGCCGCGCCGACAAGTAGAGTTAAGGAAGATAGCCGCATGAACACCCAGCCCGCCCCAGTACCGGCCCGCACACGCGTCATCGCCGTCGCCAACCAGAAGGGCGGCGTCGGCAAGACCACCACGGTCGTCAATCTGGCGGCAACGCTGGCGGAACGCGGGCGCACGGTGCTGGTGATCGATCTCGACCCGCAGGCCAACGCCACCAGCGCGCTGGGTCTGCGCCCGCGGCGCGGCATCAGCCTCTACCCCGTGCTGACGGGCGCCGCCGATGTGGCGGATATCATCCAGCCGACGCGCTACGAGAACCTCAACATCATCCCCGCCGAAATCGATCTGGCGGGCGCGGAGATCGAGATCGCGCGCCAGGACGACCATCTGCGCAGCGTGCAGAAGGCGCTGCACCGCGTGCTCGACGCCAGCGTGTTCGACTTCATCCTCATGGACTGCCCGCCCTCGCTGGGCATCCTGATGACCTCCTCGCTGGCGGCGGCCGACGGGATCGTTGTAACCATGCAGTCGGAGTACTTCGCGATGGAGGGGCTGAGCGTGATCACCGACCTCATACGCCGCCTGCGTGAAAACGGGGTCAACCCGCACCTCTCCATCGAGGGCATCCTGATGACGATGTACGACGGCCGCACGCGCCTCGCGCAGGATGTGCGGGACGAGGTCCGCAACCACTTCGGCGATCTGGTCTATGAGACCATCATTCCCCGCAACATCCGCCTCGGTGAGGCGCCGAGCTTCGGCAAGCCGATCACCGACTACGATCCGGGCTCGAAGGGGGCGCAGGCCTACCGCGACTTTGCCGTCGAGTTCGAGCGCCGCGTGCGCGCCAAGGAAGCACAGGCGTAGTTGGTAGTCGGTGGTTGAGGGAGTGTTGACTTATTGCGAATCCCTGCTGCTTTTTGAATCAGGAACTCATGAAATCAGGAAATTGTTTGTGGAAACCGCGCATTCTTGCATCCTTCTTGAGTTCTTGAGTTCCTGATTAATCCCGCGCGGGGAATAATTCACCAGTTCCTGATGGCGGGTGCCATGGTAGCCCATGTGCCGGGGCTGGCTTAAGATGGCGTCTCATTCATCCTCGTCCTCGTCCTCGTCCGCGTCCTCGTCCGCGAGACCACAGGCACTACCGGCACTACCGGAACTGCCGGTGTGGGGCGACCGGAATCGCTAGAATCAAGCGGATTTTTCGAGCGAATCGAATGAAACGAATGAATCGAACGAATCGATTCCATCGACCCCCGTCAACCCCCATCGACGACCATCGAAGTTTTTGAACGACACCGTCGCCACTGCCTACTGCCACTTCCGCCTCCTGCTGTCCCGTTATCCCCAACCCTTCCTGAGTTCCTGATTCAAAGACCAGTCGCTGCCTCTGCATCGTGAAGGATTAAGCGCGATGCACCAATCTCAAATCACCAATCACAAATCTAGAATTTCTTGGCGTCCCTGGCGTCTTGGCGGTTCACCATCTTATCCATCCAAATCCCATCAAACCCACTGCGAGTCATAATGTCCCACCCTGGCAAAATCGGGGCGCAAAAAGGGGCAATGTGTCCCACATCCGAAAATTCTCGCAAATTTTGCATAACTTCAAAATTTACCGTAAAATACTGATTACCAACGTTTTGCAGATACACAAAACGGCATGTAGGGTAAAAGATGGCACAGGCATTGCTTAATAATGGGCATCGTAGCCCGCTGCGGCCGGATGCTTGCCGCGGGGGGCCGTGGTTTTTGGTTTATTCACGATCCGCCTTCGAATGGGGATCAGTCAGGAGTCCTTTATGTCGAAAGTATTGGGAATCGATTTGGGAACGACCAACTCGTGCATGTCCATCATGGAAGGTGGCCAGCCGGTGGTGGTTCCGAACACCGAGGGTGCGCGCACCACGCCTTCGATCGTGGCCTTCACCAAGGCCGGCGAGCGTCTCGTCGGGCAGGCGGCGAAGCGGCAGGCGGTGACCAACCCCAAGAACACGATCTACTCGATCAAGCGCTTCATGGGGCGCAAGTACGACGAGGTGGCGCACGAGATCGATCTTGTGCCCTACGAGGTGGTCAAGGCCGCCAACGGCGACGCCCACGTGAAGGTTGGCGACAAGGTCTATTCACCGCCGGAAATCTCGGCCATGGTGCTGCAGAAGCTGAAGACCGATGCCGAGGCCTACGTCGGCGAGACCATCAGCCAGGCGGTCATCACGGTGCCGGCCTACTTCAACGACAGCCAGCGTCAGGCCACCAAGGATGCCGGGCGCATTGCCGGGCTCGAGGTGCTGCGCATCATCAACGAGCCGACGGCCGCCTCGCTGGCCTACGGCCTGGACAAGAAGAAGGACGAGAAGATTGCCGTCTACGACTTCGGCGGCGGCACCTTTGATATCTCGATCCTCGACATCGGCGATGGCGTCTTCGAGGTCAAGGCCACCAATGGCGACACGCATCTGGGCGGCGACGACGTCGACATGGCCATCATGCGCTGGCTGATCGACGACTTCAAGCGCGCGCAGGGCATCGACCTCTCCAAGGACGAGATGGCCTTGCAGCGCCTGCGCGAGGCGGCCGAGAAGGCCAAGTGCGAGCTTTCGACGGCGCAGTCCACGGAGATCAACCTCCCCTTCATCACGGCCGACGCCTCGGGCCCCAAGCACATGGCGGTCTCGCTCTCGCGTTCCAAGCTGGAGCAACTGGCGGACCCGCTGATCCAGCGTACCGTGGGGCCGTGCCGCAACTGCCTCAGGGACGCCGGCATCTCCAGCGTCGACGAGGTCGTGCTCGTGGGCGGCCAGACCCGCATGCCGCGCCTGCAGGAACAGGCGCAGGAGATTTTCGGCAAGGAGCCGCACAAGGGTGTGAACCCCGACGAGGTCGTTGCCATCGGCGCCGCCATCCAGGGCGGCATCATGAAGGGCGAGGTCAAGGACGTGGTGCTGCTCGACGTCACCCCGCTGACGCTGGGTATCGAGACCATGGGCGGCATCTCCACGCCGCTGATCGAGCGTAACACGACCATCCCCACCAAGAAGAGCGAGATCTTCAGCACCGCCGCCGACAACCAGCCGGGCGTCGAGATCGTCGTCCTGCAGGGCGAGCGCAAGATGTCGGCCGACAACAAGCAGATCGGCCGCTTCAAGCTCGATGGCATTCCGCCGGCACCGCGTGGAGTGCCGCAGATCGAGGTGACCTTCGACATCGATGCCAACGGCATCCTGCACGTCAGCGCCAAGGATCTGGGCACCGGCAAGGAGCAGAAGATCACCATCACCGCCTCGAGCGGTCTCTCCAAGGAGGAGATCGAGCGCATGCGCAAGGATGCCGAGATGCACGGCGAAGAGGACACCAGGCGCCGCGAGGCGGTCGAGACGCGCAACCAGGCCGACAACCTGGTCTATCAGACCGAGAAGCTGCTCAAGGAGAAGGGCGACAAGGTTCCCGCCGAGAAGAAGGCGCCGGTCGAGAAGGCCATCCAGGACGTCAAGGATGCCCTTGCGACGGACGACACCGAGCGCATCCGCAAGGCGCACGAGGCCCTGATGGAGGCGATGCAGTCCGTGGCGCAGGAACTCTACGCCCAGGATCCCCAGGCCGGCGCACAGCCGGAGGCGGAGCCCACCGGCGGCGAGAGCACGTCCGGCGGCGCGTCCGGCACGCAGGAGGGCGACGTGATCGATGCCGACTTCACGATGAAGGACGACAAGAAGTAATCATTTTGCGGCGCGCGCCGCTCCTGCGGCGCGCGCCCGGAGCTGTCGGACGGGGTGGCCCGTTCCGCCAGATTTAACCACGACCAACAAACCAAGCATGGAGAAAGAGAGAACCATGGTGAAGATCAGACCTCTTGGCGACCGCGTAC
>JAAYLN010000248.1 GCA_012521875.1 Lentisphaerota bacterium | reverse complement strand
TGCCTGCTGCCGAGATCGCCGTCGAGGCCGTCGAAGTGGCACCGGTGGTCGAGGCTGCCGAAGTGGCGCCGGTGGTCGAGGCTGCCGAAGTGGCGCCGGTGGTCGAGGCTGCCGAAGTGGCGCCGGTGGTCGAGGCTGCCGAAGTGGCGCCGGTTGCCGAGGAGGCCGCGCCCGCGCCCGCCGCCGAGGTGGCTACGGATACGCCGGAAGATCTGCAGAAGTTCATATCCGAAATCGACGAGCTCGAGATTATGCGGCGGCGTGCCCTTGATGCGCATGGGCGCTCCAGCCTGGAAAATGCACGCAAGGCCCTGAAGGGCGGGAACTATCCCGAGGCACAGCGCCTCTACGAGGAGGCCGCCAAGTTCATCACGCGCCGTCCCGAAAACCAGGCGCTGATTGATGAGGCGACCGAAGGGGTGGGCGAGTCGCTCTACCGCCAGGCCGGTGTGCTCTGGAAGAAGGGTGACCGCGAGAAGGCCGTGCAACTGGCGCGCCAGGCGCGCGATCGCGGCCATGAGAAGGCTCCCAAGATGGTGGCCGACCTTCAGGATGAGATCGACAATCCGCCCCAGCCGCCACCGCCCAAGGAAGCCAAGCGCTGGAAGGAGAACTCCTACCGCAAGAACCGCGAGCAGGTCGAGCGCAGGCTTGGCAAGGCGCGCGAATACTACATTACCGGTGAATACGATCTTGCCCGCAACGAGCTGGAACTCATCCTCAAGGATAATCCCTACGAGCAGGATGCCATCGAGATGCTCAAGCGGGTCGCGGACCGCGCCTACGATGTCTCCTCCAGCGAGTTCGCCACCACGCGCTCGCGCATGATGGATGATGTGCGCCAGGCGTGGACGCCCAAGCGCTATGCCATCGATGTCGTGCCGGTTGGCGAAACGGGAACCGGTAAGAAGCTCCCCGGCGATGTCGTCGGCCCCAAGGGCGTCACGCAGGAGGAGGCCACGCAGGAGAAGATGAAGGGCATCGTTGTCCCCGAGATCAACTTCAATGCCGCCAACATCAACGACGTTGTCGAGTTCTTCAACAATGCCAGCCGCGAGTTTGACAATCCCGAGCTGCCGCCCGAGCAGCGCGGCGTGAGCTTCGTGCTCAAGCTGCCGGCGCAGGAAGCCGCGGTCGCCGCACCGGTCGACCCCTTCGCCCCCGCGCCGGTAGCCGTGGGTGGTGTGCAGCCCATCACGCTGCGGGCACGCTACGTCAACATGCTCGAGGCCCTGAACCTGGTCACCGACATTGCCGGACTCAAGTTCCGCGTGCGCGGCAAGATCGTCGTCATCATGCCGCTTAACATGGCCGACCGCGACATGGTAACCCGCTCCTATACCGTGCTGCCCTCGATCCAGGAACGCGCCTCGAGCGTCTTCCGCGAGCTGGGCACCGGCAGGCGCGGGATCGCAGCCGATCCCTTTGCGCCGGTTGAACCTGCGCCTGACAGCGGCCAGATTGACTGGAAGCAGCTTTTCGCCGACATGGGCGTGCAGTGGCCCGAGGGCTCGTCGATCTCCTACATCCCGAGCATCAACAAGATGCGCGTCTTCAATACCCCTGAGAACCTGGCCGACGTGGAGAAGGCCCTCGAGGACCTGAACGTGACCCCGCGCCAGATCGAGATCGAGGCGCGCTTTGTCGAGGTCTCGCAGACCGACCTCGAGTCGATCGGCTTCGAGTGGCTCCTGACCGACGACTGGGAAATCGCCCACAAGAAGGGCAATCCCCAGGAGCGCATCAGGATTGGCGCTAATAGCGGCACCACCGGTCTGCGCTATATCTCCGACGATACTCCGGTCGATCCAAGTATCAGCGCTGTAGCCGACAATGTGCTTTCGGTCGCCAGCGTGCTGACCAACCCGGAACTCTCCTTTGTGCTCCACATGCTGAGCCAGAAGGCCAACACCGACCTGCTCTCCGCACCCAAGGTTGTCACCAAGAACTCGCAGGAGGCGGTCATCAAGGTCGTCACCGAGTATATCTACCCCACGGAGTACGACATCACCGAGAACCAGCAGAACAGCGGCGACAACGTGCAGAATGTCGTGCCGATGGTCGAGCCGGGCGGCTTCGAGATGCGTGAGGTGGGCGTGATTCTGCAGGTGGTGCCGGAGGTCACGGCCGACGGCCAGATGATTGACCTCATGCTCAACCCCCAGATCATCTCCGAGCCGAGCTGGCGCGACTACGGATTCGACTACCAGCTCCCGGACATGGATCCGGTGCATGTCCGCATGGAGCAGCCCTTCTTCCAGGTGCGCAGCATCTCCACCAGCATCTCGATCTACAACGGTGCCACCGTCGTCATGGGCGGCATGATCACCGAGTCGCGCGTTGAAGTGGACGACAAGGTTCCCCTGCTGGGCGATATACCCCTGGTCGGCCGCCTCTTCCGCAGCCGCTATGAGCAGAGCGAGAAGCGCAATCTGTTGATTTTTGTGACTGCCCGACTGGTTGATCCGGCCGGACGCTCCCTGAAGACGCAGGTGGATGTGGCGCCGTCGGCGATTGAGACGGCAGCAGTTGAGACGGCGACGCCGTAAAAAGGCGTGAGTCTGGGGCGGCGGGCTATTGCGGCTCGCC
>JAAYLN010000452.1 GCA_012521875.1 Lentisphaerota bacterium | reverse complement strand
GGAGGGCGGCGGCAGTGGCAGTAGGCAGTAGGCACGGACGATTATTGCGACCACACAGTGGCTCGCAATTTAGAGGGTAAAAAGCGCTGCGCTGCCCTTTCGCCGCCCGGTGGCGGTGGGGGCGGCAGTAGCAGTAGGCAGTGGCAGTAGGCACGGACGATTATTGCGACCACACAGTGGCTCGCAATTTAGAGGGTAAAAAGCGCTGCGCTGCCCTTTCGCCGTCCGGTGGCACACCTTGTCCCCACACTTTGTCTCTACGCTTTGTCATAAGCTGAAGAGGGTGCGAGCGGGGTGTCTCAGACCAGGGGGCAGGGTTCAGGAAATCCTGAACTTTGTCGCGAGCCTTGTCGCCTTTGTCGAAAGAATCGATAGAGTCGATGGATTCGAATGATTCGATTCTTTCGGATTACTCGATTCTTTCGATTCGCTCGACGACTCCTACCTCGCGACGCCGTCGACACTGCCCCTGTCCCCTGTTCCCCGCCTGTACCGAAGCACCCCGCCCGCCGCCTCGGTACAAGCTCACGGTACAGCGAACCGCAGGGTAGGGCGAGCCGTCCCCGTCACGCCGCTACGCGGCATGACCGGCGAGCCGCGAACAAGACGTGTGAAAGTGGTGAGAGGGGAGGGAAATGGAGCGGGCGATGGGAATCGAACCCACGTGAGAAGCTTGGGAAGCTCCTATTCTGCCATTGAATTACGCCCGCTTCGAGAATTGCGCCGGATAATCCATTGCATCCAGCAATGCCGTAACTATATTAGATGGCCGCTGGAATGTCAAGAGCCCGAGAAGCGAGCGCGAGAAGCGAGAAGCGAGAAAGCCGCACCCCTTGTCGCCCCTTGTCGCTAGCCGATAACATCGTTTCCTTTACATGTAAAACCCGTTAGAGAAATTCATCGCTATTAGGAACTTGGGCGTCTCACGGTTCACCTCCACCGGCAGTTACCCGGAGTAACTTGCCGCCTCGCTGACGCGCCAGAGGGAGCGGCTGATTCAGAAGTTGCTGCCGGTAGAGGTGGGGGTGAAAGCGGGCTGCTGGATACAAGGGAGACCAACGATGAAGAAGACCCGCCATGAAGAACCTCGGTTGCCATTTCCGACGAAGCCCTTGGATTTCCACGGCGTGATGATCGAGGAGTACGTGATTCCGCCTGAAAAGAAGGAAGAAGTTCTATCCGAGCTCTACCCGTTCGTGCCCGTGCCGTCGCTCGACGAGGAGCGCTACGACCTCCATTCGGGCAAGACCTTTCGTGTCCGCGACTTCCGCGTCACGCGCGAGGACGGCATGAACTACCTCGTGAGCCCCTTCTACGAGGAGGGCGGCGGAAGCGTCATCGACTGGATGCCTGTATCGATGCGGCACGATGACTAAGGATGCTAGTGGCGTGATGGTAGACGCGGTGGGGATGCCGCGTATGCCGGGCAAAGGCCTAGTGCTGATACATAACGGCTCGTTTGGCCACCCCGCGCAGCGCACTACGTGCGCAAGCGGTTTTGAGTGCGCGGACCTGGCCGCGCTTTCTACTGCGGAACCTGGCCCGCGCAGATGAGAAAAATGCCCGGGTGCCAGAAACGCCAAGGGATTTTGGTGGGTATGAAGCGCCAGCCACCGACAGTGCCGGGCTCGAGGACGAGGACGAAAATCCACCCATCAGCTCTCCTGTCGCCTCGTCTTTTGCTAGCGATAAAGCGTAGGGACAAAGTGCGGGGACGAAGCGTATCCGACAAAGCGTGGCGACAAAGTGTGTGGACAAGGTGTAAGTGCGAAGCACCACTCTAAACCCTCTCTTAAACTCGACAAAGTCGACAAAGTTACCGACAAAGCTCGCGACAAAGTTGATGAAGAGCCCTGAAGGGGCGCAATATACCAGCCCAGGGCAACGCTCTGGGGAATGAGCAAAGAAGTGACTAGCCCTGAAGGGGCGATATAATCATGCGCGTGTATTCGCAACAGCTTGACAATCGCAACACATTCGCCGATACTTGGCGTAACGAATTAAGCGGAGATAGAGCCATGGCGAAGACTGCATCATTGAACATCAGGGTGGATCCGGCCACTAAATCGAAGGCCGAGATTCTGTTCTCGCATTTCGGCATTACCCTGAGTGATGCCGTGACACTGTTTCTCAATCAGGCCATCATCGAGGGAGGTCTCCCTTTTCGGGTAAAACTTGCCGTGCCGAATTCGGCGACGATCGCAGCCATGCGGGAGGTTGAGTCGAAAGATGCTCCCGGGCGTTTCGCATCCCCGAAGGAAATGTTCGACGACTTGGGAATTTAGCCATGCTGAGGGCTGAATACACAACCTAGTTCAAAAAGGATCTGAAACGGGTGTGATTCAAAATAGTTGATGGTTAGGCGGCAGGGAGGTGGGAGCGGAAGCGGGCGGTGAGGGCGCAGATGGCGGCGGCGTTGTGGTGCCGCCAGTGCATTCCGGCCTGTTTGCAGCGTCTGG
>JAAYLN010000247.1 GCA_012521875.1 Lentisphaerota bacterium | reverse complement strand
TCCACACTTTGTCGGATACGCTTCGTCCCCACACTTTGTCTCCACACTTTGTCTCCACACTTTGTCGGATACGCTTCGTCCCCACACTTTGTCTCCACACTTTGTCGGATACGCTTCGTCCCCACACTTTGTCCCTACGCTTTGTCGCTTAGATGCCATGCTTTTGTCCCGGCTTTCCGTTCGCTTCTGAAGCGCCTTGGAGCCCGCGGTCTCTGCGGTGTACTGGCGAGTGCATGGATTGAGAACGGTACCGCCGGGGATACTCCTTCGCCAAGGCTACGTAGCACAGGACGTCGGGCTCCACGTTTTGGCTTTCCGTTCGCTTTCAGATGCGCCTTGGAACCCGTGGTCTCCGCGGTGTACTGGGGAGCGCATGGGGTGGCGAACGGTCCCGCCGGGGACGTCGGGCTCCACGTTTCGGCCTTTCCGTTCGCTTCCGATGCGCCTTGGAGCCCGCCGTCTCCGCGGTTTTGCGGAAACTTCTCCCGGCACTCGCCCCCCATCGACCCCCGTAAACCCCCATCAAGGCTTGTGAACGACAGCATCGGCACTGCCTACTGCCACTGCCTACTGTCACTACATGTCCCCTGCCTCCTGCCTCATGTCCCCTGTCTCCATCCCCGGTTTATGTGCATTAGCTGTAATAAGCGTTCCGGGAGGGGCAAGCGTCTGCTTGCCCGACGCTGATGGCAGCCCTGAAGGGGCGAGATGCCCGTTCAAGAGTAGGTGCGAACTAAAACCATTAAACCATTAGGGCGGGATTGCATCTCGCCCACGTGCAGGATACAATGTCTGCCAACAAGGCGACATGATGGATGTGGCATGAGAGCGGCAACTAAGAAGCGAACCATTTTCCTGAGCGTCATAGCATTGCTTGGCTTGCTGTACAGCACAGTCTGGATTCTGGTCTTGCTTGATGCTGAAGCCATACTGACGCAAGTGCCGGATCTGCCGAACATGCCGGAAGTGCTGGCGCAGCAGTATCCGCTTCTGAATGCGGTGGCCTGGCTTATTCGAGCAGACCTTTTCGATGTGGTTGCCAGGGGGTTGGATCCGATGTGCATGGTTATAGAGATCAACCAGCACAGCATTCGGCATATTGGTATTGCCATGTTTGTCACGTGGATCTGTGTGTTCCTGCTTCTCAATCGCACTTTGGTATTGCCATGTTTGTCACGTGGATCTGTGTGTTCCTGCTTCTCAATCGCACTTATGCCAGACGATGGAGCCGTTGGCTGGCGCGCGCGGTGCAAGTGTTGATCCTCATCCTGCTTATTCTTGGCACCATTCAGACTCTACACTCCTTCATTTGTCACAAGCGGGTCGTGCCCAAGTGGGATAGGAAGCGTGACCAGAACATCCTGAATAATCGTGATCGGTATAGTTTGATTAACAGGGATGTCTTGGTGCCTTACAGCACACAAGGTGTTGAATTTTTGGAGGAGAATATAGGTGATCTGCACATTTCCGTAGATCGACGTGGGAGCATCAGTTTGTTCAATGCCAGGTTGGACAAGGATTATCTTAAGGAGATTATTATAAGACGGATGGCGCGAATGAAATGCGCGCGTTTCTTTTTCTGGATAGACTATCGTTGCCGGGCGGATGATCGCGCTGCGATCCTCGGCCTTATCACAAATCTTGCGCCAGATGATGCATACTTCGTGGTTCGGGAAGGGAGCTACAGTAACACGGTTTACAAGGGGGTGCATTGCGACAAAGCTCCCATCGATTGGGCACGATAAGCGCCGGAATTGCCGGTACAACCGGTGATCTCGCCTGGGGCATCGCAAAGTACTACCAAATTGCTGCCCAGATTGAGTTCAGACTGGCACTTCTTGTTTCTGTAATCCTATTGGTCCTTTCGGCTTACTGGGTAACGTATGCAGCCATTGGATATCGGCAATGGTCTGTGCGGACAAGCCGCATTATGCGCAATGCGTCGTTAATATTAGGTCTGTTCGGCGCTGGTTACGTAATCTGGTTGCTCTTTTAGGCAGAACAAGGCAGGGAAATATGCAGTCAGACGAGAAATTCGAGGCGATCGGGGCATTTGAACCGCGCGAGGTGAAGCGGGTGGTTGCGTTGCTTGAGGCGCAGGAGATCCCTTTCGACCTCCAGGTTGATAATTCGGCTTTGTTCAATCCCGTTCGGGGCGTCCAACAACCCCACCCCTGTCACCAACCGATTACAAATACCTGGTTGCCGCGAAAGCCGCGAAGGAGTACGATACTGACGTATTGAACCCCGTCTTCTGTCGACGTCAACGAGGCATGTCGGCGGAGAACGGGGCTTGATTTTGTATTTCGGAAGTAACAGCTATGGAAAGCGACAGAAAGAGAACCGGCATTCAGCAAGGGCTTCTGCTGCTTCTCGGGGCAGTAGCCGTGACTGCGGGCATCATCCTAGCCTCGGACTATGCATCGGCGCAGGGGAGCACGGCAGTCGCGCGCCCTGCCCGTGCGGCACGCACGGCACCCGCCACACCGCTGGAGATGGCGCTGCGGCTGGAGCGCGAGCTGGCAAGGGGCGCGGGCATCCTTATGCCGGATCCGGAGCGTCCGGTCAGGCTGGACGGCGGCCTCATCCCCCTGAATGGTAACAGGGGCGGCTTCCCGGACGCCTTTCTGGACGGTCTCGTGCCCGAGACCCGCAACAGCGTCGGCGTGTGGCGCGCGGTGCTGCATGTTGACGACGTCGGCGGCGACATGCTGTTCCATAATGCAATAGGCGAGCATTTCTGGACGGTTTCCGCCAATGCCGGCCCTTGGTCGGCGGACTGGATCGCCAGGCTCCACACCCCCGACGGCAGGGCTACCGACTTCTTTTCCACCGAGCAGCGGTATCAGGAACTACTGGCGCGTCCCTCCCGCGTAACGGTGCCGGACAAGGTACTCCGCCGTTCGGCGTGGTTTGACACGCGGCAGTATTTCCGCCCCTCGCGCGTGGAGATGACGTTCACCTTCATCCTGCAGGATGACCTTGCCGACTACCGTTCCGCGGCAGCGTCATCACGCTCACAGGCATCAGGCGGCGCGCCGGTGCGCTCGCCTGCGGCGCTGACCGGGCTGTCGCTAACCGGCATCGCCTGCGGCACGAACGGCGTCACGCTCTCCGCCGCATGGCCGACGAACACGGTCATATCCGGCGAGGCGCTGGATATCTTCTTCAGCCGCAGCCTGCTCCCGCAGGCGTGGACGAACCGGTGGTGGGCAGCGGTCGAGCCTGCGGCGGGCGGGGTGGACATCACCATTCCACAATCCGATTTGCCACCGGTTCCGGATGCACCGGCCCCCGCATGCTTCACCAACACCGCGCCGTCGGCCTACGATCCGGGCATCATCTACACCAACATCGTATGCACCAACGCCGTCCGTCCGGCGGTCACGGGCTTCTTCCGTCTTGCCGACCTCGCCGACAGCGACAGCGACGGGCTCACCGACGCCGCCGAGACCTGGACACACGGAACGAATCCCGGCCTCGCCGACACGGACGGCGACGGCTTGACGGACGGCGCGGAGATCGCCCTGGGCACCTTGCCCTTGAACCCCGACACCGACGGCGACGGCATGCCCGACGGATGGGAACACCAGCATGGGCTCGATCCGCTCGACGCCGACACCGATGGCGACGGCGTTCCCGATGGCACCGAGGCCGCCTGGTGGGAGACCGTCACGCCGCTTCCGTGGTTCGACGTGTCAGATGGTACCCCTGTCTGCAGCAACGTCACCGCGTCATCAAGGCTGTTTCCGGCCGCGCTCCCGTTCCCGGTCCGCATCGGCGGCGCGGTCTGCACGAACGCGCTGCTCGACGTCAACGGCATCGCGTACCTTATCGACCGGGGCAGACCGGAGGACGACCTGCTTTACAGCCGCCATTCCAACTCCACTCTAGCAAGCGACTCGCCTCTCACCTCCAGCCACTTTGCCGTGGCGGCCTACTGGGACAGCCTCTACGCCATCGCCCACGCGCCCGCCTCGCGGATTACCGTGGCGGATGTCACGACGAACGGCTTGCGCTACTGCGTGATCGAATACCGGGACATGCGGTTCTCCTTTTTCCAGACATCGGGTCTCCTTTCGTTCCAGATCGCCATTCCGGCGGATGGGACGAACACTGTTTATGTCCGCTACGCCGATGCCACCGGGGCCAACACCGGTGCCTCGGCGACGCTGGGCGCGCAGGGGCCGGGCACCGTTCCCAACATGCCGGTCTCGTACAACCAGCCGTTCATCACCGACGGCCTGACGCTCGCCTACCACTTCGGCACCGGCGGCTCGCCGCTCCTGAAGGACACTGACGGCGACGGACTGGAGGACGGCACGGAG
>JAAYLN010000246.1 GCA_012521875.1 Lentisphaerota bacterium | reverse complement strand
TATTTTAATCAGGAACTCAAGAACTCAGGCAGGCAGTAGCAGTGGCAGTAGGCAGTGGCGGATGCGGGGATGACGGCACGCTACCCGCCGTTAACGGCGGGCACAGGACTGCCACGCGGCGACCGCGCCGCGTATGCAAGGGGGGAGACCCAGTACTACCGCCTATACGCCCGTTCGGCCACCCCGCGCGGCGCACTACGTGCGCAAGCGGTTTTGAATGCGCGCACCCGGACGCGCTTTCTACCGCGGGATCCGGCCCGCGCAGAAGAGGCTACCGCCAGGGCACCAGGAACGCCAAGGGTTTTCTTCTTGAACCGCGAAATCAATACACCGCGGAGACCGCGGGCTCCAAAGCGCATCTGAAGAGAACTGAAGGCCAAGACCACGGAAAAGCGCACACTCCCCACCCTTTTACCCTCTTCTGCGATACAACGGAGTTGTTTCGCAAACTGTTTTCTCTCTCCCCCCCCCGCCGCGTCTACCAGCCCGTCACTGCCTACTGCCTACTGCCTACTGCCACTGCCTACTGTACTAACCGCCCCGCAGGGGCGATGGCAATACTGGTCTGAGAAACACCGCCCGCACCCTCATCAGCTTTCGACAAAGCGTAGGGACAAGGTGTGGAGACGAAGCGTGGCCGACAAAGTGTGTGGACAAGGTGTAGGAGACAAGGTGTGGGGACAAGGTGTAAGTGCGAAGCACCCACTTAATCCCACTCTTAATCCCACTCTTAATCGGTACGCTTAATCCACCCGCTTACTCTTTCGCTTTCGACAAAGTTTCCGACAAAGCTCGCGACAAAGTTGGGGAGCCACCAACCATCAACCACCAACCATCAACCACCAACCACCCTACCGCGCATCGCGCGGTACCGCTCGGTATAGCGCGGGCCGAGCTGGGCCTCGCGCAGGTCGCCGCCGTAGGCGCGGCGGCTCACCGCCATCACGGGCGGCGCCTGCATGCGCTTGGCCGCGGCCAGACCCTGGTGCAGATTCCACCAGCGCTCGAGGTCGGCCACGAAGGCCGCCGCATCGGGGAAGAGTTCCCGCACGCTGCCGTCGTAGCCGATCTGGCGCTCCAGCTCGCCGGCCAGATACCACTCGAGATTCTCCTCGGGCGTGGCCCGCTCGGAACGCTCCACCCACGAGCGGAAAAGGCAGTCATGGTAGGGATAGTTCAGCGGGTCGCCCTGCCCCCGCTCCACGGCCTGTGCCGCGCTCAGCTCGGCCGAGGGCACCACGTCGAAGCAGCCCTGCGGGATGACATCGCGCCCGTAGAGACGGTTCAGGTGGTGCCCCAGTGCGTAGACATCGCTTTTCCAGAGGTCGCCGAGCAGCGCCAGCCAGCCGATGATGTCGCCGTAGAGGGTACCGTAGCCGACCGTGATCTCGCTCTTGTTGGCATTGCAGGCAATCACGCCGCCGAAGGCCGCCGAGACCGCCGACAACACCCGGCAGCCGCGGTCGCGCGCCTGCACGTTCTCCATTGCCGCCGCATCCAGCGCCAGCGAACCGCCGCCGTCTGGCCCGCCGCTGAGCGTGGCTTCGGCGAACTGACGCCGCGTCAGCTCCACGGCCTCCCCGATCGGGATCTCCGTGAAGCGGCAGCCGAGGTTCTGCGTCACCTGCAGCGCCAGCGCGTGTGTCGTGGGTGAAGTAAAGGGACCGGGCATGCTCACCAGCAGCAGATCCTCCGGCGCCATGAGGCGTCCGTAGAGTGCCGCCGTGACCGCGGAATCGATGCCGCCGGAGATGCCGACAACCACCCGCCGGATCTTCAGGCGCCGCATCAGCTTCCCCGCGCCCTGCATCAATGCCTGGGCGATGGTGGCGATACCGTCGCTGCTAACTATCGCCTCGGCCTGCGCAAAGGCCGCACAGCCGGCGGGCACTGCCTGCGTCAGCTCGCCCTCCGCGAAGACCTCCAGCCCCTCGGTCACGCGGCCCTGCGCATCGTAGAAGCCGCTGCCGCCATCGAAGGCATAGACCGTCTTGCCGCTCTCCTGCACGCCGGTAGCATTTACGTACAGCACCGGCAGCCGCACCGACTGCGCTAGCGCGCGGCAGGCGCGGAAGCGCATCTGCGGCGCGCCGCGCGTGAAGGGCAGCGCGCCGGCGACGATCAGGCGCTCGGCACCCTTGGCCTCCAGGATGCTGCTCGGGGAGATCGCGCTGTCGTCCACCCAGAGATCCTCGCCCATCAGACCGCCGAGCCGCCCCGCGCGGCGGGTCGCCACCGGGGCGATCAGCGCGGCGGCCGGCACGCCGCGCTCGACGGCCAGCCGCCGCGTGCCGAAGAAGTGGCGCGCGTCGTCGAAGGCGCGCTTGCTGGAGCTCAGCGTCTTGACCACCGCCCGCAGGCCGGTGCCCTCCGGGGCCAGCCAGCGGCCATCCTCGGCAAAGAAGAGCGCGTTGTACTTGCGCACCCGGCCATCCTCGTTGCGGCGCGTCCAGTCAATGGCGACGTTGCCGAAGACCACCACCAGATCCCGCGAGGCGGCGCGCACCTCCTCGCCGCAGGCCTCGCACTCGCGCAGGAAGGCCGGCTGATCCCAGAGGTCGCCCAGCAGGCAGCCTGGAACCGCCAGCTCGGGAAAGACCACCAGCCCGACCCCGTCGGCGCGCGCGCGGCCGAGGGCATCCAGTATGCGGCGCGTGTTGTCGCGCGGCGCCCCCGGTACCACCTCCATCTGCACCAGCCGCGTCATTACCGTGGCGGATCCGGAAGCAACCGGGCTTTCCGGTGAACCCTCTTGTTCGCTTGGCTTCATGCGCACCGCCTCGCAACCGGGACGAATCGCCCTGCACTTGACTGCCGAAAGCCGGACAAC
>JAAYLN010000245.1 GCA_012521875.1 Lentisphaerota bacterium | reverse complement strand
CGGTCGCCGGGCACCCACTCGCCGGTCTCCTTGTCCTGCTTGAGGGCCACGCCGTACCATTCGGGATGATCCTTGAAGTAGGTGCCGTCCCACATCCACCCGCCCTTGCGGTGGAGCGTATGCATGATGTTCTCGGAGGCATCACCGCCCATGCGGGTAAGGCGGGCCCGGACCTCGCCCTTGTGGCGCTGGGCGTTGGCGCGGAGCTTCAGCGTGAAGGCGAGGTTGGCGTAGGGCGTATCGACGTTGCGGTAGGAGAGGGCCGGGGCATCCCTTTTCGAGAAGCCGGCGGTGAGGACGAGGTTGGTCTCGTGGGGCACGGTCTCGTTGTCGGGCGACCAGAAACCGCAGCCGAGCGTCTCGAGCAGCTCGTAGACGGCGTAGACGTTGCCGCGCTGGTCGGCGCCGGCAAGCTCGAGGGTCCTGCCGTCGTCGGAGGCCTTGATCATGAACTCCTCGTAGCGGTCGGTCTTGTAGGGACGGCCGATGTGGATCGTGTTCCAGCCCGGCAGGGGAGCGGTGGCGATCGTGAAGCGGGCGTCCGTGATGCGGTTTAGGTAGTCGACAAGCTCGTCGGCCGCGAAGCGGGTGCCCTCGTCGGCATCCTTGGGAATGACGACGGCGGCCCTGGCGCGTCCGCCCTCGGAAAAGACGAAGGGCTGTGGAGCGGCCGGCGAGGTGCCCGCCATGCACAACACGGCGAGAGTTGAAGTGGCGAGGAGTATGCTGCGTCTGACGCCAGCGGATGGTGGGGGTGCGATACCGGTCATGGATGAATCTTTCTCTGTTTCTGCGCTTCGGGATGCCGCCGCCACGAGTAAGCGGACGGTATCTGGAATATAGCTAAGTATTAAACCACAAATGCCGCGCAATTGGAACATTGGATTGTCGTCTTCACCCCGTCCATATCTCCATACCTGTCGACACTTATCGAACCTGGCACTACCTGTCGACTGTCCCGGCTTGCAGTTCACTTCCGATGCATATGGGAGCCCGCGGTCTCCGCGGTAACTCTGGCGGGCGCATGGATGGAGAACAGTACCGCCGGGGACGTCGGGCTCCACGTTGCGGCCTTTCCGTTCACTTCATATGCGCCTGTACCGTGAGCTTCCCCAGATGGCACCAGAAAAGCTTGCGGTACAGCGACGCGGATGGTAGTGCGAAGCCGTCCCGGCTAGCCGCACATTGGGTTCGAAACATAGCACTAAGGCCGCAGCCACGGGAGGACGAGCGTCTGCTCGTCCACGGGTACGCGGGCAAGGAGACGCTTGCCCGCCCGCCGGCAGTCCCAGCAGTTCCGGCAGTACCGGGGATCGAGGACGAGGACGAGGACGAGGACGAAGTAGCCTAGTCTTGGACTCCTCGGCCGCTTCCTCTTTCGCATTCGACAAAGCGTAGGGACAAGGTGTGGGGACAATGTGTGGGGACAAGGTGTGGAGACAAGGTGTGGGGACAAGGTGTGGAGACAAGGTGTGGGGACAAGGTGTGGGGACAAGGTGTGGGGACAAGGTGTGGAGACAAGGTGTGGGGACAAGGTGCAAGTGCGAAGCACACACTTAATCCCACACTAAACTCACTCTTAAACGGCACGCTTAAACTACCCGCTTACTCTTCAGCTTCGGACATAGTTACCGACAAAGCTCGCGACAAAGTTGATGCCAGTCCCCAATGAGGCGCATATGCGCTACCGTACCATAAACCAGGTCGAAACGTGGCTGGGCCAGAACTCGTAGCAGCCGATGTCGATGGTATGGTAGCGGCGGCCACGGCCGGCGAGATCGCGATCATCCGCGGCAAAGGTGTCGCTGCCGGGCTCGATCCCCGCATCGCGCGCGGCGGACTTCTTGCCGGGAGTGAAGGGGTGCGCGGGGTTGTCGGCATAGACCAGGCAGGGATCGTTGGTGACGATGCAGCCGGTTGCCGTGACCGTCCCGTAGGGCTTGGCGTAGAGGCAGTTCACCGCCGTCGCGGACGAGAGGTCGTAGCGCGTGTTGCCGTGGAAGAGCACGTTGGTGCAGATGCCCTGCACCATGCCTATTCTAGTGTATGCATGGCTGTTGCTGATGATCGTGCAGTTGATAAAAGTGCTGGCACCACGCGTGATGCCGCCATAGTTGCCGGAGTTGACAGTAGTGCTGTTCTCAGTCATCAGACAGTTGATGAACTTGTAGGACACGCTGCCGCCATAGCCTGCGAGACCACCCATGTTGCTGGTGTTGCCAACGAAGACGCAGTCGCGGAAGGTTGATCCGCCGCCGGCGGAGACGGCACCGCCGTAACTGGTGCCGGTGTTGTAGTAAAACTTGCAGCCGGTCATAGTGTGGACATTCGCGTCGTAGATGCCGCCGCCATGGGTTGCAGTGTTGTTTGTGAAGGTGCAAGCTTGATATTGGCCACTGCGTCCGCCGCCGCCCCGGGAGTCTGCCATGTTGGCATCGAAGAGCACATTGGTACAGATGCATTGTAAACTCCGCCACCATAATTAGCATGGTTTCCGCGAAGTATGCAGCCCGTCAGCGTTCCGGCGGAGGCTGCGCCGCCGTAGGATGCCTCGTTGTTTTCAAAGACGCAGTCATAGGCGTTGCAGGCCCAGATCGCGCCGCCATAGGAACTCAAGTTCGCCTGGAAGACGCAGTTCGAGATATCCACGCTGACGGCGGGGGAGTTGTAGGTGTCGCAATGGACGGCACCGCCGCCGCGTGAGGAGGTGTCCGACCGGTTGAAGTTGGTGAAGGTCATGTCCGCGACACGCAAAATGCCGCCGCCTCGGCACCAGAATGCGCAGCGCTTGGTGGTGGGGTCGTCGCGGTTGCCGAAGAGGAGGGTGTCGGCGGGATTGAAGGTTTCGCCGCGGATGGTGAGGTACTTGCGGTCGGGACTTAACGTCGTGAAGGTGCCGTTGGTGCTGAAGTTGTAGTAGCCGGAGAGAAGGACAAGCGTGTCGCCATCCTCCCACGAGGTGCCGCTAACGGTCTTGGCATAGGCGCCGGCGATGGTGCCGGGGTCGTCGGGCGTGAGGCAGGTGGCGTTGTTCGTGCCGGTGGGCGAGGCGTAGTAGGTCGCGGCCGACGACCGCGACGCCACGGCGAGCAGAAACGCCAGAGCGAGGAAGGTGCGGAAGGGTGTTATGCTATCCATGACGATCTCCAGAGTAGTGCATATGGTGACTCCTAAAGTGCATGAACATCGTATTCCATAACCGCAGCGTTAAGCAAGGGAAATCGGGGAAATCGGGGGGAAATCGGGGATATTTGGCGGGCTTGGTTAGTAGACGCGGCGTCCCCGCCGCGTGATGGTGGGGTTGAAGTGAAGTCCGCTGTGGAAGACTGCAAGCCCACAACTGCAAGGCCGTTCCACCGCGCAGACAGGAATGTCCGCGCCACTCTGGGGGGCAGCTTTTGCAAAGGCGGGCAAACACAGGTAGAAGGTAGAAGCCGTCCCGGCTAGCCGCACGCTGGGTTCGAAACAAAGCACTAAGGCCGCAGCCACGGGAGGGACGAGCGTCTGCTCGTCTGCGGGTACGCGGGCAAGCAGAGGCTTGCCCGCCCGCCGGCAGTTCCGGTAGTACCGGCAGGATCGGCAGTACCGGGGAACGAGGACGAGGACGAGGACGAGAAAGCCTGGTCTGGAACACTTCGGCCGCTTGAGCTTGAGCTTGCGCTTTCGCATTCGACAAAGCGTAGGGACAAGGTGTGGAGACAAGGTGTGTGGACAAGGTGTGGGAGACAAGGTGTGCCACTGGGCGGCGAAAGGGCAGCGCCGCGCTTTTACCCTCTAAATTGCGGGCCACTGTGTGGTCGCAATAACTGCCCCTACTGCCACTGCCTACTGCTACTGCCGCCGCCCCGCGGGGGCGGCGGCCCCCCCTGTCCTCTGCCCCTTATCTTCCCGGGTGGTTGCTAGCGTATTTGCAGTATCAGCCCCGCGCCGTCAGGACACTCGGTGCAGCCGATATCGACGCGGCGTCCAACGATGCGGCGGTTGCCGTAGAGGTCGCTCGCGCCGTCCATCCAGGGCTGGTTGAAGCCCGCGCCGATGCAGGGTGAGCTGTGTGGCAGTTGGAGTATCCCTTCGCGCACACGGTAGCTGCCGCCATTGTCGAGGACGCATCCTTCGCCTAGCGCGGGGGCGAGCGGCGTGGTGCAGGTGTAGGCGATCCTCGAGGCGGCGGTCGACACCCAGTTGGAGGCGATGCCGTCCATGATGGCGTTGTCGGCAATCAGGCAGTTCGTCGCATATCCGCCGGTATGGTAGAAGCCGGTGGCGTAGGGACGCGAGGCCGCGCTGGCTGACCACGTGTTGCCGACGATGGTGCAATTCTCGATCACGCCGCCGCCCTGGCGCACGCCGGTGGCCTGGAGCGTGCTGATCGTGCCGGCGCGGTTCCGGCCGATCAGGCTGTTGCGCAGCACGCCTGCGGCAACATAGGCGCCGATGCCGCCGGTGCCGGAGGCGCTGGTGGCGTAGTTGTTGGTGATCACGCAGCGCTCGGTCAGGGCGCCGGCGTCGTACTGGTAGAGCCCGCCGCCTGTGAAGTTGCCGCGGGCGACGTAGTTGTTGTCTATCAGGCTGTCGACGAGGTGGCCGCCGTAGTTGCGGATGCCCGTGCCGTAGCGGTTGGCGCTGTTCACCGAGCAGGCGGTGACGCGGCAGTTGGTGACGGTGCCGGCGAAGAGTTGGATGCCGCCGGCCCAGTAGTCGCTGCCGTTGAAGCCTTCGCGTACCGTGACGCCGGAGAGGACAGCGTCGCCATAGTGGATGTAGACGGTGGCCCAGAGACCGGCATTCTTGCCGTTGAGGATCACGTCGTTCCAGTCGCCCGTCAGGCCGCGTACCGTCACCCGCTTGGCGAGGTCGAGGCGGGTGTTCAGCATGTAGGTGCCGTTGGAGAGCACTACCTCGGCACCGGGTGCGGCGATGTCGATGGCGTGCTGGATGTTGGTGGCGGCGGTGGCCCAGGTGGCGTAGGGCGGAGCGGCATCCGGGTTGTTTCCGACCACGTAGTGGACGGCTGGCGCGACCGTGAAGTCGCGTGTCCAGACCGCGCCGGCGGCGGGCACGGCTGCCGTGTTGGTGGCCCAGAGGGTCACGGGTGTCGTGCCGTAGGTGGTGAAGTCCACGCTGACGCTGGTCTTGCCGGCGCCGCTGTTTTCGGGCTCGGCGATGCCGTCGCCGTCGAGATCCCAGTAATAGACCACTTCCGGTGCGGTACCTGCGTTCTCTACCGCGGCGGTGAGGGTCGCGCTGAAGGCGCCGAGGGAGTCGTAGCGTTCGGTGTCGAAGGAGACGGCGAAGGCGCCGCTCTGCCGCTCGACGGGGCCGATGTCGACCGCCGTGCCACCGATGCGGGGATTGCCGTAGAGGTCGGTGTCGGCTTCGGTCCAGTCGAATGTACCGCCGGCATCTACCAGTCCCGAACCGGCAGGCAGCAGCGGATAGCCGTCGTTGCGCAGCGCGTAGTCGGCGGCGGTGATGACCGTCGCGTTCTGCGTGCCGTTTGTAAAGGCCTCGGGGAGCGCGCAGTTCCGGAAGACGGAACGCTTGCCGCCGATGCTGTTCTCGGCGCCGTCGGAGCTGGAGTAGTTGCCCTCGATCACGCAGTTGGCGATGACGGGGCCTGTGCCGGCGGCGTTGTAGAAGGCGTAGATCAGGTTGTGCGCGTTGCCGGCGTGGCTGTTGCCGGAGACGATGCAGTTGTACATCCTCGCCGAGGAGCCGCGGATGTAGACGCCCGTGGCCTCGACCATCGTGATCGGCGTGAAGGTGCCGCAGTCGTTGCGGGCGATGACGCAGTTCCGCGCGGTGCCGCCGTCCATGTAGAGGCCGCCGCCCGTGTGCCAGTCGTTGTTGACGGGTTTCTCGGTCCAGGTGCGGTAGTTGTCCACGATGACGCAGCGCTCGATAAGGCCCGCAACGATGTGGACGCCCATGCCGCGCATCGGCCCCCGGCCCTCGTTCTTGTCGATCAGGCAGTCGCGGACGGTGCCGTTGAACATCAGTATGCCCGTGCCGGAGCTGCGGTTGCTGTCGGTGGCGCTGTTGGCGGTGATGTGGCAGTTCGAGACGATGCAGCTCACGCCTCGCATCAGGATTCCGGAGCCGCCCTCCTCGCCGCTGACGCGTCCGCGCGTGACTGTGACGCCCGAGAGGCAGCCGCCGTTGTTGAGCGTGACGAGCGCGCCCGTGAACTTGTTGGCGCCGTCTATCACCACATCATCCCAGTTGCCGCTGGCACTGCGCACGTGGATCGGCTGCAGGATCGTGATCTTCGCGGGCGGCACATAGACGCCGTTGGAGACGATGACCTCGGCGCCATCGTAGGCGGCGTTGATCGCGGTCTGGATGTCGGGTGCCGCCGTCTTCCAGCTCCAGTAGGGATAGGTGGCACCGGGGTTGTCCTTGACGACGTAGTGGGTCGTCACAATGCCGTTGAAGTCGAGCGAGAAGCAGTCGCTCTGGCCGAGGCTGTTGGTGGTCCAGAGGGTGATGGTACGCTTGCTGAGCTCGACCGCTCCCTCGATGACCCGCTTGTCCGTGCCGCAGTTCTCTGGCTCGGGAACGCCGTCGCCGTCGAAGTCCCAGTAGTAGGTGACGGTTGTGTCCGCGAGCCGTCCCATGACGGGGTGCGCCGTCAGCACCACGTCGAGCGGCGCGATGCCGATTTGCACATCGGCGGAGAAGGTGCAGGCGAAGGCCGTGTCGCGCACGTCGTGCTCGACGGGGCCGATATCGATCGCGCCGCCCAGGATGCGGTTGCCGTTGTAGATGTCGGGCGTGAGAGTGGGGGAGGCGAAGGCGGTCGCCGCGGCGGTGCCGGCATCGATTGCGCGCGAGCCGGGAAGCAGCCGCAGCACGTTGCCGCGGAAGTCGAGTACTGTGCCGTCATAGGGCAGGCACTCCCGCATGGCGGGCGAATGCCCCTCGATGATGCAGTTGACGAAGGCCGAGGCCGTGCCGGCCCAGTTGGTGGTGACCGATCCGTCGGTCGCCATGTTGCCGCCGATGATGCAGTTGCGGACGGTGCCGCCCG
>JAAYLN010000469.1 GCA_012521875.1 Lentisphaerota bacterium | reverse complement strand
TAGCTACTTTGTCGCGAGCTTTGTTGCGAGCTGATGGTCGGACGAGTCCGACAGGTCAGACAAGTCCGACTCGTCCGCCTTCACCGGAGCGTCATGAGTGTGCCGGGAGAAGCCACCGAAGGGTAGGGCGCGCCGTCCCCGTCACGTCGCTACGCGGCGTGACCGGCGAGCCGCAGTGATGGAGTGATGAAGCGAAGGAGCATGCAAGGGCCAAAGGCCCGCCCCATCCCAGCCTAGGGTGAAGCCCTAGGATTGCCAGCGAACGAAGAGAACGAGGGCTGAAAGCCCGGCCTATCATCCGGCAGACACCCCTTCTTCCCCGAACTATGTCCCGCCCCTTCAGGGCTAGTCATTTTTTTGCCCATTCCCCAGGGCGTTGCCCTGGGCTGGTATGTTGCGCCCCTTCAGGGCTTTCATCAACTTTGTCGCGAGCTTTGTCGGCAACTTTGTCGCCTTTGTCGAAAGCGAAAGAGAAGCGACTGGAACGGCATCCCGGACTTGCCCCTTTCCAACTGCCCGCAGGGGCAGTGTGGGGTGCGATTCAACTTGGTTGAATCGCACAGAATCCAGAATCCAGCAAGGCATCCGGTATCCAGAATATTGCAAGGCAACAATTTGAGTGTTTTGCCGTCCATCCAGGATGTGGACCCAATTGCATGAACACGAAAAGGGAAGCAAAAGGAGGCGCTTTTTCATTCTGAATTCTGAATTCTGAATTCCGGATTCTGGATTCTGGATTCTGGGTGCGCATCCACTATTGTGGAGCGCCCCCGGCAGTGTGCCTATAGTGCTGCAAGCTGCCGGTAGGCCTCGTAGGCTGCGATGGCGACGGCATTGGCGAGGTTGATGCTGCGGGCGTGCGGGCCGGGCATGGGGATCCTGAGGAGGCGCTCGCGGTGCATCTCCCGCATTTCCGGCGGCAGACCGTGGCTCTCGTTGCCGAACACCAGCGCCGCGCCGGGCGCGAAGCGGCACTCGTAGAGCGACCGCTGTCCGTGCGTGCTCAGCAGGAAAAGCTGCGGAGGCCTGACGCACTCCATAAAGGCCTGCCAGGAGTCATGGAGCATCAGCCGCACGTGCGGCCAGTAGTCCATTCCGGCACGCTGCAGATGACGGTCCGAGAGTTGGAAGCCGAGCGGGCGAATCAGGTGCAGTTGGCAGTCGAGCCCCACGCAGAGCCGTCCGATGGCCCCCGTGTTGTGCGGGATCTCCGGCTGAAACAGAACCAGATGAAGCGGAGTGGCCACGCTGCACTCCGCCTCTAAAACTGCTTTTCATACTCGCCACGACCGATCTTCTTGAGCTTCTTGAAGCCCGCCTGGCGCGCGCGGTCATCGAGTCCCGACTGCGAGCGCCCGATGGAAGGCAGCGAGATGCACTTGCGCACGGGCGCGCCGCAGCGCGGGCACTGAGTAAGCGGCGCATCGCTCAGACGCTGCACGTGTTCAAAGCCCTCTTTGCAGAAAGGGCAGCTCTTACTGGAGTTTTCGGCGGAATATTCGTAAGTCGGCATGGGCGGTGCTCCTTGCCGTGGACGGCTTGCAGATGCCACTGGCAACGCTCCCATTATGGATTCTATGGGGCCGGGATGCAAGCCCGTGTTGCAAGTAATCGGATGCAAATTGTGAAAAAACGCGGAAAAATGCGGAAAACAAGCGCTCAAGAGCGATTTTTCTATTGCTTTTAGCCGTCAATATCGTATTCTCATAACGTGCTGAGGTAAATTCACCTGCGCACAACACAGGAGTACACCACGATGGCAACGAAGAAGAGCGCCCCCAAGGCGAAGGCCGCCGCCCCGAAGGCGAAGGCCGCCACAACTAAGACTAAGGCAGCCGCAGCCCCCAAGGCAAAGGCCGCAGCCCCCAAGGCAAAGGC
>JAAYLN010000244.1 GCA_012521875.1 Lentisphaerota bacterium | reverse complement strand
GAACTTGTTTGTCTGGCCCTGCTGCTCGCCGCTGTCAGCGGTGTGCCGGGGCTCGGACTGCGCCGCCATCTGGCGGGTGGCGAGCGTATCGCCGCCGTATTGATGGGCTGCGCCGCCCTCTGCGGGCTGGCGGGTGCCATTGGCGGGCTGTGCGGCGCGGCGGATGGCATGGGTATCTTCCCGTGGCCGGTCGCGGAGCATGGGCTGTTGGGGCTTGATCGGCTAAGCGCCTTCTTCCTCGTGCCGGTGTTCCTGATCGGCGGACTCGGCTCGCTCTACGGCCTCGGTTACTGGCCGCATCAGCAGCAACCCGTCACCGGCGTGCGGTTGCGCATCTGCTGGGGCGCGCTGGTGGCCGGCATGGGGCTGCTGGTAATCAGCCGCAATGCGCTGGTCTTCCTGCTGGGATGGGAGATCATGGCGCTGGCCGCCTTCTTCCTGATCGTGGCCGAGGAGCACCAGGCGGAGAGCCGCCAGGCGGGCTGGGTCTATCTGATCGCCACGCACGTCAGCACACTCACGCTGCTGGCGCTCTGCGTGGTGTGGCGGCGGGCCACCGGCTCGTACCTCATGGAGCCCGGCGCGCTGGGCCTGCTCACCGCCAGGCAGCTCAACTACCTCTTTGTCATGATCCTGATCGGGTTCGGCATCAAGGCCGGTCTCATGCCGCTCCACTTCTGGCTGCCGGGCGCGCATGCCAATGCGCCGAGCCACGTCTCGGCCATCGAGGGGATGGGGTCGGCGCGCGAGGTGACCTTTGCCTGCCTGGCCGAACCGGCCCTCTTCCTGGCGCTGATGGTGCTGGCGCGCCTCTCCGGCTCGCTGTCGCTCGGCACGATGCTGCACGCCACCACCGGCGGTGTGCCCGCCGAGATCGCCGCGCCGCTGGTGCTCGTCGCCATCGGGCTCTTCATCGTGCTGCTGGCGGAGACCTGCCGCATCCCGGTGGACGATCCCACCACGCATCTGGAACTGACGATGATCCACGAGGCCATGGTGCTCGACCACAGCGGCCCGCTTTTCGGCGCCATCCTCTACGGATCGGCGGTCAAGCTGCTCGTGCTGGGGGCGCTCCTCTATCATGTGGTGGTGCCGGCCTACTTCGGCAACGCCCTCGACTGGGTGGTCTTCCTGGCGGGCATGCTCGGCCTCGCGGTGGTCATCGGCATCGTCGAGTCGATCATGGCGCGCCGCCGTTCGGCCCCTTCGTCAGCATCCTCGGCATACTCGATGGCGCGGTCGCGACCGGGCGCATGGCGGTGGTCTGGGGCTTCCTGGCGCTGCTGATGCTCGTCTTTGTCGGCATGGGCGCCACCGTGCTCAAGATGCTGCAGGGCGGCGAGCCGGACGACAAGCCGCTCGGGGAGCCCCGCCTCACGGTCGTGCCGGTGGCACTGCTGATGATATGCGTGCTGCTGCTCGGACTCGCCATACCCTCGCCGGTCGCCAGCCTGATCCGCGACGCGGCAGCCTTCCTGGAGGTGCGGCCATGACTTCTAGCCCCACACTGAAGCCGTTGCATAACGGAGAGGCCGTTCCGCTGGCCGAACTGCCGCATCTCTCCAACCGCGATTTCGCCGCCGCCCTGCGGGACGGCGTCACGGCCGGCCAGCGTGTGAGCGCCCTCTTCGGCCCCATGCGGCCCGGTACCGAGGCCATCCGCGTCTATCTCGTGCTGGCGGACGATGCGCAGCACCGGCTCTTGGCCGGTACCACCGATATCGAGGGCGGCTCCTACCCCTCGCTGACGCCCGCCTGCCCGCAGGTCCATATGTTCGAGCGCGAGCTTGCCGAGCAGTTCGGACTGCGCGCGGTAGGCCATCCGTGGTTCCAGCCGGTACGCTACTGCCGCTCCTGGAACGGACGCGACGCCTGGGACCGCCCCGGCGATCAGGAGCTGCCCCCCGCCGTCGGCGACTTCTACCGCGTCGAGGGCGAGGAGGTGCATGAGGTGGCGGTAGGCCCCGTGCATGCCGGCGCGGCGCCAGGGTTGATGCCGCCGGCGCGCTGCATTATCCCGACGCGGCCTATCTGGTGCTCTTCGGGATCTACCTGCTGATCGGCCTTGGCGCGCATCTGCTGGCATTCCGTATCAGGGAGACCTACGGCAAGAACATCCACGAAGGCCGCACCTTCACGGTACGCCTCCTCGGGAGCAATATAACCCTGCGCGCGTGACGACGCCCCCTTTGCCTGACGCACCCTGCACTTTGTCGCGAGAGCTTTGTCGAAAGCGGCGGGTGGGAGAAGACCGTTTGCGAAACAACCCAGTTGTATCGCAGAAGAGGGTAAAAGGGTGGCGCGCGCGCGCTATTTCCTGGTCTTGGTTTTCAGTTCCTGTATGCGTCGCAGTCGGGCCGGAGTACCGGCTTCAGCCGGAAGTCAACAAGGGCCTTCAGGCCCGGAGCCCTTTTTTCTTGAAAAACAGGGGTCATGGGAACGGGGCTGAAGCCCCTGAACCGCTTCCGCCTGAAGGCGGTACTCCGACCACCGCACAGGGCGTTAATATATAAGCATCAGGCTTTTGCCCGGCATGCGCGGCGTCCCCGCCGCGTGGCGGTCCTGTGTCCGCCGTTGATGGCGGGTTCCCCGCGTCCCCGCGCGCTCCGTGCGGGCGACATGCGTGCGCCATACGTGCCTACTGCCACTGCCTACTGCTACTGCCTACTGCTACTCTCCTGTCCCCGCCTGTACCGAACCACTCCGCCCGCCGCCCCGGCACCAGCTCGCGGTACAGCGAGCCGAAGGGTAGGGCGAGCCGTCCCCGTCACGCCGCTATGCGGTGTGACCGGCGAGCCGCACGACAGGATAGCAGCAGCGCGAGCATATGGTGCTGCTGCCGAAGGGTGGGGCGACGCCGTCCCGCTTGCCGCAGTGATGGAGCGCGGCGCCAAGCTTTTCGAAAGAATCGATGGATTCGACTGAATCGATGTATTCGAGTGATTCGATTCGCTCGATTCATTCGACTCTCTCGATTCCTTCGACCACCCCCGCCTCGTCCCACCGTCGCCGCAGTCTCTCTCAAGTCTCGATTGTCGTCGGCTGTCGTTGAGTGCAAGGGTAGCTCCCGTGAAGGTGCGCAAGCATCTGGAGCCCGCGGTCTCTGCGGGATGCCCGGCGTAGCCGGGCTCAGGAGTCAGACGAGTCGGACAGGTCTGACTAGTCCGACACGTCAGACAGCACCGGCAGTACCGGCAGTACCGGCAGTACCGGCAGTCTCGGCAGTAACGGCTGTCTCGAGGACGAGGACGAGGACGAGGACGAGGACGAGTGCCCCCTTTCTCTCCCGCTCCTTCTCCCCCTTGGCGTTCTTGGCGTCTTGGCGGTTTGTTCACCAGCCACCAGCCACCTGCCCGCGACGCTGGCGGCGCTGGTGCCGGACTACCTGCCCGCCGTGCCGCGCGATCCCTTCGACGGACAGCCCTTCCGCTACTCCGCTTTTACACTCTTCGATCATACGACTGAGTCGTATGATCAACCAGCCGCCACTGACGTACCGCATCATGCGCCCCTGATTCGCGGCAACAGCTATCGCTTCAAGTCCTCTTCCCGCGACAGCAGCCAGCGCCAGGCAGGCTGAATGGAGATCTCGCCGGCACCGGTCTGTTCAACCCCCTCCTCCGAGCGCGTGACGACCGTCCCCTGCTTCACACCCAGTTCGAGCATGGCTTCGCCCAGGGCGCGGAATTCGCGTTCGCGAGTCGCCGCATCCCCCAGGGATTCACAGACTTGCACCAGTTCAACGCCATTCTTGTCCAGCACGGCAAAATCAACCTCCCGCCCGCCCTTCGTGCGGTAGTAGTAGATTCTTGCCCCGGAACGCCGCAAGGCGAGGAAGACGATATTTTCAAGCAGATGCCCGTCGTTGATCAGGACCCTGGAGGAAGCGGATCGCACCAGGGCGTGGTCGATGCAGTAGATTTTCTTGGGATTCGTGTTTGACCGGGCGAGGGAGGCGTCGAATATTCGCGTGGTGAACAGGAAATAGGCGTCCTCAAACCAGTCCAAGACGTTGCTGACGGTGTTCTTGGGCATCTTGTGCCCGAGTGCGGAGAGGTATCCGGTCAGCCTGTTGACCGAGTAGGTCGAGGCCGTATTGTCGATGAGCCAGGCGGCCAGATCCGCCACGGCGCGGGGGTGCGCGATATCATGCCGTTCAATCACATCGCGGAACAGGATCGCGTTCAGGTATTCCTGATGCGTCATCACCCGGATCCTGTCAGTGACATCCAGCACCTCGGGGAAGCCTCCGATCTGCCAGTAGGCATCGAAATGCTTGGCGAGCATCAGGCGGCGCCTGGAGGTCGGCGGCCCCGCCGGATCCATGCCACGCGCACGGACGAATTCACCGAAGGAGAATGGGAAGAGTTCCCACGATAAAGAACGTCCCCGCATCTGGGTGGCGATTTCCGTGGACAGCAGCTTGGCGGAGGATCCGGTGATGAAGACCTCGCATTTTTCGGTACGCAGCAGCCTGTCCACATAAGCTTCCCATCCCGGAACGCATTGAATCTCATCGAGGAAGAAAAAGACCTTTTCCGTCCCCTTCTTCTCCGGAAACATTCCGTAATACGCCTCGCCGACCGTATCGAGGGTATCGCGGTTCAGCGAACGCAACCGGTCATCGAAGAAGTTCAGGTAGATGATGTTCTCCATCGGGACGCCACTGTCGAGCAGACGCCGGATGTGCTGGAAGAGGACGGTGGTCTTGCCGCAGCGGCGGACGCCGATGCAGACGGCGGCCTTGCGGGGGGCGGTCTGGAGACGCAGGGCACGGTCGAACCCCGTCTCAAGCGGCGCGGCCTGGAAGTCCGCGATCATTTCCATCAGAAGTCTGCTCAAAGGTCTATCCATGCATATTCCTTTCCAGCTCTCGCCTTAACTGGCAACGAATATTACCAGTTATCCAATGGCTGTGCAACCGGTTTCTTATGAAGAGAACAGGAAAGGGCCCTTGCTATGTCCCTACGCTTTATCGAAAGCGGCGGGCGGGAGAAGACCGTTTGCGAAACAACACAGTTGTATCGCAGAGCGTAAAAGGGTGGGGAGCGCGGGCGCGCTTTCCCCTGCTCTTGGCCTTCAGTTCACTTCAGATGCGCCTTGGAGCCCGCAGTCTCCGCGGGATGCGCGGCGTAGCTGGGCTCAGGAGCCTCTTGCAAAACGCCTCGTGGCATGGGCGTCCCGCCCATGAAACACGGGCAAGATGCCCGTGCCACGTATGCACGCAAGGGTTTTGCAAAAGCCTCTCAAGAGTCAGACGAGTCGGACAGGTCTGACTAGTCCGACACGTCAGACAGCATCGGCAGTACCGGTAGCACCGGCAGTACCGGTAG
>JAAYLN010000243.1 GCA_012521875.1 Lentisphaerota bacterium | reverse complement strand
GTCCATGACCCACTGGCCGGTAAGCCGAAAGAGCAGCCAGTCGGTGTTCATGCCGACATGCGCGGCGGCATCGAGCAGTTCGGGATTGTGCGCCCGCAGCCAGGCGAGGTGGCCCAGCGGAAAGCTGCCGGTACAGGGCCAGCCGGTCACACGGCGGACGGACTCGGGCGTCAGCCCCTGCAGGGCGGGGAGCGCGGCGGCGGCGCCACGCTGGTCCATCCAGTTGATGATGGGTGTCAGGGGCTTGCCCGCCGCATCGCACAGCAGCGTATTGCCGGAGGCGCCGGAGAGGGCCACGGCGCGCACGGGGGCGGATGACGCCGCGGCCAATTCGCGGATCAGCCCGGCGATCTCGCGCCAGTGCTGCCGGGCATCGCACTCCACGCGATCCGGGGCGGGCCGGTCATAGACCATGCTCCGCGAGGCGGTGCGCAGGATGCGGCCGTCGGCCGCCATCAGCACCCCCTTGGCGGCGCTGGTGCCGAGGTCGAGTCCGATCGTGGGGCCGGAGGAGGCTGTCATCCGGCGGCTCCGTCGAGTCCCTGGGCGGCCAGCGCCGCTTCCGGTGCGACGCCGTCGTTGATCACGTCGTTGAGCGCCGCGATCAGGGCCGGCGGATCCTTGGCGAGGAAGATGTTGCGGCCGAAGATGATGCCGCGCGCGCCCTGGTTGACGGAATCGGCCGCCTTGTGCAGCACGTTCAGGTCGGTATTGAGCTTTTCGGCACCGATGGTGAAGACGGGCACGGGGGTGTTCTGCACCACCTCGTGGAAGCGGTCGCCGGTATAGAAGGTCTTGATGAGGTCGGCGCCCAGCTCGGCCATGATGCGCGAAACGCGCATGACCTTGGCATGCACCTGTTCCGGAGTGCGCTCATGGTGCTCGACCACGTAGGCCTCGCCGATCAGCGGAATGCCGAGGCGCTCCTTCTGACGCACTACCTCGCAGAAGATGCGCACATTCTCCGTCTCGCGGCGGCGGTCGTTATCCTCCTCGAGGAAGAGCGAGCAGATCACCGCCCCGGCCCCGGCCTGCACGGCCTCCTCGACCGTCGTGGCGATGGTGGTGAAGCCCTCGCGGTAGTCGAGGGGGTAGTAGAAGGAGGCGCTCCAGTTGATGCGGACCACCGGCACCGGCGCGACGGGTGCGGCCAGCAGTTCCCAATGGCGCTGCAGCATGAAGCGCGGCAGCAGCAGCGCGTCGGTCGTCAGGCAGTTGCGGATGGCCGGCGCGGCCTGCTCGATACCGGGCTGCACCCCGTACTCCATCACATGATCGAGTGCCGAGATCACGAGGTTGCGCTTGCCGCGGAACAGGCGGCTTAAACGTAGGGCAATACCAGACATGGCCTATCTCACTTCCTGCGCGGGCTGGCGGCGGCCCGCATGGCGCCCGATGCGGAGGCATCACTCATAAGGTAGCATGAATCCCGGCGGATGCAAAGGTAATCGGCTGGCGACGGGGAGTGTGCGGAATGGAGTCCGACTTTGTCGCGAACTTTGTCGGTAACTTTGTCGCCTTTGTCGAAAGCAACAGGGAAAGCCCATGCGGAGGCGAGTGGAGAGGGCTTCTGCTCGTCATCGTCCTCGTCCTCGATACCAGTGGAGAGTCTCTCACGGAGGCACGGAGGACACGGAGGAGTTCTAAAGTTCGGGAGTTCTAAAGTTTGGGCTGGCGCCTGTGCCGAACCACCCGCAGGTTATAACCCGCCAAGACGCCAAGGACGCCAAGGGGCACCGCGAAAT
>JAAYLN010000242.1 GCA_012521875.1 Lentisphaerota bacterium | reverse complement strand
TACACTTTGTCTCCTACACTTTGTCTCCACGCTTTGTCGGATACACTTCGTCTCCACACTTTGTCCTTACGCTTTGTCGAAAGCTAAAGATGGAGCGGCTGGTGGTGTCTCAGACTATTCTCTTTCGCCATCGTCCTCGTCATCGAGTTCCGGGACTGCCGATCCTGCCGGAACTACCGGGACTGCCGGCGGGAGGGGCAAGCGTCTGCTTGCCCGCGCACCTGAGGACGAGCAGACGCTCGTCCTGATCCGATCCGTGGCTGCGGCCCCGGCGTTTAGTCTGGTGCCCCGCGTGCGGCTAGCCGCCCGTAATGGGGGTGCTTCCAACACTCTCCTGTTTCTGCGCCCCGGACTCCTCGGCCGCTTGGGGGCGCTGCTGTCGCCATATGCATAGGACTATCTGTAGTGTATCACGACTCAACTCCAGCATGGCGGCCAGCATGATGAATGGAAGGATCACCATTATCGCCTCGTCCAGAATAAAGGGCCTGTAGCCCGCAAGCATGTTGTAAACATACGGGATTAGCCTTATGAAAAGCAGCACGGTAAATAACCAGGTGTAGTTCCGTATGCGCCGGGTTCTCCTCTCGATGTTCGACATCAGTTGCGGGCAAGTGTCCTTGGCAATGTGCTGAACTCGCTCTGTCAGTGTCTTGTTCTCCTGTTTCTGAAGGCTTACGGTAGTTCCGGTGGAGCCTGCCGGTACCTGGTTCTTGGCTGGCTATTCGTCGTACCAGGAACTCACGCTCTCCGCGAAGGCCGCCAGATCGGGCAGGCGGAACTGCGCCAGCCCGTCCAGTGGCGTCGGCTGGGCATTGACGATCACAATCTTTCCGCCGGCCCGTGCGGTCTCGTTGGGCAGCGAGGCCACGGGGTATACCGTCAGCGAGGTGCCGAGCACCAGCAGCAGATCGGCGCGGCGTGCCTGCACGATGGCCGCCTCGAGCGCGCCCTCGGGCAGCATCTCGCCGAAGAAGGTGATGTCGGGCTTGTAGGCCGCACCGCACGCTTCGCACCGCGCGACCGTTGCATCTTTCAGCAGCGCGCAGATTTGGTCGTAGGTGGCCTCCCTGCCGCAGCCGATGCAGTGGTGCAGGGCGGGCGTGCCATGCACCTCGATGACCTTCCGCGAGCCGGCCTTCTGATGGAGCAGGTCGATGTTCTGGGTGATGACGGCCTTGAGCCGGCCGAGCTGCTCCAGTCGGGCGAGCACCGTGTGTACCGGGCCGGGCGAGTGGTTGTCGAGGCCGTAGATCATATCTCGGCACGCCTCGTAATAGATGGAGGGATCGCGGCGGAACCAGTCGATGTCGAAGATCCGTTCGGCACCGGGCTTCTGGTAGAGCCCCTTCGGTCCGCGGAAGTCGGGTATGCCGGCCAGCGTGGAGATGCCGGCGCCGGTCAGGGCCACCACGTGCTTGGCCTCCTGCATCATGGCCTGCAAGCGTGCGATATTGTCCTTCATGGGAAACATCATATGCCAGTCGGCGTTAAATGTCACGCAATAGTAAGCGGCGGGCGATGGATGCGCGCGGGAAGCGCATGATATGTGCGCAAATTTGAACCGCCAAGACGCCAAGGACGCCAAGAGTATTTTTTGATTTTAGATTTACTGGGTATGCAGTTCGCTCAACCAGACACAACATCTTGTGCCGGCACGATTTTTGATCGCGGGTTGGGGGCTGTGACGACAGCTAATTGTGCCAGTCTGTAAAACAGCAGGCCGCGGCTTTTC
>JAAYLN010000241.1 GCA_012521875.1 Lentisphaerota bacterium | reverse complement strand
GGTTTTAGCCGTCGCCTGGTTGTTGGTTTTAGCCGTCGCCGGGTTGTTGGGGCCTCCCGTGGACGCGCCTAGCGACCAGCGGTAGGTGTGCCCGCCCGAGGCGGTAAGCGTCACCGACTGGTTGACACCCAGGCGTGTGTGGCTGGGCGAGATCGAAACCGAGACCTCATCGGTCGACTCGCATCCCGTCAGCAAGAGGAGGGCGGCAAGAGCCGTCCCTACAGCCGCGACCGTGTAGTTTCTCTTTTTCATGGCAGAAAAAGCATGGTATAGTTAACCGCAAACCCTGTCAAGGGGCGTCCCGCCTTCAAAGTGACCGGCAGGCGCGGGTAAGCGCGAGGGACGCATGGAACTATGGCGGTACACCGCATGGAACACACGTACACTCTTTCTTCTATGTTGCGACTAGTCTGGGACACCCCACAGCCGCCCCGTCTTCCGCTTTCGACAAGGCGCAGGGACGAAGTGCGGAGACGAAGCGTATCCGACAAAGCGTGGAGACAAGGTGTGGAGACAAAGTGCCAGTGTGAAGCTCCACTTAAACCCACACTTGATCCCGCTCTTAATCGGCACGCTTACTCCACCCGCTTACTCCAAATGCGGATTCCCGCAAGCGCCCTGTCGGCGCTGATCCTGCTGCTGGCGGTGCCGCGGGCGGGTGCCGCGACGAATGCGCCGGCCCTGCTGCTGCTCGATGGCCTCGCCGCCGAAGTGGGCGGGGAGCGCATCACGATCGCAGAGACCATGGAGTACGCGCGCGAGCTGGCGGCCATGCGCCGGCTGCCGGTCGCCAGCGCCGGCAGCAACCTGCGCGAGTTGTATGCCGAGGCGCAGGAGTATCTGGTAGCAAGGCAGCTCATCCTGCAGGCCTACGCGGCGCTGCCGAACAAGCTGCCGGCATGGGCAGTGGAGCGGCGTGTCGCCGAGGTTATCGAGGAGCATTTCGGCGGCGACCGCTCGAAACTGGTCTCGATGCTTAACAGGCAGGGACTGGGCTACGACGCCTGGCGTAGGCGCGTGGAGGAGGAGATGATCATCAGCACCATGCAGCACCAGTTCGTCGACCAGCATATCGTCATCGCCCCCGCCGAGATCCGCGCCTACTACGCCACCAACACCACGGCCTTCGCGGTGGAGGATCCCGTGCGCGTGGGGATGATCCTGCTGGCGCCCAAGGAGGGCGAGTCGCCCGAAGCGCTGGCCAAGCGCGCGCAGGAAATGCTCAAGGAACTGCGTGCCGGCAAGGAGGATTTCCGTGCCGTGGCCCGCCGCGAGTCGGCCGAGGCCCATGCATCCGAGGGCGGCGACTGGGGCTTCATAGATCCTGCGGAGATGCTGCGCAAGGATCTGGCCGAGGCACTGGACGGCCTCAAGGTCGGCGGGATCAGCGAGCCCGTCACGACCGAGAGCGGCATCTACCTCCTGACGAAGTTCGACGAGCGGACCGAGAGCGTCATGCCGCTGGAGGACGTCTGGACGGAGATCGAGTCGCGTCTGCGCCGTATCAAGCGCGAGTCGCGCCGCGCCGCCTGGATTGAGAGTATGAAGCGCGACGTGACCGTGCACTACTTCGAGCTGCCCTGAGTCATGGTTCCAATCCGCCCCTCCGAAGTCAAGGCCTGGTGCATCGAGCGTGATTTCCATCCGAACCGCACGCTGGGACAGAACTTTCTCATCGACCGCAACATCCTCGAGGCCATCGCCGCCGCCGGCCTGCCGCCCCGCGCCGCCGTGCTGGAGGTAGGCCCGGGGCTTGGTGCCATGACGCAGGCGCTGCTGGAGGCGGGGGCGCACGTGACGGCAGTCGAGAAGGATCACCGTCTGGCGGAGTGGCTGCGCGGGGCACTGGGTGCCAATCAGCGCTTCACACTGATCGAGAGCGACATGCTGGAGGTGCCGCTTGATACCCTGCTGGCCGATCCCGCCACCGGCCGGCCGCGCTTCGACGCCTGCGTCTCGAACCTGCCCTACTCCACCGGCACACGCATCCTGCTGGAACTCTGCCGCCATCCCCTCTGCCCCGGTACGCTGGTGGTCATGCTCCAGCGCGAGGTGGCCGGGCGCCTGGCCGCCGATGCCGGCGAGCCGGCCCGCGGACAGGCGGGCGTCTGGGTGCAGCAGAACTTCGATGTCACCCTCCTGCGCACCATCAAGCCCGCCTGTTTCTGGCCGCGCCCCGAAATCGCCTCGACACTGGTGCGCCTCGTGCATCACCAGCGCGAGCCGCTGGAACCCGCCGAGCGCAGGCTCTTCGAGGAGCTGACACGCCACGCCTTCATGCACCGCCGCAAGCAGATGAGCGCGCTGCTGCGGCTGGCACCGCCCGCGCTGGGACTGGCCCCCGACGCCATCGAACCGCTGCTGGCGCAGGCCGCCGTTGATCCCGCCTGCCGCGCCGAAACCCTCACCAATGCCCAGTGGGCGGCGCTGGCCCGCTGGCTGGCCGCGCACACCGCGGCCTCACGGGAGACCCCCTGATGTCCGCCAAACGCGACACCCTGACCCCCATGATGCGCCAGTACCGCAGCATCCGCGAGTCGCTGCCGCCCGACGTGCTGCTGCTCTTCCGCATGGGCGATTTCTACGAGATGTTCTTCAAGGATGCCCAGACCGCGGCCCCCGTGCTGGGTGTGGCCCTGACGCAGCGCACCGGCGCGCCGATGTGCGGCGTGCCCTACCATGCGCTCGACGCCTATCTCGCCAAGCTCGTGCGCGCCGGCTACAAGGCGGCCATCTGCGACCAGATGGAGGATCCCGCCACCGCCAAGGGCATCGTGCGGCGCGAGGTCACCCGCATCGTCACCCCCGGCACCGTCACCGAGGACACGATCCTCGAGGCCACCCGCAACAACTACATCGCCGCGCTCCACCAGCCGTCGCCCGGCCGCTACGGTCTGGCGCTCCTCGACCTCTCGACGGGCGACTTCATGGTCGAGGAGCCCGCCGGCGCCGACGCCCTGCGCGCCGCCCTGCGGCGCCACGCGCCCAGCGAGTGCCTCGTCGGCCGCGAGCAGCGCGAGAACCCGGCCCTGACCGCCCTGCTGCGCGAGGCGGACGTTCCCACCATCACCAGCGTGGATGACTGGACCTTCCATCATGATGTGGCGCGCGATGAGCTGCTGCGCCACTTCCGCGTCCATTCGCTCGACGGCTACGGCTGCGAGCATCGTCCGGCGCTGATCGGCGCCGCCGGGGCGCTGCTGCACCACGTGCGCGACGAACTGCGCCGTACCGTGAGCCATATCCGCACGCTGCAGGTGCGCCAGGCCGGCGAGAGTCTGGTGCTGGACGAGACCACCGTCGCCAACCTCGACCTGATCCCGGCGCGCGGCCGTCCGGCCGAGGCCACCCTGCTCGGCGTGCTGGACAACACCCGCACCCCGATGGGGGCGCGTCTGCTGCGGCGCTGGCTGCTGCAGCCCCCCTGCGCGCTCGAACCCATTACCGCGCGCCACGACGCCATCGAGTATCTCTGTGCCGAACGCTCCCTGCTGAATGCCCTGCGCGAGCCGCTGGCCGACATGCGCGACCTCGAGCGGCTCATCGCCCGTATCGGGTCGGGCCAGGGCAACGCGCGCGACTTGCGCGCGCTGGCCACCTCGCTGGAGACGGTGCCGCGCCTCGCCGGGCCCCTGGCAGCGGTCGGGGCGGGGCTGCTCAAGGACGCCGCGCAGCGCCTGCACGCGCTGCCCGAACTGACCGGGCGCCTGCTGCGCGGGCTGGTCGATGCCCCGCCGCAGACCATCAAGGAGGGCGGACTGATCCGCGAGGGCTTCAATGCGCAGCTCGACGAGCTGCGGCAGATGGCCGGCGATGGCCACGCCTGGCTGGCGCGCTACCAGGCCGCCGAGCAGGAGCGCACCGGCATCCGCACCCTCAAGGTGCGCCACAACCGGGTCTTTGGCTTCTACATCGAGGTCTCCAAGACCCAGCTCGACCAGATACCGGCGCACTACGAGCGGCGCCAGACGCTGGTCAACGCCGAGCGCTACATCACCCCCGAGCTCAAGGACTACGAGCAGCGCATCTTCGGCGCCCAGGACCGCGCCTGCGCCCTCGAGTACGAGATATTCTGCGAGCTGCGCGACGCGGCGGCGGCGGAGACGGCCGCCATCCAGGAGACCGCCGCGGCCGTGGCCGGACTCGATGTGCTGACCTCGCTCACCGACCGCGCGCTGGCGCTGGGCTACGTGCGGCCCGTCATGCACGAGGGCGACGAGCTGGAGATCGAGGGGGGACGCCATCCGGTCATCGAGCAGTTGCCCGACGCCGAGCGCTTCGTCCCCAACGACACGCGTCTTGACTGCCGCCGTAACCAGATCGCCGTGATCACCGGCCCCAACATGGCCGGCAAGTCAACCTACATCCGCCAGGTCGCCCTCATCAGCATCATGGCCCATGCCGGCTCCTTCGTGCCGGCGCGCTCGGCGCGCATCCCCCTGCTCGACCGCGTCTTCACGCGCGTCGGGGCGGGCGACGACCTCGCGCGCGGGCGCAGCACCTTCATGGTCGAGATGCAGGAGACCGCCAACATCCTCAACAACGCCACGGCGCGCAGCCTGATCGTCCTCGACGAGATCGGCCGCGGCACGAGCACCTTCGACGGCATCAGCATCGCCTGGGCCGTGGCCGAGTTCCTGCACAACACCCCGCGGGTCAAGGCCAAGACCCTCTTCGCGACCCACTACCACGAGCTGACCGACCTCTCCCTCACGCTCAACGGCGTCCAGAACTACTCGGTGCAGGTGCGCGAGCACGGCGACGGCATCGTCTTCCTGCGCACCATCCGCCCCGGCTGCGCCGACAAGAGCTACGGCATCCACGTGGCGCGCCTCGCGGGGCTGCCGGAGGATGTGGTATCGCGGGCGCGCGAAATCCTCGGCAACCTCGAGGAGGGCGGAATCGAGGCCGGCCAGCCCAGACTGGCACGGCACACCCGCAAGCGCGAAAGCCAGGATCTGCCCGGACAGATGATGCTCTTCGAGATGTGAGAGCGGAAGGAGACACCATGCACGACACACGCAGCAAGACGGTCATTCTGGCCGACGGCAATTTCCCCACCCATCCCGTGCCGCTGGCGCTCCTGCAGGGCGCGCACCGCGTGGTCTGCTGCGACGGTGCCGCCGTCAAGCTCCTCGACGCCGGCCGCGAGCCCGACTGGATCGTCGGCGACCTCGACAGCCTGCCCGCCTCCCTGCGCACCCGCTATACGGCGCGCCTGGTGGTGGATCCCTGCCAGGAGGTCAACGACCTCACCAAGGCCATCCGCTTCTGCAAGGCACAGGGCTGGCACGACTGGGTCATCCTGGGGGCTTCCGGTCTGCGCGAGGATCACACGCTGGGCAATATCTCGCTGCTCGTCGAGCACGCGCACGACACCCCCGGGGCATCGCTGGTGACCGACACCGGCCGCTTCACACCGCTCTACGCCTCCGGCAGCATAGCGAGCCACGCCGGCCAGCGCATCTCGATCTTCAGCTTCGACCCTGCCACGGGGATCACCTCGCGCGGACTGCGCTACCCGCTGGAGCGGCTGCGCCTCGCCCGCTGGTGGCAGGCCACGCTCAACGAGGCGCAGGGTACCGCCTTCGAGCTCGATTTCAACGGCGGTCCATTGCTGGTCTATGCCTCGCATGCGCCCGTCAGCCCGGATGCGGCGCTGCGGGCCGACCTGCCCGTGGCCCTGACGATCGCCGGCAGCGACAGCGGCGGCAACGCCGGCATCCAGGCCGACCTGCGCGCCTTCCACGCCATGCGCGTGCATGGCTGCACCGCCATCGCGGCGCTGACGGCGCAGAATCCCGACGGCGTCCGCGACATCCAACTGGCAAGCGCCGAAAACCTGGGGCTCCAGTTGGACGCGATCCTCGAAAGCTACGCCGTGGCGGCCCTCAAGACCGGCATGCTGGCCACCTCCGAGTTGATCAACGTCGTGGCCGGAAGGCTCGCCGCCTATCCCGGGATACTTAAGGTCATCGATCCGGTGATGGTGGCCACGAGCGGGGCGCGCCTGCTGGCCGACGAGGCCGTCGCGGCCCTGCGCGAGAAACTGCTGCCCCTTGCGACGCTCGTCACGCCCAACCTGCCCGAGGCCGAGGTGCTGGCCGATGCGCGGCTCGACTCGGACGCCGCCATAATGGCCGCGGCCCGCGCTCTGACCGCGCGCTACGGCTGCGGGGTGCTGCTCAAGGGCGGCCACGACCGCGCGCGCCCATCGCGGGATCTGCTCTCGCTGCCCGACGGCAACCTCTGGTGGCTTGCGACCCCCGTCATCGCGGAACCGCGCTCGACACACGGTACGGGCTGCACCCTGAGCGCGGCGATTGCCGCCGCGCTGGCCAAGGGACGCTCCCTGCTCGAGGCCGTGGTGGACGGCAAGGCCTTCGTGTACGAGTCGATCCGCACCGGAAGGGGTCTCGGCCCCCGCGCGACGGTACTCGGCCAGCCCGGGCACCTGCCGCGCTCGGTGGTCAGTCTGGCCGCCGCCCCGGTATAAGCTCACGGTACGGCGCACCGATTTGAACCGCCAAGACGCCAAGGACGCCAAGAGATGGAACCGCGAATGGACGCCAATTAACGCGAATATGTCAGGGGTAGCCGCATTGATGGAGTGCGGGGTCTTGCAGTTGTACGCTTGCAGTCAAACGCCTGTACCGTCAGCCGCATGCAGTGGCGCCGGCACAAGCTCACGGTACAGCTACCGAAAGGTGGGGCGACGCCGTCCCGGCTAGCCGCAGTGATGGAGCGATGGAGCGGAAAAGCGCCAACGGCGCGCCCCATCCCAGCCTAGGGTAAAGCCCTAGGGATTAAGGCACAAGAATAACGAGGGCTGAAAGCCCGGCCTATCATCCGGCAAACAACCCTTCTTCTCCGAACTATATCCCGCCCCTTCAGGGCTAGTCGTATTTTTGCCCATTCCCCAGGGCGTTGCCCTGGGCTGGTATATCGCGCCCCTTCAGGGCTTGCATAGGCTGTGCCCGTTGCCTTGTCATAGGCTTAAGAGTAAGCGGGTGGATGAAGGGTGCCGATTAAGAGTGAGTTTAAGCGGGTGGAGTAAGTGGGAGCTGCGCGCTTGCACTTTATCTCCTCCACCTGCGTCCCCGGCGTCCCCGGCGTCCCATTCGTCCCATCATTGCCGCAAGCGAAAGAGTAAGCGGGTGGAGTAAGACAAGCGTTCCGTTTAGTAGGGGTTTAAGCGGGTGGAGTAAGTGGGTGCTTCGCGCTTGCACCTTGTCTCCACACTCAGCTTCCAACTCGCGACAGAGTTCCGGTAGCGACACGGCCTCGACCCCATCGGCTGGCGGGAAACGCTCCGTGCCGTTGCCGACTGCCTTGTGTGCAAATCTGGAATGCGCTTCTAGATTTGCACACATGCCGATGTGGCGAGGTGGGGGTGGTCGAAGGAATCGGGAGAGTCGAAGGAATCGAAAGAATCGAATCTCTCGAATCCATCGATTCTTTCGAATAGCCAGGCGCCGCGCTCCATCGCGGCAGGGCTAGCCGAGGCTGACGGTACAGGAGGTTGACTGCAAGCGTACAACTGCAAGGCTCCACGCTCCATCAGTTCGGCTCGCCTTGCAATCTTTCGCGTTAATTGGCGTCCATTCGCGGTTCCATCTCTTGGCGTTCTTGGCGTCTTGGCGGTTCAAAACGGCTCGCTGTACCGTGAGCTTTTGCCGGTGCGGTGGGCGGGGTGGTTCGGTACATGCGCATCTGAAGTGAACTGAAGGCCAAGACTAGGCAAAAGCGCATGCTCCACACCCTTTTACCCTCTTCTGCGATACAACTGGGTTGTTTCGCAAAAGGTCGTCTCCCACCCGCCGCGTCTCCCGACTCCCCCGCAGCACCACTACCTACTGCCGACTGCTACTGCCTACTGGTCTGAGACACCGCTGCCGCTTGCTCTTCCGCTTTCGACAAAGCGTAGGGATAAAGTGTGGAGACGAAGCGTAAAGAGACAAAGCGTGGGGACAAAGTGTGGTGATAAAGAGTAAGCGCGAAGCACCAACTCTTAAACCAACACTTAAACGGCACGCTGGTCTTCATCCACCCGCTTAATCTTTCGCTTTCGACAAAGCTTCCGACAAAGCTTCCGACAAAGCTTCCGACAAAGCTCACGACAAAGTGGCGTCTCTAACCCATTCCAACTGCCTACTACTACTGCCTACTGCTACTGCCTACTGCTACTGCCTACTGCTACTGCCTACTGCCTACTGCCTACTGCTACTGCCTACTGCTACTGCCGCCGCCCCCGCAGGGGCGGCGTCGCAACTGCCCCTGAACCCCGCGAAAAAAATTTTTCGCAGCCTATTGACAGCCGCACTGCGTTTCTGTATAAAGAAACACATGCGACCCGCTCCCGGCCTCGCCGGGCGGTCGCCACGGACACCCTGGACATGACTTTCACACGCGGAAACACTGGTTACTGGCGCTGGCGGATTCGTCACCGACGAAGCCGTTAACCTGTTTTGCGTACCCATACTGGACCAGGGACTACGAGAACCGGCGGCTTCATCCGAGCCACCGGTTCTTCTTTTTTGCACTTTCCCTCTCACCACCCCCACCATTAGGAACAAACATGATGCTGCTTAATACGTTTCCCGCACAGGACGCCTTCCGCGAACAGTTGGCGTCCGCCACGGTAGTGCCCGTCGGGGCCACGATCCTGGCCGATACCGAGACGCCCGTCTCGGTACTGGAGCGCCTGGCGCACGACCACCCCGACATCTTCCTGCTCGAGAGTGCCGAGGGCGGCGAGCAGTGGGGCCGGTACAGCTTCATGGGCGTCGCGGCACGCGCCACGGTGGCCATCTACCGCGACGACGTTGTCGTGCGCCAGGGGATCATGGAGCGGCGCCTGCCGCACAATGGCGAGCCGCTCAACGTGCTGCGCGACCTCATGCGCCCCTACAAGCTGGCGCCGCAGCCGGGCCTGCCGCGCTTCTGCGGCGGACTCGTGGGCTACTTCACCTATGAGATGATCCACTTCTTCGAGCCGCGTGTACCGAACCGCCTGCCGCCGGAGCAGCCGCTGGCGGAGTTCGTCATCCCCGAAACGCTGCTGATCTTCGACAACATCGCCCACACTCTGACCGTGGTGGCGCTTGCCTTCAGGGAGGACGGCACAGAGCCGGACCTCCTCGCCGCTGCCGAAGCGCGGGTGCGGGAGCTGCTCGCCAGACTGCACGCCCCCATCCCCGCACAGGCACCGCGCGCCCGGCGGCGCATCGAGCGACCGCAGTTCGTCCACGAGCCCGGCTACTACAAGGGCATGGTGGCACGCATCAAGGAATACATCCGCGAGGGCGACATCATCCAGTGCGTGGTCTCGCAGAGCTTCGTCGGCCCCGCCCCGGACGATCTGGTGAGGCTCTACCGCGCGCAGCGCTACGTCAACCCCTCGCCCTACCTCTTCTTCATGAAGGCGCGCAACTGCACGCTGATCGGCTCGTCGCCCGAGACGATGATCCGCCTCGACAACCGCACCGCCTGCCTGCGTCCGATCGCCGGCACACGGCCGCGCGGCGCGACGGAGCAGGAGGATCGCGCCAATGCCGACGCCCTGCTGCAGGACGAGAAGGAGCGCGCCGAGCACCTCATGCTGGTCGATCTGGGCCGTAACGAACTCGGACACGTAGCCCTGCCGGGCACGGTACAGGTGACGGATCTGATGATGGTGGAGCGCTACTCGCACGTCATGCACCTCGTCTCCAACATCACAGCCGATCTCGAGCCGCACTGCGACGCCTTCGACCTCTTCAAGTCGGCCTTTCCCGCCGGCACGCTCAGTGGCGCGCCAAAAATCCGCGCCATGGAAATCATCGCAGAGCTCGAGGAGACCCCAAGGGGCCCCTATGGCGGGGCGGTCGGCTACTTCTCGTTCGACGGCAACATGGATTTCTGCATCTGCATCCGCACGGCGGTTGCGGAGCACGGCCGCCTCACGATCCGCGCCGGCGGCGGTATCGTGGCCGACTCGGAGCCGGAGTACGAGTACCGCGAGACGGTCAACAAGGCCGCCGCCCTCTCCCGCTCGATCGAGCTGCTCCAGCGCGTGCAGGGGGAAGTTTAGACCCAACCCAGAAGAGGAACCGACATGATTCTGATTATCGACAACTACGACTCCTTCACCTACAACCTCGTGCAGTACCTGCGCGAGATGGCGGCGGACGTTGCCGTCCACCGCAACGACGCGCTCACCGTCGGGCAGGCTCTGGCACTGGCCCCGCGGGCGCTCGTGGTCTCGCCGGGGCCCGGACGCCCCGAGTCAGCCGGCATCTCGTGCGACCTGATCCGCGCCTGCGCCGGCAAAATCCCCATCCTGGGCGTCTCTCTCGGCCACCTGGCCATCGGGCTTACCTATGGCGCGGGCATCACCTACGCCCGGCGGCTGATGCACGGCAAGCTCTCGGAGATCACCAGTGATGGCGAGGGGCTCTTCAAGGGGCTGGGCAACCGCACCTTCAAGGGCATGCGCTACCACTCGCTGGCCATCGACCGCGCCACGCTGCCCGACTGCCTGGCCGTGACCGCCACCGCCGAGGACGGCGAGATCATGGGCATCCGCCACCGGACGCAGGAGATCCACGGCATCCAGTTCCACCCCGAATCGATCATGACACCCGTCGGCAAGCGCATCCTGCGCAACTTCCTCAAAATGGCGGATCCCGCCTAGCCGTTTACTTCAACCGCACCAACATGGGCAACATGAACTATCCACAGCAGCTCAAGCAACTGATCGCCCGCCGCGACCTTTCGGAAGGCGAGGCATTCGACATGGTCAACGCCATTCTGGCCGGCGAACTGACGGAGGGGCAGACCGGTGCCTTCCTGGCCGCCCTTGCGGCCAAGGGCGAGACCATAGACGAAATCGCCGGCGGCGCGCGCGCCATGCGCGCCACCGCCACCCGCATACAGTCGCTCTGTGCCGACACGCTCGACACGGTCGGCACCGGCGGGGATGGCGGCATCACCTTCAACATCTCCACCACCGTCGCCTTCGTCGCCGCCGGTGCCGGCGCCGTCGTCGCCAAGCACGGCAACCGCGCCAGTTCCGGCCGCAGCGGCAGCGCCGACTGCCTCGAGCATCTGGGCTTCAACCTCGCGGCCGACCCCGAGCTGCTCGAGGAGGCGCTCAACGAGATCGGCATCACCTTCCTCTTCGCGCCGGCCTTCCACAAGGCGATGCGCTTTGCCGGCCCGGTACGCAGGCAGATCGGCGTCCGCACCATCTTCAACGTGCTCGGGCCGCTGACCAACCCCGCCGGCGCGCCCTGCCAGCTTATCGGCGTCTTCGCACCCGAGCTGACCGAGACCATCGCCCAGGTGATGCGCAAGCTCGGCTCGCGGCGTGTCCTCGTTGTCCACGGCCTCGACGGCATGGACGAGATCACGCTGACGGGTCCGACACGCTGCTCGGAACTGAAGGACGGCCGCATCCGCACCTACGATATCGATCCCCTGGCCTACTTCCCGGATACCTGCACGCCCGAAGCCCTGGCCGGCGGCGATCCCGCCGAGAATGCCGCCATCACGCGCGGCATCCTGACCGGCAGGATCCGCGGACCCAGGCGCGATATCGTGCTGATCAACGCCGCCGCCTCGCTCATGGCCGCGAACCGCGCCCCCGACCTCGCCACGGGCATCGCGCAGGCCGCCGACGCCATAGACTCCGGCGCGGCGCTCGACAAGCTGGAGCGGTTGGTTGCCTGGACACGGCAATAGACCTCGCGGTACGGAGGCAGAAGCGGTGAACATCCTCGAAAACATCGTAGCGACCCGCAGGCAGGCGGTTGCCGGCGCGCAGCGGCGCGTGCCGCAGTCCTTCCTCGAGCGCGAGGCCGCCGGCCGGCGCGACTACCGCGGCTTTACCGCCGCACTCGCCCGCCCCGGACTCCGCGTGATCGCGGAGATCAAGCGCGCCTCGCCCTCGCGCGGCGCCATCGCCCCCGCACTCGATCCCGCAGCCGTGGCGCGCGCCTATGCCGCCGGCGGCGCGGCAGCGCTCTCGATCCTGACCGAACCGGACTTCTTCAAGGGATCGCCCGACGATCTCCACCGTGCGCGTGCCGCGTGCGATCTCCCCGTGCTGCGCAAGGATTTCATCATCGATCCCTATCAGGTTTACGAGACCGCCGCCCTCGGTGCCGACGCCATGCTGCTGATCGTCCGTATGCTCGACGACGAGCAGCTTCACGAGCTGCACGCGCTGGCGCAGCAGCTCGGACTCGATGTCCTGACGGAGGTTCACGACGCCGGGGACATCGAGCGCGCCAATGCCCTCGGCGCGCCCCTGATCGGCATCAACAACCGCGATCTGGCACACTTCAAGACCGACTCCGCACAGGCGGGACGCATGGTAGGCCTACTGCACCCCAGCTGCCTGCCGGTTGCCCTGAGCGGCATCCTTGATGACGACGACATCCGGCAGACGCTGGCCGGCGGCATCACGCGGGTTCTCGTCGGCGAGGCACTCGTGCGCGCGGAAGATCCCGCCGCGACACTACGCCGCTGGAACGCCATCGGCAACGAGGTGCTGGCGCAGCCGGAGGCAGATGATGCCGGCGGCACGGACGAGTCTGCCGGCAAGGGCGGCAGGAACCAAACGCTGGCCAACCTTAAGATTTGCGGCATCACCTCGGCCGGGACCGCGCGCTACTGCTCCGGCCTCGGCATCGGCGCGCTGGGCGCGGTCTTTTTCGAGGGCAGTCCGCGCTACGTTACACCGGCACGGGCGCGCGAAATCTTCAAGGGGCTGCCGCCCGCGACCGCGCGCGTCGGGGTCTTCGTTGATAAAACCGCCGACGAGGTGATTGCCATGGCACGCGAGGCGGGGCTCGACACCGTGCAACTGCACGGCGGCGAGAGCGCTGTCACCTGCCGCCTTGTGCAGCAGGCCGGCTTCCGCGTCATCAAGGTTATCAGGAGCGGCGGAGCGTCCCTTGTCACGGCCGCCCGCGCACTGCCGTCGGGAGTGGGCGTGCTGGTGGAGTGCGGACGCGGCGTTCTGCCCGGCGGCAACGGTGCCGTCTGGCAGTGGCAGACCGCCGCGCCGCTGGCGGCGGAACGCGCCTTCGCGATGGCAGGCGGACTGAACTCCGCCAACATCCTCGAGGCATCGCGGCGCTCGGGTGCCGCCGCCTGGGATATCAGCTCGGGCGTCGAGCGCGCCCCGGGCGTCAAGGATCACGCCGCGATCGGGACGCTGGCGCAACGGCTGCGCGATGCGCTCGCATCCGGAAAACTCGCGTGCCGCGCGCCGGGCTTCTGGGCTGCGGCGGGAGGGATGCATACATGAGCCATCCGCAGCTCGATAACATCAATATCAAGTCGGTCGAGTTGCTGGCCACGCCACGCCAGATCCGGGCCGCCGTGCCCCACACGGCCCTCTCGGCGCGCACGGTGATGCAGGGACGCGCGGCGATCGAGCAGATCCTCGACGGCGAGGAGCGGCGCCTGCTGGCGATTGTCGGCCCCTGCTCGATCCACAACCTCGATGCCGCGTGTGAATACGCCCGCCGCCTGCGGCGGCTCCGCGACGAACTCTCCGACGCCCTCTGCATCGTCATGCGCGTCTATTTCGAGAAACCGCGCTCGGCACTCGGCTGGAAGGGATTCATCAACGATCCCTACCTGAACGACACCTTCCACATCGAGCATGGCATCCGCATGGCACGCCAGTTCCTGGTGGAGCTTGCCGAAATCGGCCTGCCCGCCGCGACCGAGGTGCTGGAGGCGCTGATGCCGCAGTACATCGGCGACCTGATCTCCTGGTCGGCCATCAGCGCGCGGACAGCCGAGGCGCAGACGCACCGCGAGATCGCCAGCGGACTCTCGACGCCCGTGGGCTTCAAGAATGCGACTGACGGCACACTGGCAGCCGCCATCAACGGCATCCGCTCGGCCCTGGGCCCGCACCACTTCCTCGGTGTGACCGAGGAGGGGCTGCCGGCGGTCTTCGGGACCACCGGCAATCCCTATCCCCACATCGTGCTGCGCGGCGGCACCCGGCCCAACTACGATGCCGCCAGCATTGCGGCCTGCGAGGCGGCACTGCAAGAGGCGCAACTGCCCATGAGAATAGTGGTGGATTGCAGCCACGGCAACTCCGGCAAGGATCCCGGCCGCCAGGGGATCGTGCTGCGCGACCTGCTGACGCAGATCGAGGCGGGCAACCGCTCAATCTGCGGCTTCATGCTGGAGAGCCACCTCGAGGGCGGCGCGCAGCCCCTGAACGGCGCACACCCCCGCCCGCGCCCCGGCTGCTCCGTGACCGACGCCTGCATAGACTGGGAAACCACCGAGACGCTTCTGCGCGAAGCGCGGGCGCGGTGGTTGATGGTTGGTGGTTCATGGTTTGTGGTTCATGGTTTGTGGTTCATGGTTTGTGG
>JAAYLN010000240.1 GCA_012521875.1 Lentisphaerota bacterium | reverse complement strand
TGTCATCTAAAGAGGAAACGAGCCGCGCCTCCGCGTGAGAAAACAAAGGATTGAATATGGCAAAGAGCAACACACGTCTGGAACTAACCTGGATCGGCAAGGAGAACCGGCCCAAACTGGAGCCGCGAATCCTGGTGGAAGATCCGGAGAAATCGTACCACGCCACCCAGCGGGTGACGGACAACGACATCTTCGATAATCGCCTGATCTTCGGCGACAACCTGCTCGCCCTCAAGGCGCTCGAACAGGAATTCGGGGGTAGGATCAAGTGCATTTACATCGATCCACCATTCAACACGGGATCCGCCTTTGAGCACTATGACGATGGTGTTGAGCACTCACTGTGGCTCGCCCTTATGCGTGACCGCTTCGAGAGCCTGAGGCGACTGATGACAAACGACGGGTTGTTCTTCCTTCACTTGGATGACGGGGAGATGGCCTACGCGAAGGTGCTCCTTGACGAAGTCTTTGGCCGCTTTAATTACTGCAACACCATTTGCATGACGACGAACGACCCCTCGGGTTTCAAAGCAACTGGTGCGACCGTGTTTTCGACGGCGAACTATCTGCTGGTCTATGCGAAGGATAAATCGACTGCCCCAATGCGCAAGGTGTTCATTGAAAAGTCCTATGATACTGCATACTCAAAGGTTCTTGCAGATAGAGCAGCCTCGTATGATCGGTGGTCGTGGGAGGGCATCAATGACGTCGTGGCACGTGAACTGGGCTTTGACTCGGTGCGCACGGCCAAACGTGAGGTGGGCGATGCGTTCGAGGACGAAGTAGCACGGTTCGCGGTCACCAACGCCGAAAGGGTGTTTCAGACGGCTGCGATAGGGGGTGGCGCAGCGATCAAGAGGGCTGCTACCATTCGCCAGTCAATGCAAGAGCGCCAGCGGGTGTTTGTTCATCCCGGCGAGGATGTCCCTGACTTCTACATTCTAAACGGCAGGCAGATTCTGTTTTATGACAAGCGGCTTATTGAGATCGATGGCCGTCGGATACCCGGTGAAATCGTTACTGACGTCTGGACGGACATCTCGTGGAACGGCATCAGCAATGAAGGATCAGTTGAATTCAAGAACGGAGAGGCTCTTGCAAAACCCCGCGTGACATGGGCGGCCCGCCCATGAAACACGGGCAGGATGCCCGTGCCACTTGCAAGCAAAGGGTTTTGCAAGAGCCTCCGGAAAGAAGCCGGAACTCCTGATTAAGCGTGTGTTGGACATGGCGACCGGTCCCGGAGACATCGTCCTCGATTCCTTCGCCGGTTCCGGGACGACCGGAGCTGTTGCCCACAAGATGGGCCGTCGGTGGATTATGATCGAGCTCGGCGAGCACTGCCACACCCACATCATACCGCGCATGAAGAGAGTCATAAGCGGCGAGGATCAGGGCGGAATCAGCAAGGCGGTCGATTGGAAGGGCGGAGGCGGGTTCCGTTACTACAAGCTCGGACCGTCACTGATCGTCAAAGACGAGTGGGAGAATCCGGTTATCAATCCGGAGTTCAACGCTGCGATGCTGGCCGAGGCGATGTGTAAGCTGGAGGGTTTCACCTTCGACCCGAACGCCGACATCTACTGGCAGCAGGGCCGAAGCTCGGAGACGGACTTCATCTACGTGACCACACAGATGATGACGAAGGAGATGCTGACCAAGCTCAGCGACGAAGTCGGGCCGAATAGAAGCCTGCTGATCTGCTGCGGGGCGTTCCGTTGCGACGTGAGTCAGTTCGAGAACCTGACCGTGAAGAAGATCCCCAAAGCGGTCCTCAAGAAGTGCGAGTGGGGCCACGACGACTACTCGCTGGAGATCTGCAACCTGCCCAGGCCACCGCAACCGGCGGTCGCGGCTGAGAAGGCAGGAGTTCCAGAACCGCCCAAACGTCCGACGCGGAAGTTCGGCAAGGGCAAGGACACGGGACCCACGCTCTTTGACATGGATGCGATCAATTCGACGGGAGGGAAATGATCATGGCGATTCAACACATCAATTCCATCAGCAATCGCCTGAGTCTGCGGCCTCCCCAGCGGGACTCTCTGGAACTCCTGGCGCGTGTCTGCGAGATCATCGAGCTATCGAAGGATGCCGACCCGGTCGCGGCTCTGACGGCGATCAAGAGCGAGTTCCCCACGGTTGAGGACTTTGAGCGGGAGTTTCCATCGCTGTGCTTCGCAATTGCCACAGGCGTCGGGAAAACACGGCTCATGGGTGCCTTCATCGCTTACCTCTACCAGTCCGAGGGCATCCGCAACTTCTTCGTGCTGGCTCCGAACCTCACGATCTACAACAAGCTGATCGCCGACTTCACGCCCAACACGCCGAAGTATGTCTTCAAGGGAATCGGCGAATTTGCCGTGCATCCACCGCTCGTGGTGACCGGCGACACCTATGAGGACGGGCGCGGCGTTCGGCGCGACGATCAACTCCCCGGCGTGGACTGGGGCCACGATGTCCACATCAACATCTTCAACATCTCGAAGATCAACAGCGAGGTGCGGGGCGGCAGCGCCCCCCGGATCAAGCGGCTCAGCGAGTACATCGGCCAGAGTTACTTCGATTATCTCGCCGGGCTGGAAGACCTGGTCATGCTGATGGACGAGAGCCATCGCTACCGGGCCACGGCAGGCGTGCGGGCGATCAACGAGCTGAAGCCGATTCTCGGCTTGGAGTTGACCGCCACACCGCAAGTCGAGACCGGCGGGCGAGCGGTGCCGTTCAAGAACGTGATCTACAGCTACCCGCTGTCCTCGGCCATGACGGATGGGTTCGTCAAAGAACCCGCCGTTGCGACCCGCGAGAATTTCGACGCCAACGCCTACTCACCCGAGGGACTGGAGAAGGTTAAACTCGAGGACGGCGTGCGGATTCACGAGAACACGAAGGTCGAGTTGGAGGTCTACGCCCGCAACAACGACAAGACCATCGTCAAGCCGTTCATGCTGGTCGTGGCGACCGACACGGCGCACGCCAATGCCCTGCAACAAGTGATCGAGGGCGACGGCTTCTTTGAAGGCAGGTACAAGGGCAAAGTCATCCAGGTCCACTCCAACATCCGGGGCGAGGAGAAGGACGATGTCGTCCAACAACTCTTGACTGTCGAGCACGCCGACAACCCGGTGGAGATTGTCATCCACGTCAACATGCTCAAGGAAGGTTGGGACGTGACCAATCTCTACACGATTGTTCCGTTGCGGGCGGCAAACTCCCGGACACTCGTGGAACAGTCCATCGGTCGCGGTCTGCGCCTCCCCTACGGCAAACGCGTGGGCGTTCCGGCTGTAGACCGGCTGACGATTGTCTCGCACGACAAGTTCCAGGAGATCGTCGACCACGCCAACGATCCGGACTCGATCATCCGGGCGGGTGTTGTGATCGGGCGGGATATTCCCGAGGCCGGTCGGAAGGCAGTGGAGGTGAAGAGCGCCTTCGAGCACGCGATCTCCGGAGGCACTGTCCCCGCGCGGCCAGCGGCTCCCGGACAGCCAGCGGCAGAGCAGAGGACGCTCTTCGAAAAGCCCGGGGAACAGGCTGTCG
>JAAYLN010000239.1 GCA_012521875.1 Lentisphaerota bacterium | reverse complement strand
TGCAAGCGTGGCACGGGCATCCTGCCCGTGTTCATGGGCGGGACGCCCATGCCACGGGGGAGATTGCAATAACCATGACCGATAATAAGCCAGATTGTGCAGACGGTGTTTTCGACGTGACGTGCTTCGGGGCGCGCCCCGACGGCAGCGACGCTACAGCCGCACTGCAGGCGACAATCGACGCCTGTGCCGCGCAGGGCGGCGGCGTGGTGCGTGTGCCGGGGCCGGGGGTCTATATGACCTACACGCTGAACCTCAAGTCCGGCGTGGAACTCCGCATCGAGCGCGGGGCGACACTCAAGGGCGGCCCCGATCCGTTCAAGTATCCCGAGTTCGGCCCGTCGCCGCATTGGCGTCCCGAACACGCCCCCCGCTTCAACAAGCGGGCGATGTTCTATACCGTCGGCCAGCGGCAGGTATCCATCACCGGCGACGGCACGATCGACGGCAACGCCGAGGCATTCCACTCCTGGAATCCCGAACGCCAGCGGATATGGCGCAACAGCGATACGGAGATCACCGGACGCTGCGTCTTCTTCGTAGCCTGCCGGGATGTGACGCTGCGCGGCATCACCATCCACAACCCTTCCGGCTGGGCCACGTGGTTCCTCGACTGCGACAACGTGGATATCCGCAAGATAACCATCAACTGCCATCCCGAATATCCCAACGGCGACGGCATTCATCTGAGCGGTTGCCGCGACGTGATCGTCACGGACTGCGTCGTCGACAGCCAGGACGACTCGATCATCCTGCGTTCCAGCCAGGAGCAGATGCTCGTGCCCCGTGCGCTTGAACGCGTGTCGGTCACCAACTGCTCCATTTCCAGCAAATCCGCGGGCATCCGCGTCGGCTGGACGGGCGACTACATCATCCGCGACATCACGGTGGACAACATCTCCTGCCGTCATGCATGGAGCGCGGTGCAGATCATTCTGCCGCCGCTTAAGCCGGAGTGGTGCGTCGATCCGCCGCGCGCGCCGGATCTGCCGCTGCTGCCTCCCGAGAACCGCCTGCCCTTCGCGGTGGAGAACCTCCGGTTCTCGAACATGGACACCACGAGCCACGATGCGCCGCTCCAGTTGGTTTTCGGCAATGCCAACCGTACCGAACCCGTTGAGTATGTGCGCAACATAGTGTTCGACAAATGCCGTTTCGCGGCCGCCAAGCCGCCGGTCTTCGTCGTCTGGCCCGAGAACCATGTCGGGAATCTGCGGTTCTCGGACGTGGAGTTCATCATCCGCAAGCGGACACCCTCCAAGATCGTTCCAGCCGACTGCCTCTGGTTCGACAACTGCAAGGGCATCACCTTTGACCGTTGCTCCTGGACAAGCTTGCCCGAGGAGTAAGCACTATCGTGCGGCTAGCCGGGACGGCGTCGCCCCACCCATGTCCCCTGTGTCACCTTCGTCCCATTTGTCCCATCATTGTCGAAGGAAAAGATGGTGCAGCAGCAGTGTCTCGGATAAGTATTGCCACCGCCCCCGCGGGGGCGGTTGGAACAGGTGAGAGACACGATTTTCAGGATTCTTTTTGAATGGCCGCTACGCCGCGGGAAGAAGCTACGGATTTCGCGGATTTCGCGGATTGGAATAGGGTGTCTCAGACTAGGTGTTTCTACCTCAAGTCCCGGTACTGCCTAGCCTGCCGGTACTACCGGTACTGCCGGCGGGAGGGACGAGCGTCTGCTCGTCCCTCCCGCCGGGTGGTTCGGTACATGCGCCAGCCTAAACAAAAACCATTTTCGCGACCATTCGCTGCCAATATAAGCCCTCGCCGCCTTGGCGGTTCATAATCAGCGCGGGGGACCATCACCGTCGCCAGCCAAAACTTTAGAACTTTAGAACTTTAGAACTCCCGAACTTCAGAACTTCTTTTCCCTCTTCTTCGATACAACTGAGTTTGTCGCAAACGGTTTCCTTCCACCCGCCCCGTCTCCCGTCTCTTGTCTCCCATCCTGCCCCCTGAACCCTCGTGCGGTGCAACAACGTTGCACCGCATCGCACCACTCACCATTTGACGCCGCTCCCCCCACCCCATATAATCCCAGGCATCAATAGTGCGATAGGACGGAGCGTTACCGTCCTCGCCTTATGGATCGAAAGGCACCATGGAAAACGTATTCAACACCGACAAGCGCATCAGTCTCGGCATCTGGGGACTCGGCCGGGGACAGAACTTCATCCAGTCCGCACGCCATCTCAACATTGATGTCGTTGCCGGCTGCGACATCAACGAGGAGATGCGCAAGTCGTTCGCGCGCAATGCGCCGGGCGCCTTTATCACGGACAACGAGGATGAGTTCCTCGCGCGCGACTTCGATGCGGTGCTGATCGCGACCTATTTCCCCGACCACGCGCGGCACGCCATCAAGGCGCTCGCCGCCGGCAAGCATGTGATGTGCGAGGTCACCTCCTTCACGACACCGGCCGATGGTGTGGCGCTGGTCGAGGCCGTCGAGAAGTCCGGCAAGGTTTACCACCTGCTCGAGAACTACCCCTTCATGAAGGCCAACATGTACCTGAAGTCGCTGTGGGACGAGGGCTTCTTCGGCGACTTCATCTACGGCGAGTACGAGTATGTCCACTGCGCCCGCCATCTCTCCTACGCCTACAACTTCAGGGTCGACGGCAAGGATCTGCTGGTCGAGCCCGGCTGGGTGGTACACAACTGGCGCGCGGCTCTCAATGTACACTTCTACAACACCCACTCCCTCGGCCCGCTGATGCACATCACGGGACTGCGCCCCGTCGCGGTCGAGGCCTTCCCCAACTCGGTCAACATGCCCGGCACACTGGCGGCCGAGGGCTGCAAGAGCAGCAACGCCGCCTCGCTCGTGCGCATGTCCAACGGCGGCGTCATGCGCAACCTGATGGGCGGCATGACGCTGGACAACCATACCGGCGGCCGCCTCTGGGGCACCAGGGCCGGCGCCGACAAGATGGACGGCAACCGCCTGCGCCTCTGCATCGGTGCCGACGGTTCCGGCCTGAAGACGTGGGTCGAGCCGGAATGGCCCGAAATCGGCCGTCTCGCCGAGCGCGCCGGTCATGGTGGCGGCGACTTCTGGGAACTCTACTACTTCGCGCGCGAAATCCTGACGGGCGAGAAGGGGCCGTGGGATATCTATGCCGCCTCCGACGTGACGCTGGCCGGCATCCTCGCGGCACGCAGCGCGCGCCACGACGGCGCGCCGCAGACCATACCCGACTTCCGCGACAGGCAGCAGCGCGAAGCCTACCGCAACGATCACGACGAGGAGGCGGCACGCTTTGATCCCGCCACCGTCTTCCCCGCCGATTCCGACAAGGAACTGGTCAAGGACTTCAACGCCGTGCTAACGGAGTTCTACCGTCATGACGGCGCCATGAAGCATGTCTATACAGTGCTCCAGGGCATGCGCCTCTATAACAACATCATCGAGGGTTACGACCGCCTGCATATCGTCACCGAGGCCATCCGTCTCAAGAAGCGCCTGCCGGAAATCAAGACCCTCTGCGAGAAGGCCAGGCGCATGGCCGATGCCTATCCCGACTCGGTCGGCGGCAGGACACTGCGCAACGCCCTGGCCGGCTCCCCGCTGGATGCCATCCTCAATCCCGAGAAGACCATCGCGGAGATTGATGCCTGGCTCGAGGGCTTGCCGAGGTAGGGATTATTGACATTGATGAGACACATGCCACAACGACGCGCAGGCACCGCACTGAAAATTATAGCCATCATCCAACTTGCAGCAATCATGTGCATCTTTGGTGGTGCCATTGTTTCCGCGAGCGGTGCCGACATCGTTTACGTTGATAGCGGCGTTACAAGTTATTGCCGTTCACCACAGGCCCGTGATGCGGTCGCCGAGCTGTACGTGCGCAGCACAACCCCAGACGCCCGGCTGCACTATTATTTGTGGCCCGCCCAGTGGCTCTATACCAACAAGCCGCCGAGCATCGTCCGTTTCCCGCTGGCGTGGACCATTATAGGCAAAACATGCAGGATCGTTCTGCCTAATGTCATTGACGATGCCATGAACCGCACAATGCTTGAGGTGTTGAAGGTTGATGATATGACCCTACCGGAAAAGAATCCTTCTCTTGCTGCCAAGGATGTCGGGCATTGCGGCGATGCAAGGCGATACGGGCTCCTGTCTTGTCGGCTTAACGGTTGCATGTCGGGTGCCTTTACCGTTGACTTGCTGGAGGATGCCCGCTGTGAAATCGTGTGGCACGGTTTTAGCGGGTCAAGCTTCATTGCCCGGCTTCCGCTTAGCAAGGAGCTTGCCGGCACTCCGGGAGATATCTGGAAGCCCTGCGCGAATCCCGCCGTATTCCGCTGGATGGAGTTTCATTACACGGGATGGGAATCCGGCGAGAACGACTTGAAGCCCCTGGCCTCGCAAGACGTTCCGCCGGACGGGTTCTCGCCAGTAGCGTGTGTCCGGATTGCCGGCAAGCGGGTTATAAGCGACGCCCCCGGGGCAAGATTCCCATCGGGCGCAGACTGGCTGATCTGGGAGAAGTACGGCGATACCGGCCGCCTCTGCCAGATGCGTGGCGGGCGCTGGTCGGTATATCAAGAGGCAACGCGCACCGATGCGCCGCAGACCATAGTGATCAACAACGACACAGACACGGTGTTTTTGCTCTATTCCCTGTCGGTAGCTCCCGCAGATGTGGAAAGCTCCATAGACAAGATTGCTGTTTCAGAGCCCTGACTAACGCAACCGAATCCATGCAGGAGGTGCTATGAACCATAGTCTGGACACCTCATCCCAATCCGCGCAATCCGCGAAATCCGTAGCTTCATCCATTCGCTTCATCCTTTGCTTTCGACAAAGCTCGCGACAAAGCGACAAAGTGGCGTCTCTCACCTGTTCCAACTGCCCCGCAGGGGCGGTCGGCGTTACTGAACCCCGAACCCTGAACCCTGAACCCTCACCTCAGCCGCGAACGCGGCTGAGGCAGGCCTGCTCGAAGCCTGTGGTCATGACCACCGGCAGGATATCGCCGTGCTCATCGAAGCACATGCGGTCTAGGCATGTCACGCGGAGTGAGCGCGGGTTGGGAATGGGACGGCGGTGGTAGCAGATGTACCACTCGTCTGTTCCGGGCAGATTGAGCACCGAGTGGTGACCGGGGCCGGTCGCGATCGGCGGCTGCGAGGCCAGCACGGTGCCCTTGAACTCGAATGGGCCGAAGGGCGTCTCACCCACGCTGTAGTTCACGCGGTAGCTGTCGTTTGTACAATTTCCAGCCGAGTACATGAAGTACCAGATACCGTTGCGCTCGAACATGAGCGGGGCCTCGACATAGTCTTCCGGTGTGATCTCGTAGTAGAGCGTCCCCCGGTCAAGCAGCACAATGCTCTTGAAGTCGGGCGCCAGGCGCACGATGTTGCAGCGCCGCCAGCCCCCGTACACCATGTACCAGTCGCCGTTGTACTGGAAAACGTTCTGGTCGATAGGCTGGGCACGGTTCCAGAACTGGTCGATCAGCGGCTTGCCGATCAGGTCGCGGTACGGGCCCTCCGGTTGATCGGCCACGGCCACGCCGATGCCGCCGTATTTCTGGGGGCCGGGCTCATTATGCGGCGTCAAGTCGCCATTTTCAAGGTCAACGGGATAGGCATCGTTGGCACTGAAGAAGAGATAGTACTTGCCGTTGAGTTCCCGTGCGTCCGGCGCCCACATGCACGCGCGCGCCCACGAGATATCCTCGATCTTGAGAGCGCCGGGATGGCACGTCCAGTTCTTGAGATCCCCGGACGAATAGGCGTCGAACCCCTGCCCCTGCGAGGCGCCCGTCGGGAAGATCCAGTAGGTATCGCCGAAGAGGCGGATTTGCGGATCGGCGCGGTGGCGTCCGAAGAGCGGGTTGCGGATGGGGCCTTCCTCCGCCATCCGCCGGCCTTTCTCGACCGCGGCACACATGAGGTCATCAATCAGATGCCCCACCTCGGCCTTGGGCATCTTCTCGACCAAGCGCAGATGCGGCCCGTCCGTGGAGGGTATCCACTCGTTCTCGCCCTCCGTTCCAATCATCCGGTACGTGCCGCGCTCGACGCCGAAGTAGCTCTCCTCGCCGCGCACGCACGCCAGCACCGTCGTCTGATCCCACGAGCTGCGCCCGCCCATGCCGAACTGGCGCCTGTTCCACCCCTCGGGATCCTCAGCGATGGTTTCACGCGATGGCAGATTGCCGGCGAAGACATCCTTGATCGGGTTGCGGGGCCCCGCCATCTCGGCGACGGCACGTCCCGAGTAGATATCGCAGCCGTACTGGAAGTCGGAGAAGACGATCGGCGTAGGCCAGTTTTCCAGTGCGATCCTGGAGGACTCCCAGTCCATCATGGAGTTGTACTCCTTGCCGCGCGGATACCAGCAGGCCATGGCGTACCACTTGATCACCTTCTGCGCCACCAGCGCCCGGCCATCGAGCGGCGAGTGCTCGTCCGGCCCGGTCTCGAGCAGACGCCGCATATTGGTGAGGAAGCCGATCGAGCAGATGGCGACACTGTGATCGGGCTGGGCCGCGAGCACGCGACGGTAGACGTCGTTGGCGTCCGGGGCATCGTCCGCGTCCGCGTACTTGTACCAGCCGGGATAGTCCTCCAGCAGCCAGCGGTACTTGTCGTGGTTGGCCTCGGCGGGGTTCTGGCCGGGAGGGGTTGCGGGATCGACCTTGACCTTCGCGGTGGCCGCGCCGCCGATGACGCCCATGCCCTTGGGGCTTCCCACTGGAATACCGGGACGCCCGCAGTAGCGGTTGATGATCTCAACCGTGCCGACGGAGGCATTGCCACCCGTGGCGCTGACCGTGGCGATGATCTCGCATTCGCCCGCATCGGCCAGCGCATGGAGACACGCCAGCGCACCGACATCGTCGAAGTCGGTCAGCATGTCGGTATCAAGAATAACCTTCAAAGGGCTGGAAGTGGGAGCGTTCATGTTCATAGGAGTCTACTTCAAAAGGTTCACCACGGTACACTAGAAAACGAATTCGGCCGAATCGAGCCCCGGCACGGAAGCCGTGAGGCGTATCTCGCCCTCACCCGTGCGGCGCACGACCACGACCGCATATCCGAAGAAGAGCGGATGCGAAGCGACATCCTTGAAGGAGTCGAGACCCGCAGGATCCGCATTGCCGACGGAGACGATCTCGCCGTCCCCCTCCAGCGCAAAAGCCACACGCGTATCCACACCGGGAATACGGATGCCCGCCGCATCGGCCAGCGAAACACGCACAAAGACAAGGTCGGCCTCTGCCCCGGAGTAGGGATCAAGCTCCAGCCTGACCTTTGCCGGATCACCGGCGGTCCGCAGCGACACGCGGGCAACCTCGTGTCCGTCACGGTAGCAGACGGCGGAGAGCTCGCCCGGCTCGAAGGCGACGTCGTTCCAGATCAGCCGGTACTTGGGGAGAATAGCGTAATAGGGATGCTTGTCCCACGATTCGGCGTTCTCGTTGTCCTTGTCGTCGTGGTCCACGGGATAACCGGGCACGTCCGCGACTTTACGCCGCCGTCCGAGCGAGCGCCCGTTGAGGAAAAGCTCCGCCTCGTCGCCGCTGGTATAGAGCATGACCGGCAGACGCTGGCCGTCAGGGAAGTTCCAGTGATCCGGGACGAGATGCGCGGTCTCGGCCGACCGGTTCCAGTAGGCGCGGTAGAGATAGAAGCGATCCTTCGGGATGCCGTCGAGACCGACGATGCCGTAGTGGGAGCTGCGGTGCAACTCCGCGGGCGTCAAGCCCCACCCTGCCGTGGCGTTGAAGCCGCTCTGGTAGGGCGAGGGCTCACCGAGGTAGTCGCTGCCCGTCCAGACGAACTCACCGGCCAGATAGGAGTCCTTCTCGACGCGGTGGAATTCGGCATCGGGAATGTCGCTGTACCAGGCGGCCGTGAGGTCGTAGCCGTCCGTCAGCCGCCGGGCCAGCGCGTAGTCCTTGCGACCGCGCGGCGGCGGCAACTGATGGAAGCCGGTGCAGGAGAAGCTGGAGCAGGACTCGGTGTAGATAATGGGCTTGTCCGGATACATCCCGCGGATCGGAAGGTAGCGCCGCGCGTAGTTCCAGCCGGTCACATCCAGATCCTCGAAGCAACCGGCGGTACAGGCCTGCCAGGCGCCGATGCCGATGGGACGTGTCGTGTCGAGCTCGCGGCACACTTCACGGAACAGCGTGCAGCGCTCGCGGGTTACGCCATCGGGATAACTCGCGGATGCGGGGGGAATCTCGTTGCCGATCGACCAGACGAAGACCGACGGATGGTTGCGGTCGCGGCGGATGAACTGGCGCAGGTTCCTGGAGACGTACTCCTCCAGCGGCTGGTCGGCGGCGCGTCCCGCCGTACCGTCCCACTTGTCGAAGGCCTCGTCCCAGACGACGAACCCCATCTCGTCGCAGAGGTCGAGAAGCCCGGGCGCGGGCGGATTGTGCGCCGTGCGGATCGCATTGACGCCCATGTCCCGCATCGTGAGGAGCTGCCGACGCGCCGCCTCGTGTGAAAAGGCCATGCCGAGCGGCCCCAGATCCGAATGCAGGCAGACCCCCTTCAACTGCAGACGGCGTCCGTTCAGGATGAAGCCATCGTCCGCCGTGAAGGCAAAGTCGCGGATGCCGTAGCGGAAGGTCTCTCCTTCCACTTCCAACTCGTATAGATGCGGATGGTCGACATCCCAGAGCACCGGGTTCGCGACCGTGAAGGTGAACTTGCGCGGGCCGCTCTCCGCAAGCGCATACTCCACCTGCACGGTGGCGGCATGGCTGGCGATCTCCGGTGTGGTGATGAAGAGGCTGCCGGGGAGGATGTGGTCGCGCGGCACGGTCTTCAACCACACGCTGCGGTAGATCCCCGCACCGGGATACCAGCGCGAATCGTGCTTCGTGGTATCGCAGGTGACCTTGAGCGTGTTTTCACCCTCTGCGATGAAGCGGCCAATGGGCAGCGTAAAGCCCATGTAGCCGTAGTCCCAGCCACCCGCCGCCTGGCCGTTCACCTCGACTGCGGGAGCGGCCATCACGCCATCGAACTCGAGATAGACCTCGCCACCGGCGTCGAGCCGGGCGCGTTCGCCGGCGCTCAGCTTGAACGTCCGCGAATAGACACCCTGCCCGCGGTACGGCAGCTTGCCGGTATCGCAGGCGCCTTCCGGTTCAAACGGCCCCCCGATGGCCCAGTCGTGCGGCACGGTCACCGCTCTTGTACAGCCATCCTTGGCCAAAAGCCATTCACCATCCAGCGAGCGCGAGATGCTGCCGGTCACATTCTTATCCGCATGGTTCATGCTAAATCTCCCTTAATTGGGACTGGTGATTGATTCCCCGCGCGCATTAATCAGGAACTCAGGAACTCAAGAAAATGCGCATTTTTCAAAGAAATTCCTGACTTCCTGTTTTCCTGACGATTAAAAAACAAGCAGGGATTCGCAATAAATCAACACTCCCGATTGCCACCACTACACTACGGCGCGGCAGGCGGCCGGCGCGCACCGCAGAAGGCCATCTTGTCGTCCAGTCGCTTGACGCGGGCCAGCAGTCCCGCCGATGGCTGCCTGCCGTCGGCCGCGGGCTTGTCGCTAGCGGCATGGTAGCCCAGAATCGGTGCGGCACGCTCGAGCAGATCCTTGGCGCGCGGTGCCTGCTGCTCCTTGAGCATGCGGTCGGCGAGCCCGAGGATGTAGTCGAGGCGGATATCGGTATCCTCGCGGGCGAAGTTGTTGTTGCGCGCGTTGTCGCTCCAGTCGCCGGAATTGATGCAGCGCAGCGCATGGTCGGCCAGCGCCGTCCAGTTGGTCGAGGAGGGTGTGATGTAGAGCTTGACGACCAGCTCTGACGCGCGGCGGCGGCCGCCGTGCGAGATGAACTTGTCGTCCACAAATGAATCAATCCTGGCGATACGCTCCTTCTGCGGCATGGCGTCCCAGTGGTGCATCAGGAGGTCGTACTGCGCGCCGAAGCGCACGTCCCTGGTGCTCCCCTCCCTGGTGCAGGCATCGAGGGCGGCCAGCCAGCGGGCGACATCCTTGTCGAGCTGCGCCTTGGCGCGCCCGAGACCCTTAGTGATGCGGGCGGCGTCGGCGGCGCTGTCGCGGGTGGCACGGTCGGCCTGTTGCTGAATACGCCCGACACGCTCACGCAGGAAGTCGACGCCATGGCGCAGGCGGCCGACGGTGTAGTCGATGGGTGTGAGATCGCGGTCGAAGTGGGCCCAGGTGTTGTAGAGTTCCGAGACGGAGGCGAAGTCGCCCTTGTCGGCATAGGCCGCCGCGAGGCCGCGCATGAAGCCCTGCCAGTTACGCGCCACGAGCGACCAGCCGAGCGCCTTGCCGCGGTCGTCGCCATCGTAGCGGCGGGCGAGCTGCATGGCACGGGCGACGGGAACGGGCTTCTTGTCGTGGGCGATCAGTCCGCCAATCTGGCCCAGGGCGAAATCGACACGCGGGCGCAGGTCAACGCGCCCATCCGCGAAGGCGCGATCCAGAAGCGCCAGCGCACGTTCGCCCTCGCCGGCCTTGACGAATACGGGGATGATGGATCTGTAGACGCGGAAGGTTGCGGCGGGATCGGCCTCGCGTCCGGTGAGCTGCCCGTTGAGCAGACGCTCGACGGCGGCGAGATTCTCCGTGGCGAGCACGCACTCGGCGAGAAGACGCAGCGGTTCACTATCGGAACCCGGGTCGCTGCCGAGTCCGCACAGGGCAATCTGCTCGCGCAGGAAGGCGGCGGCACCGGCATGGTCGCCGGCCGCAATCAGCTTTTTGGCGGGCTCGAGGAGCTGGGCACCCCAGAGGATGCCGAGGTCGTTCATCTTGCCGAGCATCGGACGCAGCAAGTCGGCGGCGGGGCGTCCGCGGCGCGCGGCCTCGAGCGCCGCGAGCACGCGCACGGTGGGCACGGTGGAGTTGGTGGAGAGCGTGGCGATGGCAGGCGTGTTGTTGGTCGCCATGGCGGTGAGCAGGCGCTGGTAGTCAGGCGACCGCGCAAAGACCGGCGCGGACGTGGCGGGAGCGGCGCCGGCGGCGGTGCGGAACTGCACATCCGTCAGCGTCAGCGTGGTGCCGCCGTTCCAGCGCGGCCCATCCTTGGGGTAGGCGAAGGCGAAGGCCTGTACCGCGGCATCGCCGCCGGCGCGCACGGTACAGCTCCATGTACCGTGTCCGAGGTCGCGCCAGGCGTGGTCGCAGACGGTACGGGCATTTGCCGCCACGGCCTCGACGGCGGGCGTACCGAAGCTGAAGGAACCGGACGGGGCACGGAAGGTGAAGACCGCCTCGGTACCCGCCGGTTTTTCAAGCGTACACTTGAGTTCGAAGCCGCGGTCACGGGCGAGCCAGAGCGGCAACTCGCGGCGGCCATCAACGGTGCGGACACCGCGGTTGCCGCTCCAGACCGATGCGGCAGCCGCATCAAGCGGCGCGGGGGGATGATCCTTGGCCCAGCGCTTGGAGGGGTAGTTCCAGTCGTACTGCCCCTCCTGCATGTAGTGGTCGAAATCGGCGATGGTCTTCTCGATCTGCAGACGCGACTTAGGGTGCTTCACGGCCGCGAGTGCCTTGGCGAGGTAGTCGCGCAGCTCAGCCTCGAGACCGAGATCGCGGATCATGACGGAGACCTCGCGGTTCTCCTCGAAGTCGAGATGGCGGTTGGCGTGCTTGAAGAAGTTGTAGCGTACCGTGCCATGGAAGCGATCCATCCAGGGCGCGGCCTCGCGGTAGGCGCGGCGGTTGAAGGCGCGGTGGAGTTGCTCCACGTCGAGGTCGGGATCCCACATGAGGCGCGCCATGCACCAGCGCTGGTTGGCAGTGGAGAGATGCTCGCCGGCGCAGTCGCCCTCGGCGTAGAAGCTCAGCGCGCCGATGTCGCGCTTGGCCATGACATCAAACTTGGCGCACTCGGCCTTGGGATACATCAGGAAACCGAGGGCCCAGTAGTCGTAGTCGATCAGGCTCGTGCCGTGCGCCGCCCAGTCCTGGTAGATCTTCCACCAGTGCTGGTTGACCGGCGCGAAGAGCGGCTGGGCCTGCGACTTGCGCACGTAGGTACACAACTGCGGCTGGATGTTGCGGCTAAGCTCGATCTGCGGATAGGGCGCGGCAAAGAAGTAGGCGAAGGTGCTGGTCATGAAGCCCGGATAGAGCTTCTGGATGCGGGCATCCAGCTTGTTGAGATAGGTGTAGAACCAGGCGTTGTAGAAATCGCAGTAGTCGTTCTGCGGCGTGAGCACCTTGCCGAAACGGTTGGTGATGGGCGCGGAGCAGAGCCCGCACTCGCAGACGCCGTAGTTGTCGTCGACGCCGATGACGCAGTGCTCGCGGCCGTTGTAGCGCATGGTCATGATGTTCGGCACAATCCCGATGGCATGCTCGATGAACTCGGGATCGGAGAGGCAGGAGAGCTGGTTGTACTCGCTCCAGCGGGCGAGGCGCACGCCGGTCTCGCGGTCGAGGACGGGGTTGAAGCGGTTGATGCCCTCGCAGTGGTAGTAGTACTGCGGCGAGAGGTAGTGGCCGCCCATGACGGAGAAGCCGAGATCGCTGTTGACGTTCATGTAGTTGCGCAGGGCCCACGCACCGGCCCAGACGCCGCGCCACGCCATGGCGGGCTTCGTGACGGTATCGGCCCAGACGATGTCGAGGGTCGGGGTCGGGGTGAAGATCGTGCCGTTCTCCTCGTCGTCGCGGAAGGCCCAGATGAGGTCGCTATTGTTCTCGAGCAGGGCATAGACGCCGTACATCGTGCCGGCAGGGCTGGCGCCGAAGATGTAGATGTTGCCGTCGCGGACACGGATGGCGTAGCCGTCATGGGCACCGCCGGAGGCGAGGAAGTCGAGATCCTTCTGGAAATGGGGCTTGGCAAAGGTGGCGCCGAGATAGAGCTTGACGTTCTTCTCTGCCGAGGGGGTCAGCAGCACGGGCACCTCGGCACCGGTCAGCTCCCTCATCCAGCGGCGCAGTTCATAGGCCGCATGACGCGCCTGGGCCTTCTCCTTGCCACGCGCCTCGCGCAGATAGATCAGCCAGCGGTCGCGGTTCGGGAAGAAGTTGCCCACGTTGATCTTGTCGGACAAGTCCACGACGATCTCGCACCTGGCCTTGCCGTTCTCGGTGAGGCGGATCGGGCGCGCAATGCGTCCCGTCGCGGGCGGCTTGAGATAGGCGCTGGAGTCGCTGTAGTCGGGCGTGTAGCTGGCGACAAAGTTAGTCCACGCGGCATAGCGCGCGGGATCGTCAACCAGGATGTGGGCGCCCTTGACGAGCTTCATCTGGGTGATGGAGATGACGACCTTCTCGCCCTCGGGAATCTTGCGGGTGTCGTAGTGCAGGCGCAGCGACTGCGCCCGGTCGCGCACAAAACCCTTGTTGGAGCTGTAGTGACCGTCGCGCATGTCCCATGCGAAGTCCGTATAGCCATCGCCGCCGCGCGTCTCGGGGAAGTCGTGATAGCGGAACATCGTGACCGGCACTCCCATGGCCGCCCACTCCACGTTGCCGTCGAAGGGCGAGACGCCGAAGTCGTCGAAATGACGGTTGAAGGTGGCCGAGAACCAGCCCGTATGCACCGGCGGGGCGTCGCCAAGCACACGCTTCAGCGTGGGGGGAACCTCGACCTTGGCGATGAAGGAGAGGATGTTGTGCGTCTCGGCATTGAAGGGCTGTGCCAGTTCGATGACCGGCTGCCAATACCTGTACGCGCCCCTGGTCAGTTCCAGCCGCAGCACGGGCAGGCGGGCACCGCGCACGACATCGTTGGTCTCGATGACCCTGATGCCTGAGACGGGGTTCGGATCCTTATCGTCCTTTACCGCCCACACCACCTTCCAGCCCGACAAGGGGACAGCGACGGACTCCAGCACACCGGAGACCCCGAACTGGTTGGTGCTGAGGTATGGAGGAGCGACGAGGTCGCCCGTCGTGGTGGAAACAGGATGCGGCGCGGCGACAAGCGTGGCGGCCGCCAGGCTGATGGCGGCCACGAGAAAACGCAAGGCATGGTTGGACGGCATGGTCGTAATCCTTGAGGCAAATGGATTTGTCGTTCTACAGCAGGTGACGTGCCAAAGCCGCCAAGATTGGGAACCGCGAATGCACGCCAATTTCCGCGAATGAATGGTAGGGCGAGCCGTCCCCGTCACGCCGCTACGCGGCATGACCGGCGAGCCGCAGCGGCGGGGGGGGTGAACCGCCAAGACGCCAAGGCCGCTAAGATTGGCCGCCAATTCACGAAAGAGTAAGCGGGTGGAGTAAGTGCGCCGTTTAGTGAGTTTAAGTGGGTGCTTCGCGCTTGCACTTTGTCTCCACACCTTGTCTCCACGCTTTGTCGGCTACGCTTCGTCTCCACACTTTGTCCCTACGCTTTGTCGGAATCAACTGGAGAGCTGATGGGTTGATATTCTTCCTCATCCTCGATACCGCCGGAAGAGCCGACAGGTATCGATAGGTGTCGACGGGTATCGACAGGAACGATGGGTGCTAACAAGCCCCAGTGTGGCGCGGACATTCCTGTCTGCGCACGTCTACGATGGCAGGCAGGAATGCCTGCCCCACACTGCCACGCTCCATCAATGCGGCGAGTTGCCGGGACGGCTTCGCCCCCCTGCGTTTTCGCACTTTTGCCGTAACTTCCCCTGCACTCGACGACATTCGACGACAATCGACAACGGCGGACAACCGGCAGAATGGCACTATCCCTAAAACCATGTCCCGCCCCTTCAGGGCTGCCATGAGCGCCATCCGCATCATCCCCGCCCACCAGAAATTCCTGCCTTCCTGCTTTCCTGATTCAAAAACCAGTCGCAGCTCCGGCATCGAGCATGATCCGGCGCGAAGCTCCAGCCAATCACAAATCAAAAATCACAAATCTCCCCTGCATCCCCGCCGCCAGACATTCCGCGCCAATCCGCGTCAGCCGTAGCTAAATAACCAGTCGCAGTTCCGGCATCGCGCATGATCCGGCGCGAAGCTCCAGCCAATCACAAATCAAAAATCATCAAATCCCAAATTTAAAATCTCTCCCCCCGGCTAGCCGATTACCGGGCTTTCGTTCAGGCGAAGGTCACGTAACTGCGCCCGGCGACTCGCGCGCTGACGTCGGCGTAGGCCTCGCGCGGATCCCACAGCAACTGCGCGGTCAGGGCCAGCGGATACCAGCAACCGCCGGCGAAGCGGCCCACGGCGCAAATGGAGATGTCGCCGCCGGTCTTGTCGGCAATGTGACGCGTCATGCGATGGGTCTGCTCGCCGTATTTCAGCCAGCCGGCCTGCGTCATGCGCCACATGGGAGCGACAATCCTACGGTCATGCTCGATCAGCTCCCGCGAGGCCTCGCCCAGGATATAGGGGCCGCTCTGGTGGACAAAGCGCGTCCAGTCCATGCCGACGTGGCCCTTGTATGCAAAGGCCGACTTGCCGTCCGGGCGCAGGTCGATCATCTGGTCGGTGAAACGGACGTTACCGGCAAAGGCAGCCTCGTCCTGCTCGGCGTATGCGAGGAAGTGATTGTAGGGTGCAGGGCCGCAGTCCTCCCACACGATCTCGACACGCGGATCGATGCGGGCAATCTCGTTGAGGTGGTTGCGTACCGAAGTGGCATGCAGTCCGAACTGGATCTTAAGTTCCGGATGGGTTCGGTACAACTCGGCCGCCGTGGCATTGACAAAATCGGTGACCTCCCTGGCGATCAGCCTGCCATTGATGCTCTCCTGGTGCAGCTCGGTGAAGGACTGGAAGTAGATGCCGTCCACGTTGAGCGGCGCGTACACCTCGCGGAAGTTCTCCGCCACCTGCGCGGTCACGGCTGGAAGCTGGTCGAGATCGATGCGGGCACAGTTGGTGCTCCAGCCCCAGGCGAAGCCCCAGATCACCTCGATGCCGTAGCTGTGGGCGTAGGCGATGATGTCGGCGGCATTGAGGGGCAGATGGTCGTTCCATAGCGTCAGTTGATTCAGACGCATGCAGGCCATGTTTTCAATGTATTCGCGGTAGTCGTTGATGGGGTGTCCCCAGGTCCAGACGCCGCGGTGGCGGATGGCGGGAGCGGAGGCGTGGAAATAATCGGGCAGAGGCCGGGCAAAGGTGTCCCAGGAGTTGAGCAGGCTGCTGTTGCGGGGTGCGGCGCCGGGCAGGTAGTCGAACACGAAATCGGTGGCGCCGTAGAACACCTCGCGGCCGCTCCCGCCGGTGATCAGCACCAGATTGCCGCCCGGCTGCTCCGGGTTAGCCATGACGCGGACGGCATAGCCACCTGCGGGGATATCCTGCCTGGCGATGTGCGCCCGGATGAGCGGCGACTGGTCATAGCGCCCCACCACCACATTGCTTTGCACCAGGGGCGCCCCTTCCCGCTCGATCGGCAGGACATGGAGCGTGTAGATGTTGCCGTCGCGCAGGACACGGGCGCCCAGTTGCTTGTGGAGCAGCTCCACAGCGCGGCGCTGCATGCCCTCGAAGGAGTTGTAGATGAGCTTCCAGGTGGTGTTTGGTTGCATGGTTGTCCGGCGCCCCATGGGTTAGCGAATTCGCGGTTCACGGTAGCAGAGAGAGGAATTATTGTCGAGCGAATCGAATGAATCGAGATAATCGAACAAATCGAATCTGTCGAATCACTCGATTCTATCGATTCCATCGAAGTCCCCTACCGCCCCCACAGCGCCGGCCGCACCAGCGACTCGGGAAGAACGGGCACACAAGCCCGTACGCGTTCAAGCACCGCCGCAGGCAGCGGGCCCACGGCGGCCACGCGCAGGTTCTCGCGCATCTGCTCCGGCGTGTCCACACCGGTCAAGACACTGGCAACCGCCGGGTAGGAGAGCGCGTAGCGCATGCAGAGTTCGGCCATCGTGCAGCCGGCTTCGCGCGCCACCTTCTCCAGAGCACGCCGCACCGGAATGATTGCGGATAGGCCCGGACGAATGCGCTCCTCCGGCATCAGCAGCAGTCCCTGCATATCATCGTCTGCCAATTGGCCTTCCGCGCTTTGGCCCCCCTTCAAGTATCCGGTAGGAGCGGGTCAGCAGAAACGACCTGGCCTTCTCCACTTCGCCCTCAACAAAGGCGACACACTGTATAACGGTGTTGCTGCCCCCCGGCTCGCGTGGCCATTCACGGGGCGATACGACAACGCTCCAGCACGGTTCCAGCGGCGCGACACCCAGCATCAGGTTTGATTGCGCAGTCGCGTGTACCGCCATCGCAAGCAGCATTAGAATTGCGGTCAGCTTCATAATCGCCATCCCACCAATTGCAACCGGCCTCATGCCATCACTTTCTCGAGCCGAAAGAAATCAGCGAAGTAATCGATGTCCGGTAACTGCTCGTCTTCGCACTCCCTGGCATCCCTGTGATGCTTGTTGAAATACTCGACAATATGAAAACCGCATTTGTTGACATAGAAATGTATGTTACGCTTCTCAAAGTATGGCGTACATGTCTCCCATACTTTCGTTTCGGGGTGCAACTTCTCGATCATCTCCCAAATCTTCAGTCCAACCCCCTTGCTGCAGCACTCCCCCCTGACATACAGAAAATCAAGATGGTTGTGCTGTGTTTCCTCGTTGATCACAACGACAGCCCCGCCAATCAACTCGCCATCCAGCAGAGCCTCATAAGCCAAAGCACCTTT
>JAAYLN010000238.1 GCA_012521875.1 Lentisphaerota bacterium | reverse complement strand
TGGCCGATCGGCTCCGGCGTGATCGAGGGGGACTGCAAGTCGCTCATCAAGCAGCGCACGGATCTGTCCGGGCAGCGGTGGTCGCCCGACGGCGCCCTGGATGTGCTATGGGCGCGGGCGCTGATCTAAGATGGGCTCCATGACACATACTGGAAGGAAAAACGCAAACGCAAGGGAGTGCGCAGAAAACCGGCGTTTGCAGCGTGACACCCGACATGATGTCACTTTCTTGACACACACCCGTTCGAATAATGCTGCACCATCTTGCTGGACGCCGGGGCGCGCGCTGGCTACAATGGCGCCATTTAAGCGGTGGAGGCAGGTCTCCGCCGCCGGACAAGAGGAGAACCGCGAATGAGCTTCATGAACAAACTGGGCGTCCAGAGCTATTGTTACCGTGATATCCGCCAGTTGCCGGATCTGGTTAAGGCCGTGCGCGAGACGGGTGTCAACCGTATCGAGGTCTGCGGCGTACACATCGACTTCAACGACATCGCCAGCCATGCGCCGGTCGTCAACGCGCTGCAGGAGGGCGGTCTCACCATCGTCAGCTCCGGCGTCAACCGCGTCTTCGCCGACGAGGCCAAGTCGCGCCCGCTCTTCGAGTTTTGCGCCGAGGCCGGCGCGCGCCTCATGAGCGTCTCGTTCAACATCCACGAGCTGCCCGACTGCCTGCGCACCGCCGAGAAGCTCGCCGAGGAGTACGACATCCGCCTCGGCATCCACAACCACGGCGGCTACGACTGGCTCGGCAACATCGAGACTCTGCGCTGGATCTTCAATCAGACCTCGCCGCGTATCGGGCTGATGCTCGACACCGCCTGGGCCCTGCATACCGGCCAGCCGGCCACCAACTACGTCAAGGCCTTCGGCGAGCGCCTGTATGGCGTACACCTGAAGGACTTCTCCTTCGACGATAAGGGCAAGTGGCGCGACGCGACGGTTGGGCAGGGCACACTCGACCTTCCGGAGCTCAAGCGCGCGCTTGAGGAGGTCGGCTTCAGCGGCGAGCCGATCCTCGAGTTCGAGGGCGATCCCAGCAATCCCGTCCCCGCACTCCAGAAGTGCGTGGAGGAGATCCGTAAGGTATTCGCGTAGGCGGCCAGCCGCGGGTGCGCTCCACAATAGTGGATGCGCACCCGTTTGCTCCCGCCGCGTCTATTCAAAGACGTTCGGCAGACGCAACTGATTGTGGATGGTGCGGATATCCGTGCAGTTCTGCGCGAAGATGCCCATCCGCCACGCCGGGTCCGCATGTTCGATGCGGACCCGGTAGAACTCCACATCCTGCACATTCTGCAGATGGAAGGCGGCGTTGGGCTTGTCCCATCCCCAGGCCTTGCAGCCGCCATCCACTCCGGGGACGTTGCCGGGGCCCGTGAAGCGCATGACCACATCGGAGAAGGTCAGCGAACGGACGCTGCGGTCGGACTGCCCGATGATGTTGCAGGTGCGTTGGGAGTCGATGCGCAGGTTGCGGAAGGCGATGTTCTCGGTCGTGAAGTGACCGGCGGGATCCTCGAACACGCCGAACCAGTCTGTGACGAGGCTGATGCCGTAGTAGGCCGTGACGTCGATATTCTCGAAGGTGATGTTGCGCACGGTGCAGAAGCCGCGGTAGCCGCCGTCGGGTTTGCGGGCGTTGAAGCGGTTGTTGATGCTGATGCCGTGGCAGGTGTTCTGGATAATCAGGTTCGAGAAGAGGCAGTTCCGGATCGTGCCTTCGCCCACGCCGACGCGGATGGCGTTGGTGGTTGATGACAGCACGCAATTGGTGACAGTCACATATTCGCATGGCCGTTTGGTCTTCAGCGGCTCGTCGTAGGCGCGCAGGGTGATGCAGTCGTCGCCGGTTTCGATGATGCAGTCGCTCACCACTACCCGGCTGCAGCAGTCCAGGTCTATGCCGTCAGTGTTCCAGGTCTTGTGCTGGATGTTCTGGATACGGACGCCGTGGATGATCACGTCGGTACAGCCATGGAGGAAGCAGGCCCAGTAGGGCGACTCCATGAGGCGGACGTTTTCGATGGTGACGCGCGAGCATTCGCAGAGGAAGATCATCTGCGCGGGGCGGAACATGCCGTCGCGGAAGTCATCGAGCTCGTACCTGTCGGGCAGCCAGTCGCGGTCCTTGAGCTTATAGAAGAAGCGCGCATTGCCGTCGATGGTGCCGCCGCCGCGGATGACGATGTTCTCCTGCTCGACGGCCACGATGAAGTGCGCGCCGCAGACGTTCTCGCCGCGGAAGGCGCGGTTCTGGGGGCAGAAGTCGTCGGCGTTGTAGTCCGCCTCGCTGGTGCTGGCCAGCAGCCGCGCACCGGGGGCGAGATCAAGACCACCGTTGGACTTCAGGTAGAGCGTGCCGCACAAGTAGGTGCCTTCAGGGAAATAGACCATGCCACCGGCATCGATCGCCTTCTGCACCGCGGCGGTATCCATGGTCACGCCATCGCCTACCGCGCCAAAATCTTTGACATTCCTCATCGCATCATCCTTCCACGTGGTTATTCGGGCAGCCGCCAAGAGAGCGTCAGCATTGGGCGCAGAGTTTAGCAGTCCGGCGGGGGTTAGGCCAGTCAGGAACCGCCCCCCTGCCGCCACAGGCGGCACGGGAAGGGTGAGAGACGCCACTTTGTCGCGAGCTTTGTCGAAAACTTTGTCGAAGGTAACAGGGAAAGCCCTCGCGGAGACGCGGAGGCGAAGGTGCAGGGAGGCGGGTGGGAGGCGAGTGGGAGAGAACCGTTTGCGACACAACTCAGTTGTATCGCAGAAGAGTGTAAAAGGGTAAGAGCCATTTTTTTAGCCGCGAATGCAGAGAAGTCCGCGAAAATGGTTATGTTTTGGCTGGTGCCTGTACCGAACCACCCCGTCCGCAGGCTCCGGCACAAGCTCACGGTACAGCGAACCGCAGGGTAGGGCGAGCCGTCCCTGTCTGCCGCTACGCGGCATGACCGGCGAGCCGCACACAAGGCTCTGTGCCGCCAACCCCGCCCATTCCACCACCAGTCCGCCCATGTCGCCGATACCCTACCTGTGCTGGCGCGCTTCCACAGGAGCGTCCCCGGCACTCGACGACAATCGACAACGGCGGGCAACCGGCAGATAGCTCCTGCCCAGCCTGACACCCTGGCACTCACTAGCTCACTAGCCCCACTAAACAGGTGATTGACAGGCGGCGTGAGAGATGGTAAATTGCCGCTACTTTTTACACGGAGAAGCCTCCGTGACCCGGAACTGGGGGTATAGCTCAGTTGGTAGAGCGCTTGAATGGCATTCAAGAGGTCAGGGGTTCGACTCCCCTTACCTCCACCAAGTCCGGCAGGGAAGCCCCCGTTATTCTTCAGCGGATAATGGGTTTTTTTTGTGCGCAGACGCGCTTAGTTTAAAAATTACATGAAACGCATTTTGATAATCAATCTGGCCATTCTTGGTGGCGGAGCACTTATTGCCGCGTTCGTATGTGCGGGCTATGCCATGGCATGTAATGATAATGCTCCCCGTGCAATGGGTTATCCGTTAAAGTGCATCGGGTCACGCCAAGCCTTTTGCAACTTTCGCCGCTGCCACCATCATGGGTTCTATAGCCTTGGCAATCTGGAAGATGCGGGCCAGATGGATTTCTTACGTCACGTGTACCCTATGGGTTCTCGTATGGTTTTTGGGGATGTTGATAGACGCCATTGCGGGCTCCATTGGGTAGCTATGGATGAAGCCTAAGTTGATTATTGGCACCCTCACATCCACTTCACGATCTCCTCGACGGCTTTCCGCTTTCGTTCTGTTCCGGGATCCCTAACCGGCTCTGTGGGATAGCCTACGGTGATCACGGCGGCGGGTTTTATGCTCCTGGGCCAGCCGACGATGCGGGCGACAGCACGTGGCTTGATCCAGCCGATCCAGCAGGTGCCCAGCCCCATTTCGGTGGCGGCCAGCACAAGGTGCTCGCCTGCGATTCCCAGATCCAGCCAGGGATAGTCCACCCCCGCGAGCGAAGCTCCAAGCCGATGGGTGCCGAACGACCGCTGCATGCCCAGCACGATATGCACCGGCGCCACCTGCGCCCACAACATCTTGATCCCGGGCAGAAAGCCCTCCTGCACGATGCGTCCGCGCAGTCCGGCATCCTGCACCACCGCCAGCCGCCAGGGTTGGCGGTTGCAGGCCGAAGGCGCCAGCCTGACGGCCTCGACCAGCGACTCCAACTGTTCCCTTGGCACCGGATCAGGCTTGTATGAACGGCAGCTTGATCGCTTTGCTATGATGTCCAGAATGCTCATTTAATGCCAACCTTTCGCAGATAGGCCCGGGTGTATGGGCAGGCCGCGATGCACATGCCGCAGACGCCGGAGCGGCCCAGCCGGGCCATGCTGACCTTCTGCATGCCCGCCATGCAGGCTTTCGGATCCCAGAACTCTTCCCGCGGCATTCCCGCCCGCCAGTTCTGTCCTGAACAGGCTTTGCCGGGACAGATATCCACGCACACCGTGCAGTCGCCGCAGCGGGACTCAACTATGGGTGTCCCGGTCATGAGCGGCGCGTCCGTGAGCACGGTACCCCACCGGATGGCCGCGCCGTAGTCGGGTGTGACGAGCAGGTCGCACTTGCCGATCCAGCCGAGGCCGGCCAGCGTGGCGGCGGTCTTGTGCTGGAACGGCGCCCGTATGGTGGTGGGCGACCAGTCGCCGGTGGCGGGGCGTGCCTGCGCCCGCCAGCCCTGGCTCTCGATGAAGGCGGCGGTATCCTTGGCTATCTGCGTTTGGAGGGCGTTGAGTCGGTTGTACTCCGCCGCATAAGCCTCGGTTGGCCCCTCGCCAATCTCAGCCACAATCGAGGGAGTGAGCGGCATGGCAAACGAGACCGCTCTGGGGAACCCCAGTCGCGTTTCATCGGCCAGCGGTGCCAAGTCGGCAAATCCGACCAGAACAGCCCCGGCATCGCGCAGGCGGCCCGATATGGCGTCTGTCAACATGGTGGCGTCGTTATTCATGCGCTGCCCTCTGATGTGTCCATATTCTATGCTTTATGTCCTGCGTCTGCAAGTTCAGGTACATACCGCCGTATTCTGCTCCTGTCTGCCAAGAGCATGGAAAGCGAACGGTGCCGCCGGGGAGGGTCGTCGCCCCTTCGGTCGCGTTCTGCGCGCGTTTCATGCGCTGCCTGCGTGCGCAGACAGGAATGTCCGCGCCACTCTGGGGCAGCACCCGCAATGGCGGATAGATGGCGGAATGGGCGGGGTTGGCGTTACAGTGCCTTGTGTGCGGCTCGCGGCGTCGCCCTTTCAGTGGCTGTACCGTGAGCTTGTGCCGGCGCGGCGGGCGGGATGGTTCGGTACAGGCGTCAGCCCGAACTTTGGAACTTCTTTCGCGTATTTCGCGGTTAAAAAAAACACCTTCCATTCGCGCCCGTTCGCGTCCATTCGCGGTTTCACCTGCGCGCTCCATCACTCCACCACTGCGGCTCGCCGGTCACACCGCGTAGCGGCGTGACGGGGACGGCTCGCCCGACCTTATCGGTGGCTGTACCGTGAGCTTATGCTTGTGCCGCTTGTGTGCGGTGACGGTACGGGCGGGCTGGTCGAACTTGTCGAAAGAATCGAAAGAATCGAGTGAAACGAATCATTCAAATTACTGTAAATTGAGGACGGGATTGCATCTCGTCCACTTGCAAGGTGCAATGACCGCAAACTGGGAGACACGATGGAAAGAGCGAGACTGCAATCAGTGGAGAACTTCGAGGCGATCGTGGCATTTGAACCGCGCGAGGTAAGGCGGGTGGTTGCGTTGCTTGAGGCGCAGGAGATCCCGTTTGACCTCCAGGCTGATAATTCGGCGTTGTCCAATCCCGTTCGGGCCGTCCAACTCTCCATGGGAATCTACCCCGAAGGGCCGAAGATCGTCGTCTTCGTGCCGGAAGCCGACTATGCCGCGGCACTTGAGGCGATAAGTGTGATGTTTCCTGTTTTATGAATCCGGTGGTGTGGTGCCGTCCTGGTGCTTGCCATTCTGTACGGTTCTCTCCCTCTTTCGCTGACAGAATGGCGTATTCTCGTATGCGGATCCGCTCCCGAAGAGCTCCCCGTGGTTGACAAATGGATTATGACAAACACGGATGAGAACGCTCTAATCATCGGAAATGGTAGTTGGGATCGGAGATTCCGAACCCAGAGGGTTGTGCTTGAGAGTGGCTACCCGGAACATCCCGAATTTACGGAAACGGCAATCATTGACTTCGTACACAAGCATGCCCACCGTTTTTCAAGCGCTTATATAGTCTGTTACGCCGGGGATGCGGTTGACAACATAATGGGCAATCACCCAATCGTGTTTGACGATGGAGCTGCTCTGTTGATTCGCCGGCTTAAGCTGCCAGATAGATGAGCCCTGGCGGATAAGGTTTACACGATTGCGAATTTATCGGAACGAGATGGTGTGAACCCTTGTAATAGTTTTGGCGCGTAACATGCTAAATATATTATTTTTAGCAGGACTCGACACCTTTACGGAATTGAGGAGATTTATGAGCAGCAGAGCAACCCTCATCGCACTTGCGGCGGCCTTTGGCGCCGCGGCTTCCGCAGCCTTTGCCGCGCCCGCTCCCTTTGTCTTTGCCGATGAAGGCCGTGCCAGGGCCGCGGTGGTTGTCGGCAAGGATGCCGGGCCGGGGGCGGAGTTCGCCGCGCGGGAACTTGTGGACTACCTCAACAGGATGACCGGCGCGCGCTTCCCGGTCGCAACCTCGCCGCTGAAGGGGTGGAACACCATCCACATCGGCCGCCCGCTCTCCGGCGACGACCGCTACGAGGCCTTCCGCATCCGGGCGTCGAAGGACGGCCGCACGCTCGATCTGGCCGGCAACGACGAGCGCGGCAACGCCTACGCCGTCTACGACCTCCTCGAGACGCTCGGCTGCGGCTTCTGGTCGCCCGACAACGAGACGGTTCCCTTCGTGACGAACCTCGTACTCGCGGCCGGCTACGAGAAGTCCGACGCGCCCGCCTTCTCCTTCCGGAATAGCGATGAGCCGTTCGGCGATTTCGCCTGGGTACTCAAGCTCCGCGCCAACACGAACCGCCACCGCCGCGACCTCCAGCCGCGCCTGACCGCGATGGGCGGCGACGCCTTCGAGCAGATCTCACACTCGCTCGGCAACTGCCAGTGGGTTCGGAGCAGCACCTTCTACAAGGATCACCCCGATTGGTACGGGCTCGCGGAAGTTACCGACACAAACGCCTGGAACTGGATCCTCGGGGGCGGCACGAAGGCTTATGACACCAACAACATTCCCGCCGGGCGCAGCGGCAGGTGGGTGCGCATGAAGCTCGTTCCTTGCACGATGAACCGGGGGATGCGTGCCCAGCTTGTCTAGGAGATCGACGAGTACCTCGCCGCCAACTACCCCGTCCACAAGAGCGTCTCGATCTCCCCGCCGGACACGTCGGAATACTGCCATTGCGACGACTGCCTGAAACTCGTCAAGTCCGACGAGGCGCACACCTCGGCGGTGCTCTACATCGATCTCGTCAACTACGTCGCTACGACCCTGCTGCCCAAGTACCCCAAGGCGCACTTCAACCTCCTCTCCTACGGGGCGAGCTACACGCCGCCCAGGGACACCAAGCGCTTCAGGATGGGGCCCGGAACGGGCGTCGCCTTCGCCCACCACTGGCGCAACCACGGTATCCCAATCAACTGCTGCGAGCGCTTCATGCCGCGCTTCCTCGGCTGGCGTGAGGTTTGCGACCGCTTTCTCTTCTGGGAGTACTATACCAATTTCCGCTGCTACCTCAACCCGTTCCCCAATACCGACATCCTCGGCCCCGCCTTCAAGTTCTACCTCGACAACAAGTTCGATGGCGGCTTCTGCCAGATGACGAACTCGCGCCTGACGCCCTTCGCGGACCTCAACTGGTGGGTCAAGAACCGCATCATGTGGAACCCCGACGCCGACGCGCAGATCCTGGTCGACCACTACATCGAGGGCGCCTATGGCCCTGCCGCGCACCATGTGCGCCGCTATCTCGATATCATCCTCCACGCCAAGCGCCGCCAGCGCTGGGCGTGGATCGGCGACTACGTTGACGACACCGGCAACTACCTCGAAGCCGGTGACATCATCGAGATCATGCGCGCGCTGCAAAAGGCGCTCTTCTCGATTGCCAAGGATCCCAACATCGGCCGCCGCATCGACGTGCGCCGTCTGGCCTTTTCCATCAACCATCTGGGCGCGATGCGCTATCCCGACCTGATCGAGCCGGCCAAGGCGGCACGCTTCCGCTTGTCCCCATGGCAGGACTACGTCAACGGCTGGAAGGCCGCTGCGGGCGACTATCTCAACAGCGACGAGTGCATGGGCGCGCGCCAGCTCGCCAACGAGGGCGACGGGTCGGGACTGCGCGGCCAATTCCGCTATTTTGACATGCTTAAGGATACCGCCGAAATGCCGACCGCCTGGCCCGTCCGTCGGGCAAAAGCGCGACGAAATCGACCGCTACAACTACTTCGAGCTCGACTGCCTCTCCACCAACCAGCCCGGCGCGATCAACGCGCCAATCGCGCAAAACAAGGATCTAACCTCTTTCGCAACGGGCGAGAAATACGTCTTCGCCCGCGTGTGCGTCTCGGCCACGGACGTGCTAATCGGAGACGCGGCCCGCGTCCAGCTTGTCCAGCCCGCCAAGGGCGACGAGCCGGAGCAATTGGTCGCGGAACTCCCGGTCGGCGGCTCACATGGGGCCGACGAGGCGTGGCCTCGGCCGCACGACGCTGGAGGAGGGGATGAGGGTCAACCTCGTGCCGCGGTCCGGCACCAACGACGTGCCGCACTACGTTGATGTGCGCAGCATCGTGCTTCTCAACCCCGAGTACAAGGACAAGACGCAGCCGCCCCTGCCGCCGCCTGCGGCGGCAAAGAAGTAGCTTGCTGTTGGGGGAAAAGCAAAAGTAGAATGCTGGAGCGAGCAAAAGTGGAATCCGCGTGGAGCGAGCAAAAGTGGAATGGGTGTTGATGGAGATGGCTGGTTTCCAAGGTAGTATGGAGTGGGGACTGTCTAGGGGGGCGCCCCCTAGGGGGCGGCGCGCGGTGGAGCGAGCAAAAGTGGAATGCCGTCCGGAATTTCGGCACTATCCCTGGCATGAAAACACAACTTGCCAATCGTCTGGGGGCTCCCCACATCCGCCATGTTCTCGATCAGTTCTGCCTGGGTGCC
>JAAYLN010000029.1 GCA_012521875.1 Lentisphaerota bacterium | reverse complement strand
TCGATTCTATCGATTCTATCGAAAACCACTTGAGCCTCTTGCAAAAACCTCGTGGAATGGGCGTTCCGCCCATGAAACACGGGCAAGATGCCCGTGCCACGTGTGCCTGCAAGGGTTTTGCAAGAGGCTCACTTCATACGCCCCGCCAGGAACGGCAGGCATTCCCTGTGGCGGCTCGCCGGTCACACCGCGTAGCGGCGTGACGGGGACGGCTCGCCCTACCTGCGCTCGCCACAACTAACCTCATCGTAAATCTGCGCAAATCTGCGACATCTGCGGTTAAAAACAACTCCGCGGCTCTGCGTTTTTCCGGGGACGAGGGCAAAGCAACTGGTCTGGGAGACCGCTCCATGAGCCGCTCTTTCGCTTTCGACAAAGTTCGCGACAAAGCTCGCGACAAAGTGGCGTCGATGGCCTATTACCACTGGCGACCGTCGGTCGCCAGTGGCGCGGCTGAAGCCCGCCTACCAGTCCCTCGCGTTGGGCGCCATCGGGAATTCGCGCATCTGGCGGCGCTTGTCGTCCTCGTGCTCCTTCTCGCGCTCGAGGGCCCGGCGCAGCACCTCCTGCACCTCGGGCGGCGGCTCGTCGGACTCCGGCTCCTGCGGCTCTTCCTTTGGCTCCTGTTGCTCTTGCTGCTGTTCTTCCTGCTGTTGCTGCTGCTGTTGCTGCTCTTCCTGCTGTTGCTGTTCTTGCTGCTGTTGTTGTTCCTGCTGTTGCTGTTGCTGCTGGGACTGCGGCTGCTTGGGCAGCAGTTCCTGGATGCGGTGCAGGTTCTGCAGTGCCTGGAACTGGGCGTCGGCCGGACGGGGCTCGTTCTGCTGCTGTGCCTTCAGTATCTGGGCATGAAGTTCCACCGTCTCCGCCGTCAAACGCTCGATCTCGGCGCGATCCTCGGGTGACAACGAGGGCGCGTTGGTGTCGGCCTGCGCCTGCTGCTGCACCTGATCGGCCCAGGGACCGAAGCGATCCTTGAAGAGCTTGGTTAGTTGCGCGGCATCCTCCTGGTCGGGACGGTACTGGATGCGGGGGGTCTCCGGATGCGCCCAGGCGTTGGTCTGCGCCTGGATGGCTTCGGCAACCAGTCCCGGGGGCATCGACAGCAGTTGCCAGAAACCGTAGGCAATCTGCTCGCTGCGCGCGATGGGCGCCATCGCCGCACCATCGAGGTCGGCCAGTTGCCGCGCCCCGAGCTTCATGGCGTCGCGCGCCTGCTCGATCTGCATGGCGACCTGCGCGCGATCCTCCTCGTTGGTAATCGCCTGCGACTCGATCAGGGCGCGCTTGAGCGGAATCCAGAGGTCGCTGTTGGCCTGCTGGCGCGCGCCCAGCGCCTCCAGCTCGCGGATCATCCGTGCCGCCGGCTGGTTGGTGAAGGATACGGGCGCCTCGCTGAGCAGCGCCCGCTGCTCCTGCATCATGCGGTTCAACAGAGCCTCGGGCGGTGTCTGACCGTGCTCTGCCAGCACCTTCTCGATATGCGCCGACTCGCGCAGCACGGGCAGGTGCTTGATGGAGCGGTCGAGGTTGCGCTGGCGGCGCGCGTCCTCGGGCGCCTGGCGCAGGGCCTGCTGGAAGCCGGCGCCGGCCTCCTCGAGCGCCTTGAAGCGCACGGCGGTGTTGGTGGCGGCAGCCGGATCCTCCGCCTCCTGGAAGCGTGCCGCCCCGTAGAGCTCGGCCGCGGCCGCCTGTCCCGGCAGCATGGTCATGGGGTAGACCGTCTCGGCGGCACCGGCGGCATCGTTGTCCTTGTACCGCGCCAGCGCCGCATTGTAACGGTAGCGGTTGGCTTCGGCGGGATCGACACCGCGCGCGGCCTCGAGATAGGCCCTGGCGGCCGCGGCATAGTCGCCTTGCCGGTAAAGGCGCTGCGCCATGCGCGCCCCCTCGCGTCCCGGCGGTACCGAGGGTGCATTCGTATCGGCGACGGACGAGGCTGACGGTACGGACGGCGGCGGCTGGCCGGCAGTCGGGTCGTCCCCGCCGGTCTGGGCCTGTACCGTGCCCGTGAAAACAAATGCAGTCAGCAGGAGCGCCAGCGTGGCGGTGTCAGGACCGCGCGCCGCGGCGGCTTCCGGTGCGCTCGCGGTACGTTTGGCGCGTCCGCCACCCGCCATGCGGCCGCGGCTGAGCATCGCCGTGCCCAGCAGCAGCAGGATGGCCGGCACCAGAAAGAGCTGGTAGCGCTCGATGTAGCGGCGCTCCAACTGCTCCTCGAATTCACGCGCCGCCACGCGCGTCAGGTGCTGACGGTAGATCGCGCCCAGCGTGGTGCTGGCGGTGCCCGAGGTGGCCAGCGGAATATAGGTGCCGCCCGTGGCGCGCGCGATGGCCTCCAGCGTGGCCTCCTCCATGCGCGACACCACCGGCGCGCCCTGAAACTGCAGCGTGCCCTTGCCGTCAACGCCGGGCACCGCCGCCCCCTTGGGATCGCCGATGCCCACGGTGAAGATGGGAATACCACGCGCGGCGGCGCGTTTGGCCGTGGCAAGCGCGCGGCCGGCCAGATCCTCGCCGTCTGTAATAAGCAGGATGGCGTTGTTCTGATCGTAGGCCGACTCCAGCGCGTCGAGCGACTTCTGAATGGCGTCGGCCAGATCGGTCTCGCCGCGCGGCGCGGAGTCGATCGAGACGCCATCGAGCGCCTGCCGCAGGAAGGCGCGGTCGGTGGTGAGCGGACAGAGCAGGTTGGCCCGGCCGCGGAAGACCAGCAGACCGGCACGGTCGCCGCGCAGCTCCGCCAGCAGGTCGAGCAGGTCGGTCTTGGCGCGTTCGAGGCGGTTCGGGTGGACATCCGCCGCGAGCATCGAGCGCGACACGTCGAGCGCGATCATCAGGTTGCGCCCGCGCTCCTGCACGCGCAGCTCGGCGCGCCCCCACTGCGGGCGGGCCGCCGCCAGCACGAGCAGCAGCAGGCCGGCCAGCATGAGCGACACCTGCACGGCCACCCTCGCCGTGCTGCGCGGCGGGGCCAGGCGCGCCTGCATCTCGGGCGAGACGAAGTTCGCCATGCGCCGCGAGCCCAGGCGCAGCACCCAGAAGCCGAGCAGCCCCACCAGCGGGAGCAGCAGCAGACCGGTCAGCAACCATGGATAGACAAAGCGCATAGGCAGGTTTCAACTACAGGGGACGTTGCACAATAAAGAGGTTAAGAAGAACACTACCGGCCGCCAGCAGCGTACCGAGCACCATGAAGGGCAGGAACTTCTCGTTATACTGGTTATAGACATTGCGCGTGATGCGCGTGGTCTCAAGCTCGTTGATGGCATCCATCGCCTCACGGAAGCCCTCGGTGTCGCGGACGTTGAAGTAGCGTCCCGAGGTCTTCTCGGCGATGTGGCGGAGCTGCGCCTCGTTGAGCCTGACCTCGCCAAAGACGACCCGCTCGCGTCCGAATTCATCGCGCACGCGGAAGGGGGCGCGTCCGGTGGAGCCGACGCCGATGGTATAGACCCGCATGCCCAGCTTGGCGGCCGTCTCGGCCGCCGTCTCCGGCGTGATGATGCCGGTGTTGGATTCGCCGTCGCTCAGGAGCACCACGATCCGCGTCTTGGGCTCGGCATCCTGCAGGCGGGCGCAGGCGGTGGCCAGGCCGTCGCCGATGGCCGTCAGCAGCTCCTCCTGCGAGACGGTACGTCCGTGCTCGTCAACGGAATTCTGCGGAATCGAGGTGGCCTCGAGAATCTTCAGCAGGGCGGCATGGTCGGCGGTCAGCGGACTGCGCGTCGAGGCGTAGCCGCCGAAGGCGATCAGCGCGATCAGGTCGTCGGGCCGCTGCTTGATGAAGCGGGCGAAGACCGACTTGACCACATCCAGCCGCGTCTGCGAGTTGGGGCCGGTCGGCGAGCCTTCGGTCAGATCGAGGGCCTCCATGGAGCCGGAGACGTCGACCACCATGGCGATTGCCAGGGCATCGACGGTGCGGCGTTCGCGGGCGAAGAAGGTCTGCGGGCGGGCGGCGGCGATGATCAGCAGCAGGGTGCCGATGGCGAAGAGCACGGGCATGAGCCGCGCCGCCACGCTGCGCCAGCCTGCGGTACGCTCCGGCAGCCGGTGCATGGGAGCATAGAGCAGCGCGCTGCGGGAACCGCGCCGGAAGAGGCGCCAGAGGGCGAATCCCCACGGTATCAGGAGCAGGAAGGCGAGCGGTGTGGCAAAGCGGAACATTCGGGTCAGCTCCCCTTCCCCGCCGTCTCAGCCGCCGCCTGGCGCACGGCGGCGGCATCCTGCTCGATATAGCTCCGGGCGGTACGCACGGCGCCCTCGGCCACACTGATGTTCGAGGACTGCCCGGCGAACTTGACCAGATCGGCCGACTGCAGGAAGTCGCGCAGCCGTTCCAGCACATTGGGCTTGAAGCCCGGATGGTTCCGGGCGGCAGCCAGGAACTCCTCGGTGGTCTGTCCGGGAGCGCGGATGCCGTGCGTGCGCTCGATGTAGCGCCGCACCACCTGCGTCAGCTCGATGTAGAAATCCTTGAACAACCCCTGTTCGGCCAGGCGGCGGCCCAGGAGCCGCTCGAGCTCGTAAAAGGCGCGCTCGTCCGGCGCGAGGCGACGCAGGCGCACCTGATGGCGCAGGTAGCCGATGAGGCGTACCACAAAGATAACCAGCACCACGGCCAGGCAGGCCAGGATCAGGATACCGAACATCATGCGGCGGGTCGGGGCGATCCAGAAGGGCTTGGGATCCAGCTCGACACTGCCCGTGACCGTGGTATCCCGCGACGCGGCGGGGAAAACGACGGGGCGCGTGGCGAAACTGCGCTCGGGCACCGCGCCGGGCGCGCTATCGCGTACCGTCACGGCGAAGGGAGCCAGACGGTACTCTGCGCAGGCCACGCCGGGCACCAGCCGCCAGCGGTACTCGCGGCTGCGGCGGCCGTCGGGCAGCGTGACGGGGTCACGCGGGAAACCCTCGGCCACCGTGAAGCCCTGGAAGCGGTCGCGCAGATCGGGCAAATCCACCTGCTGCGTGGCGGGGGCCGTGACCGTCAGCACCACGTTGAGATCCTGCTCCAGGCGCACCTCGGCCGGCTCGGCACGCAGCAGGATCTCGACCGAACCCCACGAGAGGTTCTCCTGCAGCACCGCCGGCGGCGTGGTGGTGGTGTCGGCGCGCAGCGGCAGCGCGAAGCCGACGAGCAGCAGCAGGAGCAGCAGCAGGAGACTGCGGGAGCAGAGAGACAGTGCCGTCCCCAACCGGAAAAACCGAGATAGATTGCGGCTCCTGCCCCGCGTGCCTGCAAGCATGGCACGGGCATCCTGCCCGTGAGGTTCTTGCAAAACCCCTTGTCTGGAGGTGTGGCACGGGCATCCTAGGCTGCGACGTCTTTTCATGCGCCCCGCTTCCGCCTTCGACAAAGTTCGCGACAAAGCTCGCGACAAAGTGGCGTCTCCCGCCTGTTCCAACCGCCCCGCAGGGGCGGTCGGCGTTACTATATTGAGACAGCGGCTCACCGGCGGCGCCTCCCGCCGCGCCGTTCGCGGCGATGGAAGAGTCGGCGCAGACGATGGACGGTGGCGTCGTCGCTGTCGTGGGTCGAGAACCACTCGCCGTCGATGCCGTAGCGCAGGAGCGTCTGCCGCAATTCCTCGCGCTCGGCCGCGGCGGCCTGCGCCAGGTGCTGCCGCACGCGCGGCGAGGCGGTATCGAGCAGCACGAGCTCGCCGCTCTCCGGATCCTGCACCTCGACCAGGCCGGCATTCGGAAGCTCCAGCTCGCGCGGATCCTCGATGGCCAGCGCCACCAGATCGTGCCGCTGCGCCGTGGTGCGGAGCTCGTCGGCGTAGTCGCTGTCCTGGAAGTCGGAGAGCAGGAAGACCAGCGCGCGGCGCTTGTGGATGCGGTTGAGGTAGCGCAGGGCGGCGGCGATGTCGGTGCCCTGCCGCGTGTCGCGCTCGGCGGCCAGCACGTCGCGCACGAGGCGCATGACGGCCGTGCGTCCCTTGCGCGGGGGAATGACCTTCTCGATGCGGTCGCTGAAGTTAATCAGCCCAACCTTGTCGGCATTCTGCACCGCCGCCATGGCCAGCAGGCAGGTCAGCAGCGCGGCGAGTTCCGACTTGGTGCGCGACTCCGAGCCGAAGGCCTGCGAACCCGAGACGTCCACCAGGAAGATCACGGTAAGCTCGCGCTCCTCGGCAAAGCTCTTGATGTGGGGCATGCCGGTGCGCGCCGTGACGTTCCAGTCGATGGCGCGCACGTCGTCGCCGGGGATGTAGGGGCGCACCTCGTCGAACTCGATGCCCTGCCCCTTGAAGCTCGAATGGTAGTCGCCGGCGAACTGCTCGTTGACCAGACGCACGGTGAGCAGACGGATACCGGCCACGCGCCGCATCAGCGCGGAGGTCTCCTCGTGGCGTGTGCCGCGTTTGGCCATGCGTCCCCTACCGTTGCGCATCAGGGCACGGGAATCGTGCCGAGGATGGTCCCGACCACCTGGTCGGCACCGACCTCCTCGGCCTCGGCCTCGTAGGTGAGCATGATGCGGTGGCGCAGCACGTCGGGGGCGATCTCCTTGACGTCCTGCGGCGTGGCGTAGGCGCGTCCGCGGAGCATCGCGTTGGCACGGGCGCCGATATTGAGCCAGAGCGAAGCGCGCGGCGAGGCGCCCATCTCGATCTGGTGCTCCAGCTCCTTCATGCCGAAATCCCCGGGCCGGCGGGTGGCCTGCACGATGTCGAGGATATACTCGCCGACCTTCTCGTCGCAATAGACCTGGTCGAGGACGCTGCGCAGGGTGGCGATCTGCCCGGCGTCCAGAACCGTGGTGACCTCGGCCTTGAGGGGACGCGAGAAGCGGTTCATGATACGCCGCTCATCGTCGCGCGAGGGATAGTCCACGATGCACTTCATCATGAAGCGGTCAACCTGCGCCTCGGGCAGCGGGTAGGTGCCCTTCTGCTCGACCGGGTTCTGCGTCGCGAGCACCAGGAAGGGCGACGGCAGGTCGTAGGTGGTATCGCCCAGCGTGACGCGCTGCTCCTGCATGGCCTCGAGCAGCGCGCTCTGGACCTTGGCCGGGGCGCGGTTGATCTCGTCGGCCAGCAGCAGGTTGGTGAAGACCGGTCCCATCTTGGGCAGGAAGGAGCCGTCCTTTTGGCTGTAGATCAGCGTGCCGATGACGTCCGCGGGCAACAGGTCGGGCGTGAAGGAGATGCGCTGGAACTGTAGGCCGAGCGCCTGCGCCAGCGTGCGCACCGCCGTGGTCTTGGCCAGTCCGGGAACGCCCTCCAGCAGGATATGCCCGCCGCTGACCAGCGCGATCAGCATGCGGTCAACCAGCTTCTCCTGGCCTACCAGAACCTTGTGGATCTCCTGGCGGAGCTTTTCGATCAACTCGCCCTGTGCGGCGATCAGATCGGTGGTTTTCTGTAAATCCATGATACTCCTTATGCGGCCGGCGCGGCGGCGGGTGCCTCGGCCGGCTTGTCCGCGGGTTTGTCGGCGGCAGGCACGACCGGTTTTTCAGCAGGCGCCTCGGCGGGCTTTTCAGCGGGCTTCTCCACGGCAGGCGAAGCCGGTTTCTCAACCGCAGGCTTGTCCACAGGCTTCTCGGCCGTTGCCTCAGCGGCAGGCGCAGCGGCAGGCTTGTCCACAGCTTTCTCAGCCGCAGGCGCGGCGGCAGGTGCTTCAGGCACGGCAACGGGCTCGGTGACGACTGCCGCGGCGGGCTCCGCTGCCGCGGGCTCGGCGGCGGCGGGTTCGCTCGCGGCGGGCGCGTTGGTCTCGGCGGGCTTCTCGGACACGAGCTCGTCGCGTGTGCGCACCATGTTGTCGGCCGAATAGGAGGCAATCAGGAATGTCCAGCGGCCCAGGCGGTCGTTGGCGGAGGCCACGCGTGCCTCGGCCTCGGCGCGCAGGGTCGCGTTGGTCGAGGGCGGGCCGGACTCGACACCGACCTTGAAGTAGCGGCTGCCCTCGGCCGCAGCCCCCAGCGCGGCGTTGTAGATATCGCCGTTCTTGAGGGTCACGCGGAAGAGGTTGCCGGTGGCGAAGCCCAGCGTCTCCTCCGGAAGATTGGGATCGGCGATGCGGTTGAAGCGCAGGTAGGTGAGCGCGGATTCGACGCCGCTGGCACGGCCGCTCTCGAACTGCTCCTTCTCCTCGTCGAGTCCGACGAGCTTCAGGCTGCCGGCGGTGCGGTCGAGCACCACGGCATCGTCGTCGCCGCCGGCGGCAGGACGCATCTCGATGGTGGCGATGTCATCGGCGGAGATACCCAGAATCTGCGTATCGAGCCAGCTCTCCGTGACGGTCGACCAGTCCTCGAGCGACTCCTTGACGAGGAAGACTTGTCCGTCATCATTGCGCGAGAGATAGCGTCCCTCGCTCGGCCGGTAGTAGCCCATGCCGCCGGCATCGGAGCGCGCCTGGCGCGTGGGTCCGAGGGTCAGCGAGGCCAGCGTGGCGCCCTGTGAATCGTAAAGCTTCACGAGCGTCGCACCGGCCTCGTCGAGCTTCATGCCCCGCTGCACCTGCCCGATCTTGACATCGCGCAGTGCGAGCAGGCGCTGCACCAGCCGCTGGAAATCGGCTGGATAGTTGTAGGCATTGGTGACGCACCAGGCCGAGTCGATGCGCGCGAGGCGCAGGGTCTGCCCCCCCTCGCTGATCTCGACGGCGGCCACGGCGTTGACGTCAAAGCCCGGCAGCAGGGGGGTGCCCGTGAGGGAGGCGGCGGGCGACTGGCGCCGGCGGCCGCTCCAGGTAGCCAGCCCGATGAGCAGCAGGGCGGCAATCAGCAGAAGAACAAGATGTTTGGTTTTCATGGAAGCGTTCCTTTCCGTGACTACTACTGGCTCCGGCGGCCCAGGATGCCGCGCGTGATGCCGACAATGATAACCAGCAGGGGGATACCGGCAATGTTGAGCGCCTTGACGCGCACACCGAGACGCTCGATGTCGCGGGTGAGGTTGCGCCGCACCTGCTTTAGCTGCGCCTTGACGTCGATCTGCTTCTGCTGGAAGCGCTGGATGGCCTCCTCCTGCTCCTTTGAGAGGATGTACTTCTGGGAGGCCTGCTTCTGGCTCTGCAGCTCGTTGAGTTTCTGCTGGGTCTGCTGCAGCTCGGCGTTGAGGCTCTGCTCCTTGTCGCGCCACTCGCTCGCGGCGCGGAACTCGAGCTCATCGACGCGGGTGAAGGGGCGGCGGCTGGTGCCGCGCGAGCGGATCGAGGCCAGCTCGACACTGCCGGAGAGCTTCTCCACGGCATTGGCGAGGAAGGCGAGGTTGTCGCCCTGCGCCTGCAGCGTGCGGAAGCCGAACGGTGTGTTCACCTCGCGGACGGCGACGTCATTGGAGAGGAAGTCGCAGTCGGCGATCACCAGCATGGTGTTGGGCGCGGCGCAGACCGCGAGGTGTTCGCCGCCCGGCTCGGCGGGTGGAGCCTCGCTCTCATCCTCATCCGGCGCCGTCTCGTCCTTGGGCGCGCCGTCGGGGAAGGCGCTCCGGAAGGAGCCGCTCAGGCGCGCGGCGATCACGTGGCGCAGCCCGTCGGCCCTGAGCTGGCCGCGCAGCGCCTCGGTGCCGAACATGGCCGTCTGGGTATCGACGCGGCAGGCGGCATCGGATGAGGTGATCAGCGGCTCGAAGGTGATGCCGTCTTCCGTCGCATCGCTCAGAACACCGGCAAAGGGCATCAGTATCTGGTCGAGCTGGGCGGTCAGCAGGTCCTTGCGGTTCATGTTGGCGGCGCTCAGCGAGAGGAAGATGGGGCTCTCCTCGATGCGGCCGTTGCCGCCAACACGCGTGATGGCGCGCATGTCGGCCAGCAGCTTGCCGGTATCGAAGCCGATACCCCAGGCCGTGAAAAGCGGCCCGAGGGTCGATGAGGTCTGGCCGCCCATGCCCATCATGGCCATCTGGTTCTGCTGCTGCGCCTTAAGGTCGGCCAGCGAGAGCGGATCGACGCAGGCGATGAGACGCCCGCCGCGCATGACGAACTGGTCAATGGCATAGAGCGTCTTCTGGGGCAGATCCTTCGGATGGATCACCAGCAGCGTGGAGATGGACGGCTCGATGGTGGTCACGTCGCGCGCGACCGGGCGCACCTCGAAGTCGCGCTGCAGCTCCTGGATGGCGAACCAGGGCTGGGGCGGCGCGGAACGCATCATCTGATGCTGCTGGGTGGGCACGCCCATGACCGGCAGATCGCTCAGGACGCCGATGACGGGGCGCACGGCGGTGGCGACGCGCGAAATCAGGCGGCTCAGGTCGTACTCGAGCGTGGCCTCGTTCTGGGGCGAGAGTACCGGCAGGGTCTCCTCGCGCTCGCCCGAGACGGCCACGATGCCGAAGTAGAGCGGCGGCGTCATCACGCCCGTCGCCTGCGGCTGGATGCCGTAGCGCTGCGCCCACTCCTCCTCGTCGGAATCAACCTTGGGGTCGTAGGTCTCGACGACAAGCCGCCCCTGCGCGGCGATCTCGTACTCCTTCAGCAGATCCTCGACCTGGCGCGCGTAGGACTTGATGAACATCGGCACGTTCGGCGACGAGCGGTTGAAGAAGAACTTGATGGTCACATGCTCCGGCAGCTCGGCCAGCAGCCGGCGTGAGCCCTTTGAGAGCGTGAAGAGCTTCTCTTCGGTGCAGTCGTGGCGCAGACGCAGGTTGCCGAGCGTCACGACAACGGCACCGATGATCAGCAATAGCAGCAGCAGTCCGAGGGCACCGCTGCCGTAGGATGACAGGTTTCTGGTCTTGGTCTTGTTTTTCATCTTGCAAATCTCCCGGGCCAACGGCCGTTAAACGGCCTTGCGGTTGTTCACGACCACATGGGCGGTGGCCAGCATGAAGATCATCACGCCGATGTAGTAGGCGATGTCGTAGAGATCCAGCACACCGCGCTTGAGTGATTCGTAGTGCTGCAGCAGGCTGCATTCGGCAACGGCTTCCACGACGCCCATAGGCGCCCAGCGCACGAAGAGGTTGGTTACCGGCTCGAAGCCCGCCAGGATCAGCAGCAGGCAGGCGGCCAGCGCCAGGACGAAGCTGACGACCTGGTTCGTGGTCAGCGCCGACATCAGCGTGCCGATCGAGACGCAGGCGCCCGCCAGCAGGAAGGAGCCGATGTAGCCGCAGGCGATCACGCCGAAGTCGGGGTCGCCAAGCCAGGCGGTGGTCAGCACGATCGGGAAGGTCAGCACCAGGGCAAGGGCGATGAAGCTCCAGGCGGCGAGGAACTTGCCGACGAGCACCTCGGCCAGCGTCACCGGCAGGGTCAGCAGCAGCTCGATGGTGCCGGTGCGGCGCTCCTCGGCCCAGATGCCCATGGTGGCGGCCGGCACCAGCAGCAGGTACACCCACGGGTGCCAGATGAAGAACCAGTTGAGATCGGCCTCGCGCCGCTCGTAGAACATCGAGACCGAGAAGGTCAGGAAGCCGAGCAGCACCAGGAAGGCGACGAGGAAGACATAGGCCACGGGCGAGCTGAAGTAGCTCTTCATCTCGCGCTTGAAGATGGTCATTACCTGCTGTCTACGCATGGGACACCTCCGGGAATGCGGGATTCATGGTCAGGTCGCGGAAGACCTTGTCGAGACGGCCCTGCGGGTCGCGGGCACGCAGTTCGTCGGGGGTGCCGTTGGCCACGATCAGCCCGTCGGCGATGATGATCGCGCGGGTGCAGACGGCGTCGACCTCCTCGAGGATGTGGGTCGAGATGATGATCGCCTTGTCGGCGGCCATCTCCTTGATCATCTCGCGGACGACGTACTTCTGGTTGGGATCGAGCCCGTCGGTCGGCTCGTCCATGATCAGGACGGGCGGATCGTGGAGGATCGCCTGCGCGAAGCAGGTGCGCTGGCGGAAGCCCTTGGAGAGCGCCTCGATGCGGCGGTGACGGACAGTTTGCAAGCGGCTCTTCTCGATGGCCGCATCGACACGCTGGCGGCGCTCGTCGCCGCGGTAGCCCCGTATGGCGGCAATGAACTCGAGGAACTCCTCGACGCGCATGTTGCCGTAGCTGGGCGCATTCTCCGGCAGGTAGCCGAGGCAGCGCTTGGCCTCGACAGGGGTCTCCAGTATGTTGAACCCGCAGATCATCGCCGTGCCCGAGGTTGGGGGCAGAAAGCCCGTGATCATGCGCATGGTCGTCGACTTGCCCGCTCCATTCGGCCCCAGGAATCCCAGCACTTCACCCTTTTCCACGGTGAAGGAGACTCCGCGGACCGCCTGGATCGGACCGAAGTTGCGCTTCAAATCGCAAATGGTCAGCATCCCGATTCTCCTATCTGTGCCCGGCGGCACACCGTCCCCGGGCTCCTCTGGTTGTCAGCTCCCGGCCGTGTGCGGTATAGGCACACGCCGGGGCGTTCAGAAATTAAAAAAAAGAGTATTAGCACAATCCATGCCATTAGTCACCTTTTAGCAGTTCAGACCGTGCTCCTTGATCTTGCGCTGGATGGTGCGCCGCGAGAGTCCGAGCCGCTCAGCAGTCAGGGTGCGGTTGCCCTGGTAGCGCCGCAGGGTATTGACCAGGATGGCGCGTTCCAGTTGCTCCAGCGTCATGCCGTCCGGCAGCTCGAAAGAGTCGGTGCCGCCCCCGGGTCGCGGCGGCGCGGCGGGCAGCGAGACCGACTGCGCCGTCAGCTCCGGCCCCGTGCAGAGCAGCACGGCCGCCTCGACGACGTTGCGCAACTGCCGGATGTTGCCGGGCCACTCGTAGCGCTCCAGCGCCTGGTAGAAGCTCTCGTTGACGCGCGTCACCTTGCGCTGGTGCAGCTCGCAGGCCTGCGCGATGAAGCGGTTGGCCAGCGGGCGGATATCGGCGATGCGCTCGCGCAGCGGCGGCACCGTGATGTTGACGACATTGACGCGGTAGAGCAGATCCTCGCGGAAGAGCCCCTCGGCGACGCGCTCGTGGAGGTCGCGGTGGGTGGCGGAGACCACGCGCACGTCTACCTTGAAGGGCTGCTGCCCGCCCACGCGGCGGATCTCGCGATCCTCGAGCGCCCGCAGCAGCTTGACCTGCACCGGGAGCGGGGCGTCGCCAATCTCGTCGAGGAAGAGCGTGCCGCCGTCGGCGCGCTCGAAGGCGCCCTTGCTCTGCGCCGAGGCTCCGGTGAAGGCGCCCTTCTCGTGGCCGAAGAGCTCCGACTCGAGCAGCGACTCGGCGAAGGCGCCGCAGTTTACCGCCACAAAGGGCCCCGTGGCGCGGCGGCTGTCGGCGTGGAGTGCGCGCGCCACCAGCTCCTTGCCGGTGCCGCTCTCGCCCTGGATCATCACGGTCGCCATCGTGTCGGCCAGCGCCTCGATCTGCGCGATCACGGCCCGCATGGGCTCCGACTCGGCGACCATCGCCCGCGCTGAGAACTTGTCGCGCAGCGAGGCGGAGAGGTTGTTGACGCTGTCGCGCAGGCGGCAGGTCTCGGCGGCGCGGTGCAGGGTCGATTCGAGCTCGTCGAGGTTGAGCGGCTTCTGGATGTAGTCGTAGGCACCGGCCTGCAGAGCGCGCACGCTAGAGTCGACCGTGCCGTAGGCCGTCATCATGATCACGGGTACGCGGCGGTCGAGCTGCAGGATGCGGCGCAGCACCTCGATGCCGTCAATATCCGGCAGCACCAGATCCGTCAGCACCAGCGCCGGACGCTGCTCGCGGAAGGCCGTCACCCCGGCCTCGCCCGTGGCGGCGACCACCACATCGAACCCCGCATCGGTGGCGGCATCGCGTACCGAGGCGGCGCCGTCGGGATCATCCTCGATCACCAGCAGTTTTATGGACATTAACTCGTTCCTTTCGCATTATCGTCGGCAGCGGCCCGGGGCCCGGCCGCCTGGGGCAGCGTGAGGCGGATGATGGTACCGCCACCGTCACGTCCTAAAGCCACAATCGTGCCGCCGCAGTGGGCCATGGCCGCGCGCGCCATGAAGAGCCCCAGACCTGTGCCCTCCGGGCGCGTCGTGACAAACATCTCAAAAACCTTCTCGCGACGCACCGGTGGAATGCCCGGCCCGCGGTCGCCGATCTCGATACACCACAGGTGCGCATCCTGCGGATCGGGCGCGAGGCGGATTGTAATCGCGGAGTCGGCGGGTGCGTGCTGGATGGCGTTCTGCAGCACATTCAGCAGCGCACGGCGCAGGGGCGGCTCGGAAACATCTACGTGTACCGGACTCTCCGGCAGGTCGAACTCCACATGCAAACGGGCCTGCTCAAGCCGCGCGGCCAGCGTCTCGGCACTCTCCCGCAGGCACTGGCGCAGATCGAAACTCCCGCCGCCCGCCTGCGCCGGACGCGACATGAAGAGAAACTCCTGGAAGACGCCGTCCATGCGGGTCAGCGTGCGTGCTATACGCCCGGCCAGTTCGCCCATGCGCTCGGCCCTCGGCCCATCCGGCCGGCGCGCCTCGCGCTCCAGCATCTGGGCATCAAGGCGCACGGCGGACATCGGATTGCGGAAGTCGTGCACAATGCTGTTGGCCACCATGCCGGAAAAGAGCAGATGCTCCTCGCGCCGCTGCCGCCGCTCCATGCGGCGGTCGCGCTGTACCGCGACAATCGTCACTACAATAAAGAAGAGCCCGGCCAGCAGCAGAATCAGCACCGCCAGGCGCAGCATCCAGCGCACGGCATCCGTCGAGAGCCGCTCGCGTACCGCTATTGATTCCTGGCGCATGCCGATCTCCACCTCGATCCGGCTGCCATCCTCATAGTCAATGAACTGCCGGAAGACCAGCACGGGCACCGACTCCCCGAAGAGGTCGAGAATCTCATGCGAAACCGTGACCGGCGAAACCCCGGCAACCTCGTTCGAGCGGCTGGCAGGCGGCGGGCTAATCATGCTGCCGGCCGGCAGGGGATCGCCCGCCTGACAATGGAAGAGCTTAACGCCATCGCGCGAAACCTCGACATATTGCAGCCCCGACTGCGCCCGGTGCAGACCATCCACCAGAAACGGCAGCCGCATCCAGGCCAATGCCACCTCGTTGGACGCGTTCCAGAACGGCATTCCTCCCAGAAATCGCGTCAGCTCGCTGCCCTCCGCCACAACACGCTCCGTCGCCGCGGAATGCACCTGCGCATGCATCGCCCGGCCCAGAATCACGAGGAACGCAACCGCCAGGACGACGAACACCACCAGAAACCCCGCAATCACCAGCGTGAGCGGAGAACGATGGGCAATTTTTAACGAACGCGACTGAGCCATGACTGATACACGGATTAGCAAAAACCGTTCCCTAGAAATTTTGCGACCTGCGATACGGCATACGCACCATGATGCGACAACTTGTCGCAGCCGTCAACGACAACTTGTCGCGCAAGAAGTGCCTGCCACACCTTCGACAGCAATCGAATGCAATCGATAGCAATCGGGGGAGCATCTTCGGAGCTTTAGAACTCCGGCGCTCTCCGCAGCACTGTACGGGCGGCACGCATGCCGCCCCTGCCGCCACCGGCGGCAGCACCGCCTACTGCCACTGCCTACTGCCACTGCCTACTGCCACTGCCCCCTTCCCTCATGGCACAAAACCTGCCCATATTACAAGCGTACACTAGAATGAAAGGAACCATTTTTGCCCAGTCCTAGACAAATCAAAGGCATCAACCTGCTGCTGGCAACGCTGGCCGCCGGTCTCGCGGTCGCGCTTTTCCTGCGGAACCATGATATCCGGCAGGCCAGCGACGCCGGGCAAACCGTTCCCGATGCGGACGCAACCACCGCGCACGTCCCGGCGCGTCGGGTGATCAGAAACATCCTGCCCGCCGGCTTTGGACGGCAGCCGGCCAGGCAGGCACATCCCCCAGGGGCACCGCTGCACCACGCCTGCAAGTCGGCCATCCGTCTGACGGAGTCCCCCGATGCCTTCCTCCTCTCGCTGGCCCTGCGCGACCTCGCCACGAACACGGTAGATCTCCAGTTGCACGGTTCGCGCCTCTCGATCTACACATCACACCGTCTGCCCGGCGACGCCATAGTACGCAAGAAGAACTGCATCATGCTGCCGGCGGCGGTCGTGACAAATCCCGCACCCGCCTATCGCCTCACCAACGACCTGCTGCAAATCAGCATCTGCAAGCGCAGCGCGATGCACTAGCTGGTAGCTAGAACTCGAACCGCAGCGTGAGCACGGGAAGCGTGTCATAGACGGCGCGCGGCCGCTCAACATCCCGCAAGGCGTCCACGGCCGCATCCAGACGGCGGCGGTTGTAGCGGTGGGCAGCGTCAATGCCGCCATAGATGCTGCCGGAATACCACGTGAACTCGGCAAACGCCAGCACCGAGAAGACGGCCCACTGGTCATCTTGCGCCGTCTCGACCAGCCCCCAGATGAAGAGGCTGTTTAGCAGCAGCGAGCGCACCCCGTTGCCAATCTCGCCGGAGTAGAAGTAGCCCAGCCCCGGCACCAGGCCGAGCAGTCCGCCAACCCAGGGCCGCCGATCACGTCCGGCGGCGTAGCGCTCTGCAGCTTCCAGCGGTGCGCCCTCCAGCCCCCCGCGCGCGCCGGCCACATCGCCACGCCGCAGCCGCGCGATCGACCGTCCACGCTGGGCATAGGCCTGCCACTCCGCCCCTTCGGCACGGCGCACCAGACTGTCGAAATAGAAATCCGCCGCAGGCCAGTCACGCTCGGCCAGGGTCTGCTCCGCCCGCAGCCAGACCAGCGGCACATCCAGCCCGGACAAGCCGGTCTCCTCGACCAGGTCGAGCATGTGCCCGGCCAGTTTCCACTCGTGCCCGGCGGCATAGGCATGGGCGGCCAGCCAGTGCCAGCGGGCGGCGTCGGCGGCATTGGTCGCGGCGAGGGCGGCACGGCGGTACTCCAGCGCCGCCAGGCTATGCTGTCCCTCCTGCTCCAATGCACGGGCGAGCACCGCACTGTCGGCGCGGATATGGAGTACCACCAGCAGAAACCCAGCGACCGCAACGATGCGGCGCAAGTGCCGCACAAGGTTCTTGCAACTCCCTTTGCCTGCGGTTGCGGCGCGGGCATCCTGCCCGTGCTTCATGGGCGGGACGCCCATGCCGCGAGAGGTTTTGCAAGAGCCTCTCATGGCTGCTTCTCCATCCAGAAGTCGTGATCGGAAAGCGGATCGGCCACCTTGCGGCGGCCGCCGGGCAGGGTGATCATCCGTTCACGCGCACCTGAGACGGCCGGCTCGCGGAACAGTCGGTCGCCCAGCAGGGCAAAGCCGAGTATTCCATGCGCCCGGCACGCCTCCAGCAGGTAGGCCGAGCAGCTTGGATGCAGCTCGCAGCGGCTGCCGATGGCCGGCCCGACCTGCCGCCGGTAGAAGCCCACCAGCAGACGGGAGGCCAGCACCGGCAGGGATGACCACCGGAGCCTGGCATGGTTGTTCGTGGTGCCGGCGAGTTGTTGGCGGGCGGTGACGGCCAGTTGGCGCGCGCGGTCGGCCGTCGGCGACTCCGGTGCCGCCAGTTCCGCGCGGCGGCACTCGGCCAGCGCGAGCGCCCATTGACCCTCGGCCGCCAAAGCCTCGGCCAGGCGCAGATCAGCGCCGGGCGCTTCGTCCGCCATAATGGGCACAGCAAAGCCCAGTAGCAACAGGAACCCGCAGGCCATGGCCCGGGCGATGGTCACATTCCTGCCGCCCACTCGGCACCACCTCCATTCAATCTGGAAACTCTTGCAAAATCCTTGCAGGCACGTGGCACGGGCATCCTGCCCGTGATCTGTCCATGGGCGGGACGCCCATGCCACGGGCGCATCTGCCGGACACATTGCCCGCAGGCACGTGGCAGGATGCCCGTGCCACACCTGCAAGCAAGGGGTTTTGCAAGAGGCTCTTTCAAAAACAGCACACTTTCTGATACGGCTACTCTTCCAGCGCCTCAGGGTCGTCGACAAACGTGATGCCCTCGAAGAAGGCCTCGGGATCGAAGCGCCTTTCGGGGATCGTGCCGTTGACCGTCAGGTTGCTGATGCGCTGCGTTTCGGTTCGCATTTTGCCGCGGAGTTTGGCCTCTGTCTTCTGGACCGTGGCAAACCAGACGCCCGGCAGCGCCTCGCGGTAGCCAGTGAACTTAGTGGTGGCGACCCGCTTTGGCATGCCGGCGCCATCAAAGACCTCGATCAGCGCCAGCCGCCCGGCATCATCGAGCGAAACCACGGTGAACGTCTTGCCGTTGTCGTATCCCGCGCGCCGGGGATAGGCGGAAGTGGCCGGCAGCGGCACCTCCTTCACACCCGCCAGCGGCTGGAGCGCCATCTCGGGCGAGCCGGGAACCGAGCGGAGGTTGACGAGCATGACGGCGGGAAGGTTGCTCACCGCAGCTTCGTAGCCGTTCGGCTCGCCCTCCATGTGTACGCGGAAACGCGTGCCGTCGCAGACGATGCGGCGCGCCAGCGGGGCCACCGTCTCGACATGCATGCGGTCGCCGCGCGCAAAATCCACACGGCTCAGCATGCGCGCCGTGCCGCCTGACGGCAACGGCGCGTCACGCCGGACCTCGCAGCTCAGGTTGCTGACGGCGGCATAGGGCGCGATAGCCCTCTGCCACAGCGTACCGGCCCCGGCCTCCGTGCAAACGACGACCAGGGCCACGCCCCAGAGAAGCAGGCAGCGCTTCATGGGCCTGAGGTTCTGCGGGTTCCTAGAAGAACCTGTTACCGTACTGTTCCTTGAGGTCGGCCGTGGTGGTGCCCGACCAGCCCTGGATGAAGGCCCAGATGTGGCACGTCAGCAGGGCGTCGACCCACTCCATGGCCACGACATCCTTGCCATCGTTATAGGCCGCCGCACCGCGCAGCCCGAAGCAGCAGCCATAGAGGCCGCCGATAAGGCCGCCGCGGCGTTCCGGCGCCGCCATGGCCGCCGTGCCCGCCAGCATCGCAATCGCCAAACCAGTGATCAGCAGTTTTCTCATGATCGTTCCTTCTTGTACCGGTTCCATACCATGCCGTTAAAGGCAAAATCATTATGGCAGATTCACGATAAAGAACAAGAGACTTTTAACGCCCCCAAAAAAGAGGCATTACCTAATAAACTACCCATTAGGAATACCTATTACCCAATACCGATTCGCTGCCAGCGGGGGAAGTCTCTCACGGAGGCACGGAGGCGCGGAGGGGGGCGCAGCGCGCTGCATCATGCGCGAAGCTCTATCCCGCCCGCATGTTGATCATACGACTCAGTCGTATGATCGGAGAGTGTAAAAGGAGAGGGGACGCGTGGATGCGGAGAGGGAGGCGCGCCACCCGCCGTCAACGGCGGGCACAGAACTGGCATGCGACGGTACCCTGCGGCGGGGACGCTGCGTATGCAAGGTAGACGCCTGATGCTGATACAAAACGGTTTGTTCGGTCACCCCGCGTGGCGCACTAGGGTGCGCTCCACAATAGTGGATGCGCACCCAGAATCCAGAATCCAGAATTCAGAATTCAGAATGAAAAAGCGCCTTCTTTTGCTTCCCTTTTCGTGTCCATGCAATTGGGACACACATCCTGAATGGACGGCAAAACACTCAAATTGTTGCCTTGCAATATTCTGGATACCGGATTCTGGATTCTGGATTCTGTGCGATTCAACCAAG
>JAAYLN010000237.1 GCA_012521875.1 Lentisphaerota bacterium | reverse complement strand
GTAGGCCGCGCGGCGGCGCATGTAGAAGCCGCGCGCCGCGAGTTCGGGGTGGCCATCGAGGGTGGCGCCGCCCACGTAGCCGCTCGGGTAGCCGTTCTCGTCGTAGAGCCAGTAGGCCAGGCCGCGCTCCTCCAGTTCGGCGAGGATCCGCGGGAAGTCGGCGAGGTTGGCGGGGTTCAGGGTAAAGCCGTCCCTGAAGGCCACGTTGGTGACGACGCCGCCGAAGCCGTAGGCCGCGATGGCGTCCATCAGCGTGGTGCGGTGGCTGTCGGGCCAGTTGTGGACGATGGAATAGGGGCGGTAACGCCTGGGCGGATCCGCGAGAGTGCCTGTAGATCGTTCATGGTGGTCTCGTTCCTGCTTGAAGGTTGCCGGGGTTCAGTCAGGATTATGCATATCTTAATGCCGGGTTCGTTTTGCTGTCTACCGTTTTCTGGGGCTGCATGGTAATCGGTTGGTGACAGGGGAGCAACAATACACCTTGTCTCCACACCTTGTCTCCTACACCTTGTCTTCACACCTTGTCTCCACGCTTTGTCTCCACGCTTTGTCGGATACGCTTCGTCTCCGCACCTTGTCCCTACGCTTTGTCGGATGCGAAAGAGTAAGCGGGTGGATGAAGTGTGCCGTTTAAGAGTGGGATTAAGTGTGGGTTTAAGTGGGTGCTTCGCGCATATACACCTTGTCTCCACACCTTGTCTCTACACTTTGTCCCTTTACGCTTCGTCCCCGCACTTAGTCTCCACACTTTGTCGGACAATCTGGCGGCTGAAGTGATTCCAACAAAGCGTAGGGACAAAGTGTTTAGACGAGGTGTAGCCGACAAAGCGTAGGGATAAAGTGCAGGGACAAAGTGTTCGAACTCTTCGAGGGTTGTAACTCGCACCCTTGCAGGGTATAATCCCTGTTATGGTACAACATCGGTGAGAATGGGGCTTTGCAGATGAGAACGTTCTTGGCATGTTTGATTTTCTTTGCGTGTCAGGTCTTGGGATACAACCGTAATGGTCTAGCGAGGCTCTGAAGACGATGACGCTCAAACCATACCCTTACGGACAGGATTGCAGCCCTCCGTCGCGGCCTGTATTCCCTCTGTACATCGTTTACCCGTCTCACCGTCTTGTCGCAAAAGGAACGCAAGCCTTAGTGTATGACCATCAAGGAGTATGCCAGTATCGCCTGTCTGGAGGTCGGCAAAGAGGTGCCACCGATTTCTGGCGGCTTCGTTTACAACGTGAAACAGACTGTTCGGCAGCGTGTCAGCTATTCTCTGCGTTGGGCAGTGAGTGCGGCAGTCCTTTTCGCAATGAGACAATAGTCTATGATGCTGAAGAACGGGAAGTCGGAGTCCTAAGGCAAAGCATGCTTGGTACCCGATTGCACTTGTACAGCGACAGGACGAAACTGCTGCGTATCCAGATCGGTGTAATCCCTTTTCACATTACATGTTGCAGAGAGGAAGGGAAACATGGACTTGAACTAAAGCGCGCTGCAAAAGGTGAAGTTCCCGGGGTGGCTCGCACATGGTTCACCGTGAAGGTCCAAAGTCGTGGCGGCGAAGCGGACATGCTTCAATTATTCTGTTCAATGATAGCGCCATTTATCTTGACGGACGGGTTCAATCAAGGGCCTGTGGTTGATTGATGAACGACCAGTCCCTGAAGGCGGTACTCCGGCAAGGGGCATGCTTGGCGTTTTGACGGGTATCAATGGCGTGGTGGCCGGCACAGGCGCGGCGTCGAGCGCCTTGCTGCGGGACATGCCGCGGAGACCGCGGGCTCCAGGCGCTTGCGTGCCATCGCATGAGCTTCCCCGGAAACTCGACCCCCATCGACCCCAGTCGCCCCCGTCGAAGATGGCTATCGCCAATGGCTACTTTGCGGGTGTCTCTTTTGAGGCATCCTTAGCCGACTCCGCTGGCGCCTCCTTGGCCGAATCCGCAGGTGAATCCTTGGCCGAATCCTTGGGCGGCTCCGCAGGGGTATCCTTGGGCGGCTCCGCAGGGGTATCCTTGGGCGGCTCCGCAGGGGTATCCTTGGGCGGCTCAGCGGGAGTGTCCTTGGCCGAATCCTTGGACGAATCCGCGGATGACTCCCCGGACGTCTTCCCGGGCGAAACCGCGGGTGACTTCTTGAGCGCCCCCTTGGGCAACCCCTTGGGCGACTTCTTAGGCAACCCCTTGGGTGCCACCTTGGGGGGTGCCTTGGGCGCAGCCCTGGGGGTATCCTTTGACGGCTCCGCAGGCTTCTCCTTGGGCGGCTCCAGGGGCTCGGCACGCTCCAGCACCAGTTCCTTTCCGATATCGCTGGAGGACATCTGCCAGATTTCCTTGTTGTCCACGATCTGCACCCGCAGCTCGGTCTTCTCCAGCACCGTCTGATCACCTCGGATCTTTATACGGGCTACGCGAAGCAACTCGGAGACAATTCTGGCAAACGCGCTAGCCTGGGTTTTTTGGAACGCATTGCCGTCCAATAGAAACTCTGTGTTATCCTCGTTGAGACGGAAGGAAACCTGGTTCACGCATTGTTTCCTGGCATGCAGGAAAAGCCCGGCCAGGCCCCTGCGGATTGGAGGGGCTGATCCGCCAAGCGGCAGCACCACGTATTCGTCAGTTTTTTGACTACCGCCCTTCAGGCCGAACAGGGCCGCAATCCGCCTGAACAGCCCGACAGGCTCGCGCGCCGCCTTCTTTTCGTCGGCGGATGCTGTGTCAGCCTCACCGACCTTCTTCTCGTCGGCGGATGCGGTATCAGCCGCGCCGGTCTTCTTCTCTTCGGCGGACACGGTGCCAGCCTCGCCCGCCTTCTTCTCGCCGGCGGATGCGGTGCCAGCCTTGCCAGCGCCATCCTGGTTCACGGCCGCTGTCTCTTCTTTAGGTTTCTGCTCTGTCTCTTTCTCACTGGTCATCGCAACTGCTCCGTAATTTCCACTGTTTGTGGGCATTATAGACTGCAACAGGGCAAGATGCAATACCTTAACTACCATATCTCCGACCATCCGCGCTTGCCGTAGTAGCGGTTCTTGCCTGGCGTCAGGTCATCCCATTCGACGCAGTCGTACTCGTGCGGCAGGATGGTGTTGCCCTCGAGGTCTGCAATGCCCCAGAGCAGCCTGCCATCCTGCTCGACCGCTGCCGGGAAGCGTCCGTCGCGCACGTAGCCGGCATCGGCGTAGCGGAATGGCACCCTGATTCTGCCGCGCCGGTCAATCAGGCCGACCTTGCCGTCCTGCCTCACTGCGGCGAAGCCGTTGTGGAAGGCGCCGGCCTCCTCGTAGCGCGGCGGTACAACCCACTTGCCGTCAAGTTTCACATAGCCCCAGCGCCCCTCCTGCCTGCACCATACCGGGCTACCGCTTTCGAAGCGGATGTCGTCGTATGCGTGAGGAAGCAGATTGTCGCCGTTACGGGAGTAGAGTCCCAGTTTGCCGTCCCTTCCGCACCATACCGAGTCCGCGTTTGCGAAGCGGATTTCGTCGTATGCCGCCGCTATCATGCGGCTTCCATCCTTGCCGACAACGCCCCATTTGCCGTTCTCTTTCGCAGCCATCATGCCGTATTCGTATGCACCCAGTTGCTCGAAACGGACCGGCACCAGAAAGCGTCCCTCCTCATCCATCGCGCCGCACAGGCCGCCCTGACGGATTATCCATAAGCAGCCCTGCCAACTGCCCTTGCAATAGCCTTTCCAACTGTACTCGACACCATCGAACTCCAGCGGCCACACCGGGCGGGCCTGCTCATCAACAAACCCCGACTTCTGGCCAATGCGCACCGGAATGCACCCACGCGCCCGAAGCGCATCGTCGTAAAGGACATCGGTCAGCGGAACACCGGCGGGCGACTCAAGACGCACCTTGTCGCCTACAATTCCATACCGTACCCGCGGATGATGCTTGCCAGGATCGGCACGCGACCCTATCCGCCCATCGCTCCCCATGTGAACATAGGCCTTGTCGTTCGTGATAGTGCTGACGATCGCGAACCCATCGGGCGCCGTGAACCTCGGCTCAGGGTTCGCGAAGTCGTATTGCCACAGGAAATTAACAGGTGTTGTGTTGATAACGGCACCAGTGCTGTTGGCAAAATACCAGCCGTATGGTTCTTTTTCGCCGTCATCCACGCACACTAACATGCCGCCGTCATCGCAATATTCGCTGGCATAGCAGAAGCGGGGTGGCGTCACAAGCTCGCCAGAGCGGCTCATGAAGCCGACGTGGTGGCCCTGGCCTATGAAGAGGCACTGCCTGGCGATCTTATCCTGCTCCGCCAAGGACGCCAATTCCAACGGCGTCGCCGGCTTTGGCGCGGGTTCCGCTTCGTCATGTGAAATGTTGTGATACCGCATGTACACGGCTACGGCCAAGGCCGCCGCCACGATGCATACCACTACGGCAACAACTGATCGTACTGTTTTCATCATTTGACCTCTCAGGAACTGGTGCTTTATTCCCGGTGCGGATTAATCAGGAACTCAAGAACTCAGCCGATTACATGGCGTTCTCCTCAGGATGCCCGTAGAACGTGATTTCCGAGAGGTTCAGCCAAGGCGGATCCTCCATGTCAACCACTTCCGACTCGTGAATCGCCCCGACGGTGAAGCGCAGGCGGCGGACGGGCCTGCCGAAGGCGGGGCGGATGAACTGCGGATCGTTGTGATCCTCGACGTCGAGGTGTGCCCGTTCCCCGGCATCCGTGGCCACGTCAAACCGCCGGACGCGGTGGTTGACGGGATAGTGCGTGCGATGCTGCGCGTCGGGCACCCAGCCGTTGACAATCCTGAGGCTCGACAACCGCACGGGGCGCTCGAGTTCAATCTCGAACCACGCCCCATTGGTCTCGCTGGCGGCCGCCGCCCAGCAGGTGCCATCAAGGCCATCGCACAGGTTGGTTGCCGCATAATCCGCGCCCGCCGTCGAGGATGCGGCGACGCTCCGGACGTGGACACGGTTGGTCTGCGCCGCAACGAAAGCGTCCAGCGCCTGCTCCTGGCGCACGAGGGATTCCTCTTCCGGCGTCGCGCCGAGGCGCGTCAGGCGCCAGAAGCTCCCTTCACGGGTGCCGGCCAGGGCCGTCCCGTCCGAGGTCTTGATGAGGAATATAACATGTGCGGGCTGTCCGCCGGTCTCAAGCGGAAGATGAAAGGAATCCCGCGCAATGCGCTTGTGCAGGTAGAGCCCCTTCTGTCCGCGGAACACGAAACTGCTGCCGCCGCTGACCACGGCGCCGCCGCCCGCCATGCCCGCGCTGATGATGTCGTGGCCCAGCAGCACATGCCGCGGCTCCAGATAGGCGCCGGGGTGGCCGTACAAGGGAACCGGCGACCATTGCCGCGTCTCCGGATTATAGCTGGCCAGTCCCGCGTGCCATGCCCCCAGAAGCATGCCGCCGTCCACGCTGAGATTATCGAAGAAGCGGTTGCCGCCGACCAAGTCAATCCGGCTGTCCTGCAGTGAGAGCCGCCAGACGCCATCGGGCTGGCGCGTGGTGAGCCAGACGCACGCGCGTTCAGGATCCGCCGCCATGGCGCGGACGCTGAAGCGCTGCCGGCAACCGTCCAGCGGATTGCGCTTGAGGAGCGAGCGGCTGTAGGCAATCTCCGCGAACTGCCCCGAACGCGCATCGAAGGTTCCGAGGTAGTCGGTGTCGAACCCCATGACCACCTTGCCGCCGATGGCGGCAACGGTTGCCAGAGGCGCACGCGGCAAGCCTTCCGGCCCGCCGCATAGCCGCGCGTCCGAGCGGCTGAAGACCAGCAGTCCGGCGGCGCCGGCGGCCACGAAAACGCGCTCATCGTCCAGCGTCACATCGCGTGGCTCGACCGGCTCTTTCGTCTTGGCATCGGCACTCTGGACGAAGAGAGGAAAAGAGCGCATGGGCTTGCCGTCCAGACTGCACACCTCGGCACGGAATGCGGCGGGCGCGTCATTCCTGGTTGTCGCCCATACCAGGGCCAGCCGGTCGCCAATACGCTTGCCTAGCCGCAGTTCCCCGCCACCTTGACGCGTTGCGCCCATTTCAACGGGTTCGATACGATAGGCCTGCCAGTAGGGGCCGGGCTCCACCGGGGGCAACGGAGCCGCCGAACGGAGTTGCATTAGACTCCGCCCTAGCGCCTTGTGGGCCGCGTCGATCCCGGCCTGGACTATATCGCTGCGGTACCGTGCGAGTTCGGCGGCTATTGCAGGGGCTCATGGTCTCTCATCTTGAGGCCAAACCTGCGATTCTCTATCCAAGCGTCGATTTCCGTATAGCGTTTGCCGTCCCAGACTATCAGAATCATGCGGGCATTGTCGGGATCTAAATTCCGGACGTAGTTGTACTGCTGCCGGTTTTCAACACGGTAGCCATCCACAGCCACGATCACATCGCCCGCCTTCATGCCAATGCTGTGAAGAACGGCTCTATCGTCGTCGAACGTCACCCCGGAACGTGGCGGTGCTGTGCAGTCCGCGAGAGCCACGGGTTGTAAACCCGAGGTGAAGAGGCGCTTCTGCATGGCGTCGAGGCGCTGTCGAAAAGAGATGCCGTCGGCACCCGCTTCCCTTGGATTTCTGGAATAGAGGGTACTCAGCAGATTGTTCCGGAAATCATCGTTCCGAACCTGGCTCAACACGGTCTCGGCCTCGGAATAGTCGCCCATGCGTTCCAGAAACGCGCCTGCCGACATCAGTGCAAGTTCGGTTCCGATTCGCCTGGCGTCGGCAATGACTTGCTGCACCTTGTTGGTCTGCCCCATCCGCAGATAGTGCATGCCCAGCCAATCCAATTCCCCGTCCTGGTATTCCGCCGACCATTCAAGCACCTTGCCGGCGAGGAAGGGATCGCTTGCCGCAAGCGCCTCGTACGCGCCGACGGCATATTCGGTCTCGCCCCGTTTCAGCGCCGGGAAGAGCGCGGAAAACGCAAGGAAAGGATCGTATCGCCGATCCAGGCGATGCAGCAATTCCAACCTCACTGCCTGGCTCAGTGGCGAACGGAAGGCCCAGCCTCCGTGACGTTTCGGATCAAGCAGGCTCATCTTGATCGCGTTCAGGTAGTAATCCGTCCGGTCCGGTTCGGGCAGGACAGCATTATCCCTCACATCGTGTTTCCGGAACAAAATACTTTCGAGCCGCATGAAGGCATCCTGGTTGCGGGCTTGCTCCGCGGCAGTCGGCTGCCGGCCGGAACGCAGGGCGGTGATCGCCTGATCAAGTTGCTTGGATATGTCCGCCAGTTCCTGTGTGCTGGCGGCATGAATTTCCGGCGTGCCGGACGTTGCGACGGCAACCATGATGAAGGCCGCCATCAATATCAACAGGCTGAGGACGGGTATCGGCAGAGGAGCTGTCGTGCGTGTATTGAAAATGGATGCCAGATTCATGGATCACTCCTCCGTCAATAGTTCTAGCCGCCATGACTCATCACTGGCGATCAGGGCCAGAATCCTGCCTTGCCAGACGCCCACATCCAGAATGGCACCATTGCCCTCAGCCTCGAGGATTTTGCGTGCTTCGGCACGCGGGTCGGCCGGTGCCGCAGGGCGGGGTGGCATGTTCTTTACAAAAGCAAAGCTCCATTGCGCCGACGCCGGGTGATAGGCGAGGCAACCCGGCCCCTCTCGCGAACCACTCCAGGATTCCATGCCGTCTCTTTGCCAGAGTTGCCCAGTGAAAAACAACTGCTGCGTGGCCGCATCTGCCCATAGCTCGTTGATCGTGAATTTGTCATGCTCGGGCATGGACACACCGGTGATTTGCCGCATGTTGTCAAACAGCATCACCAACGCACGGGTATCCGCATTCCATGTCATGACGAAGCGGTCCTGGAGAAGGATGTAAAGCGTGGAGCCCAGTGTCGTCCACCCATTCACATGGTTGACGGGCAACCCGTTATCCGTGTCTAGCAATATCACATCCGACAAACCGGTGTTTCCTGCAGGAGAATCGACCGGGAACAACACGATTCCAGCACCATAGTACGCCATGACGATCCAGTCGCGCCATCTGCCAAGCGGATGAAGCGGGGTCATGTAATTAATGCTGTTGTGCGCTACACAGCGAACCGGGCTCCCAGTGTTCTGCGGATCAACGGGGCTCTCCAGCCAGCCCGACCGCGTTGAGCGGATTGTCCGGGTCGGCAGGTCGTAGCTGGCCAGTCCGCATCTATTCCGTGTAACAGCCACCTTATCCCGCCTGCGTGTCTCGCACCCGCCTGCCACTCCAATCCACAGGGTATCGCCGTCGATCAACAGGCGATGCGGCCCATGCATCTTAACATAGCGGACAGCCGTCTCCCGCCCACGCGAACCAAAATGAGGGCTCTCATCCACCCCGCCACCCATGCGCCAGGCGGGATCGGCGGTACTGCGCTGCAACAGCACCTCGCGCCGGAAACGCGGTGCCGCAGCGGGGGGAGGAACGGCTTGTGCCACCTTCTCCCTAAGCTCCTGCCGCAACAAGGCCAGTTCCTGGAACATCTTGCCGATCAGGTATTCTGGCTGCGGCGCACCAACCCGCGATGCCGCCACCTCGTCCAACCATGGAAGCACCGCACTCTCTGGCAACCCGCGCAGATGAATCGCCGGCTGCAGCAAGTACAGGGCACGATGGTCGCCGGCGGCATGCATTTCACGCATAGCCGCAAACAATGTGCGTTTGACCTCTGGTGAGTAATCGGGATAGCGCGCGCAGATCTCCTGCAGGGCCTCGGAGAGCCATGGGTTTGTGCCTACGCGGGGCATGACCAGATAGCTGCCGAAAGCACCCGGATGTTGCAGCAGATCGGCCAGCGCGTTCAGGGCCCCGCGCGCGTGCGCAGGCTGAGTCGGCGGATCGAAGGTCTTGCGCATCAAGCCATACTTTCCGTAGAACCGCCGTACCGGGTCGGCGTGGATGCCTTGTTCGGCCAGGAACGCGGCGGGCCACCCATGCTGCGACAGCAGATACGAAACAAGGAAGTCGCGCGTCACCCCCTCCCAGACGGCCTCTGTGACAACTCTGTCGAACAAGGAGCTGATGAAGTCCATACGATCCCCAGGCGTATCGTACAACGCCACGGACCATTCCACCAGTGTGGCATAGTCGAACCCCTTACGGACGGGATCTCTCGCTTTCTGCGCCACGGCCTCGAGTTCCCGCCGCATGGTGGCGCGAAACGGTCGGAGCAATTTCATGATTTCAGGGTCAGAATGTGTGATCGCATGCTCGAGATTGCGTCGTATGGCATCACGGTCTTCTTTCATGGCGACCCACAACGAGATGCCCTGCTCGCGCGCAACCAGCTCCGCCCTGGCCAAGGCAAAGGCCATCTTTAAATAGACATCCCTGGGCACTGCCCGATACCGCTGGGTGAAACTGGCTTCGCCAAGCAGCGACTTGAGGTAGGCGTTTTGAACAACTCTGTTCGTAGGGTCGAGCGCATAGGCGGCCTCGCCGGCCCACACAATCCGCTTCTGTCGCGCCAGAAACAACAGGCTCTCGGCCTCGCCCTGCGGCAACTCCCCTTTCCGCCTTGCCTGCCGGTGCTTTAGCACGGCATCAGCCGCGGCTTCCGCCGCGTTCGCCATGAGCCGTCCCAGATCCTTCCTTGCACCACTCTGGACGATTGGCGTCTGCGAACCGCTCGCCATATCGCGGATGCGCACCGTCAGGGTCACCATCTCGTCCCCATCCGGTGTCCGCAGATGTTCCGACGTCACCAGTTCGCCATCCACAAGCAGCACACCGACAGTCAATTCCCCCGTCCCGGCGCTCAACTGTTTCTCCCGGGCCACATCGCCCAGCTTGCGGCGCTCGGTCACGACGATGCCGGACTCCTTGCAGAGGTGCTCCATAAGATGTGTGGTCATGAGCGCCTCGAAGCGTGCCTCCAGGGGATGCGGCGCGTCTGAAGGCAGCAGTGCCGTGGAGAAGCGCAGCAGACTGACGGCAGTCTGCCGCGACAGGTCGAGCCCCAGCTTGGGCAGCATGCCGCCGAGCGCGGCCGCGATGGCAACCGCCTGCGATTGCGGCTTGGCGGGCCATGTGCTAAAACCGGCCACAAACCCGCCGCGGGTCTCGACCAGACGAATCAGGATGCGATCCCCGCCCGCCTCCCGTTGCACGAAGACCAGTCCTGCAGCACGGAGGATACGCCCAAGTTGCACTCGGGTGGAGGCTTCTACCAGCCCCTCGGCGGTCAGCTTCTGCTCCTCCTGCACCCGCTCGATCTCGGCGCGCTCGACGGTCTCGACGCCGGGCGTCTGCGCCAGTTGCACCGTCAGCAGGTCGGCCAGCGTGGCGGTTGCGGCGCTGCTGTCCGCCGCCAGCACCGCCAGCCGCACGGGGGCGGGCGCG